>JBDVGI010000066.1:0-11768 GCA_039962885.1 Litorimonas sp. | reverse complement strand
AATTTGCCTGCATTATAGTTTGATGGCTTGTAAAACCGTTCGCACTCATCGTCTTCGGCAATGTCTTCGTCAATATTTTGAACATTGCGATCTTCTTGCTGTCCGCGCAATTCAAGCGCGCCTAGCTCATTTTCTTCGCATTCCACATCTTGGCGTTCGATCACAAATGGCGCATCTAGCACCTGACTAGCTGGCGTATATCCATTTTGTAGAGCTGCGGCATAGACGAAGGGTTTAAAAGCAGAGCCTGGTTGACGGTTCGCTTGTGTCGCCCGATTAAATTCGCTTTGTTCAAAACTATAACCACCAATAAGGGATAATACGCGGCCCGTATGAGGGTCCATCGCGATAAGACCGCCATTGACCTTTGGGACTTGGCGCAAGTTATACTCGGTGCTTATCGTACCGTCTTTGCCTGCAGCCTTACGCTGTACGAGAATAACATCTCCTGCTTTCACGATTTGCTTAACCGAGCTAGGTTTATTGGTAACACGTCCCTTAGGCAGTGCTTTTGCGGCCCAGTCAATATCAGCAATTTTCATCACGCCTTTATCATCTGTATTTACATCACTCGCGGGGGCTTCGCTTTGGTCCCCAGCATCCTTTGGAGCAAAACCAAGTTTGGCTTGCTTATCAGAGACATCCAGCACAACAGCTACGCGCCAATCGGTCACATCTTTAGGGCCTTCAAATTCGGTTAAGCGTTTTTTCCAATCATCAAGGCTATCCCAAGATGTCAATGGCCCCCGATACCCGTGGCGCCTATCAAAACGCTCTATACCGCGGCGCAAGGCGCGGCGTCCTGCTAGCTGCATTTTTGTATCAAGCGTCGTGCGGATTGATAGTCCGCCAGAATATAGCTCGTCTTGGCCATATAATTTATAAATTTTCTTACGCGCTTCTTCGACGAAATATTCTGCAGCTAAAAACTCTGCACCTTCAAGGCGGCTCACCCAGTTGAGGTCAGCTGATTTGGCTGCGTCAGCCTCGGATTTGGTAATATACCCATCTTCGCGCATACGCCCTAGAATATAGGATTGACGGTTTTTGGCCTTTTTGTACCCTTTTGGATCATCAAGACGGTAATTAGATGGCCCCTTCGGTACAGAGGCCAGATACGTCATTTGAGCCAAGGTCAACTCATCCATAGGTTTGCCGAAATGCTTCAACGATGCCGCAGCGACGCCATACGCCCCTCGCCCGAAATAAATTTCATTCAGATATAATTCTATGATATCATCTTTACTCAGCGCCTCTTCCATACGGCGCGCAATGGCAATCTCGCGAATTTTTCGTGTCATGGAATAATCGTCCCCAACGAGGAAGTTTTTCGCCACTTGCTGCGTAATAGTAGATGTCCCGCCGACGCGCTGTTTTTTGAGCTTCTTGGCAGGCGCACTTAGCGCCGCACGGGTCAGTCCAATCGGGTCCCAACCATTATGACTGTAGAAGCGCTTATCTTCTGCTGCCACAAAAGCGAGCTGCAATTTTTTCGGAATTGTCTCTACAGGTACAAAGACGCGGGCTTGTTTTGAAAACTCTGTGATTAATTTACCATCGCCTGCATGAACGCGGGTCATGACGGGAGGTTTATACTCAGCTAAAGCTTCAAGAGTTGGTAAGTCTTTGGTTGCACGGATGTAAAACACAAAAGCCGCAATCAGGATAAATACTCCAAATACGCACCCAATTAAAAACAGCCACTTGATAGCAACCCAAAGCTTAGAGCGTTTTTTGCGCGGCCCATCAGAGGGCAGAGTGTTTTCTATTATATCGGCGGTCATAATATCAGCGTCTGCTTTCAAATTGCGGATAAATTAGGGCGAAATTACAATTTTTCTTTTGCCTGATTCCTTCGCCAAATACTAATGACAAATAGCCCATACGGTAGAGCTAGCCATTAATTTGTTTGAAATATTGATCAACAGAGCCCTTAACGGCGCTCAAAATCTTCCGCCGATGTTTTTTGGATTTCAGAAGGTCTTCGTCATTCGCGTTGGATAGAAAACCAAGTTCAAGCAAAACTGCAGGAACATCTGGCGCAAGCAGAACGAAATACCCCGCCCGCCTATGTGAATTTCCGATAAGCCTCGTTTTACCTTCAAGGTTTTTCAGTAAAATATTAGCAAATTGTTCAGATTGGCTTTCTGTTTTTCGCTGTGCCAGATCGACTAAAATGTCACCTACAGGATCGCTTTGGGTGGCTAGGTCTACATCCAAAATCCAATTTTGCGTATTCACCAATCGTTTGGAACGTCCTTTAGCGCGGTCCGCTAGCGTATAGACGGAAGCCCCGCGCGCCGTTCTGTTGCCTGTCGAGTCAGCATGAAGCGAGATAAACAAATCCGCCCCGCCAGCTCGCGCAATTCGCAGCCGTTCTTCATGGGCAATATATTGATCCCCTTTACGCGTCACAATGACCTTATACTTGCCCGATTGAGCCAAGATAGCCTCAAGCTCTTGCGCCGCCTTATAGGTGATTGTTTTTTCTTGTGTTCCTTTTTTACCAATCGCACCTGGGTCACGTCCACCATGACCAGGATCAATAACAATAACAGGCTGTACAACCTGCCGTGTTGATACGCTCGGCTTCAGGCGCGGATAGGGTACGTTGTTTTTAAAGTAGCGGCCTTGCGTAAAAGCTGGCGTAGCGAAACTCATTAAGCTTGCTATTATAGCTGATATGGCCAAACCGCGTTTCATAGGTACACCTTATGCTTCGGTCATAGTGAATAAAACCTTACCGTTGATGTTTTGATGGGGAAAAACACAGCTTAAAAGCTTAAAAAACCGACAGATTCAGGCAAAGGTTTCAAGTTGGAAAGTTTTGTGACAAATGTTTTGCACTTGCGAGGAAAATCATGCACATAGGACATGATAGTCATCACGATTCACAGGAAGTGGCAGATACTATCATGCGCGACACTCGCGCTCATTCGAAAGTTACTATGCACGCAGCATTAACATATATCATGTCCTACACGGCTAAGGCTGGGACAATGCTGCGCGCCGCAAGCAACATTACACTGACTAAATTTACGCCATCGCAGCGACCTGCATCCTACTATACGCATTATGTGCAAATAGATGCCTTCGCGCGTGGCTCTGGAGAAATTCATGACCAAAAAAATGTTAATCGACGCCGCCCACCCGGAAGAAACTCGCGTCGTCATTGTCGATTCAAACCGCGTTGAAGAATTAGATTTTGAAAGTCGCAACAAGCGACAACTTAGAGGTAACGTATATCTGGCCCGCGTCACACGCGTAGAGCCATCTCTGCAAGCCGCTTTTGTCGAATATGGCGGAAATCGCCACGGCTTTCTCGCTTTTTCTGAAATTCATCCTGATTACTATCAAATTCCATATGAGGACCGCATGGCCCTTATTGAGGCCGAAGAAGCTGAAGCCAAAGAAGATGAGGACGCTGAGGATGAGGTTGAATCTGAAACCCCTAAGCGCAAAGCAACTAAATCTAAATCACGATCCAAATCTCGAAAGTCTGATGGTTCTAACGATGAAGCAGACGATAGTGATGATGGCGCAGACGCATTAGCAGCAGATGATGAGGCAGACGCTAAAAGTGACCGCGATGAAAATGTAGACCCAGACGCAGATGACGTCGCCGATGAGGCTGATGCTGAGGTTGCAGACGAACAAGCCAAAGTCGCCTCCACACGCCGCAAACGCATGTCACGCCGCCGCTATAAAATCCAAGAAGTGATTAAGCGTGGCCAAATCCTACTTATCCAAGCCGTAAAAGAAGAGCGCGGCAATAAAGGCGCCGCCATGACAACATATTTGTCTTTGGCAGGACGCTATTGTGTTTTGATGCCAAATACGCCTCGCGGCGGCGGCATCTCTCGCAAAATTGCAAATAGCTCTGATCGCAAACGCTTGAAAACAGTTATGAGTGATCTGTCTGTTCCTCAAGGCATGGGCGTCATTGTCCGAACAGCCGGAGCTAAACGTACAAAGGTCGAGATTAAACGCGACTATGATTACCTTGCACGGCTTTGGGAAGAAATTCGGGAAACAACCCTGAAATCCACAGCTCCTGCCCTTATTCACGAAGAAGGAAATTTGGTCAAACGCTCTATTCGGGACCTATACAATAAAGACATTGCTGAAGTGCTTGTTCAAGGAGATGAGGCTTATAAGAATGCAAAAGCCTTTATTAAAATGCTGATGCCGAGCCATGCGAAATTCGTAAAGCAATACAAAGAAACCATTCCGCTATTTCTACGGTATAATGTGGAGCGCCAAATCGAGGCAAGCTTGGATAGTGTCGTGCAGCTAAAATCCGGTGGCTATCTGGTTATCCACCCAACGGAAGCGCTTGTCTCTGTCGATGTTAACTCAGGGCGAAGCACAAAAGAGCGGAATGTCGAACGCACCGCACTTCGGACAAACTTAGAAGCCGCCGAAGAACTGGCACGCCAAATGCGCTTACGTGACCTCGCTGGCCTTATCGTTATTGATTTTATCGATATGGACGAAAACCGTAACAACCGCGCGGTAGAAAAGAAAATGAAAGACGCCATCTCTCAAGATCGTGCGCGCATTCAATCTAGCCGTATATCTCAATTTGGGTTGATGGAAATCAGCCGTCAACGCCGCCGCCGTAGTCTTCTCGAAGGTTCAACAGCGCATTGCGAACATTGCGAAGGTGTTGGCCGCAAACGTACGATTGAAAGTAGCGCTTTAGCTGCAATTCGAGCCGTTGAAGAATTTGGTGTTCGCGGTAAAGCTCGCCGTATTTGCCTTAAGACATCTCCGGATGTTGCTCTATATTTATTCAATGAAAAGAGATCCTTACTGCAAGAAGTTGATGAAAAATCAGATGTCTTCACCGAAGTAATTGGTGATGACACTCTCATTCGGCCATCTTACCAAATTGAAATTATCGAAGCCCGCGAGGAAGGCCGCGAAGACCCTCTTGTGGAAATTGAACGCGCATTTAAACGTGAGCGCCAAAAAGACCAACAAAACGCAAAGCGAAAATCTCGCAAAAATGACGATGAAGAGACTAGCGAAGATAAAAAGAGCGACGAGTCGCAAAGTCGCCGTCATAAAGATGATAGTGAGCCTAATGAGGACACATCAAAACGCCGTAGCCGTAGAGGTCGCCGCGGAGGCCGTGGTCGTAAGTCTCGTGAGGACAATCGCAACACATCTGAAGGCACAAATGCCGATAATAAGACTGACCTAGAGACACCGCCTGAGAACACAGCTGATAAGACTGAGAAGACATCTAAAGGTCGCCGAAAGTCTGCCCCAAAGCGCAAGCGTAATACTCAGAATTCAAGTACATCTAGTGAAACCAATCCAACAGAAGCTGATAAGGATAAACCTGCAGAAAAGGCCGTAAAAAAAGCGCGCTCAACAGCACGGCGTAAAGCTCCGACTCGTAAGGCGAGTAGTTCAGAAGCCCCGCAAAGTAAAACTGTGCAAGACCCTAAGGCTGAGTCTAAACCTCGCGATAACAAAGTGACCGATAAAGCTCCGCAGGCAAAACGCTCTTCAGCCCGAAGAAAGGCCCCTAACCGGAAAAGCTCAAGTGAAAAAACGGCAAATGATGATTCTGTAAAAACAAAGAAGCCTTCAGCAAAACGTAAAGCTCCCGCTAAAGCCCCATCTAAAGCCAAAGCGGCTGCTAAACCAAAGGCTCCCGCAAAAAAAGCGGCGCCTAAAAAGAAAGCGGCTCCTGCGAAAGCGAAAGCTCCTGCGAAAAAAGCAGCGACCGCTAAAGCAAAAGCCCCTGCAAAGAAGGCTGCTCCTGCGAAAACAAAGGAGCCTGCTAAGAAAACGGCTCCTAAAAAAGCCCCCTCGCCTAAAGCCAATACTCTTGAAAAAACAACGCCGCCCGCGAGTCCAAAGCCATCTGTTAAGAGCGATACCCAAACGCCCTCTACAACTGACAATACGGCAACATCAGGTATAAACGCTAACAACTCTGCATCTGACACAAAAAAGTCTTCAAAGAAAAAGGGACTTTGGAATCGTCTCCTTAAGTCATAGGCTAAGAGGCCCTCGGCTACATAAACAATCGTGAGGCCCTCAGGTGCCTCACTTAAACGTCAGAGTTTTCTGTGCAAATGAACTGTAATATGACTTCGGCGTAACTTGACGTATAGGCCTAGCTTTGAAACAAGCATAATATGACAAATTTTAAAAATGCTTGGAAAAAATCTTTAAAGATAGGCGTTGCCGCCTGTATTGTGACAGCCGTTTGTGCTGCCCAAGCCTCCGCGCAATCTCTATTGCGAGATACTGAGATAGAAGAAGTTTTACAAGAATTCACTACGCCAATTTTGAAGGCCGCTGACCTATCCCCTGAGAGTGTAGATATTTACCTTGTGAATGACCCCAGTTTAAACGCTTTTGTGACGCGCGGACAAAATATATTCCTCCACAGCGGTTTGATTTTGGAAGCCAATAACCCAAACCAACTTAAGGGCGTCATAGCTCATGAGACAGGCCACATTGTCGGTGCACATATTGTACGCAGTGACGAAGGAAATAGCAGCGCATATGGGGCATTACTCATCGCCGCGGCAGTTGGTATTGCAGCCATCTTAGCTGGCGAAACTGAAGCAGGCGCACTTGTCTTAGGCGGCTCGCAACAATTTGCACAAGTTGAAGCCCTTGCCTACTCACGGACAAATGAAAGTGCTGCTGATCAATATGCCGCCAAGTTTTTGGAAGAAACAAATGAGTCAGGTGCTGGCCTAATTGCATTTTTCGAAAAATTTCGCGCTCAAGAAATTTTGTCCAATGCGAGACGCTTTCCGTATTTTCGGGGCCATCCTCTATCTTCGCGCCGTATTGATGCATTGCGTGAACGCGTGGCCGAAAGTCCTCACGCTGAAGCCGTCGGGTCTGAAGAAGACCAACATATCCATGAAATGATGCAAGCAAAATTGCACGGATTTCTAGATGCCCCGCAAATCGTTTACACGCTTTACCCTTTATCTGACCAAAGCAAGCCCGCACGTTATGCGCGCGCTGTTGCAAATTTTAAAGCAGCCGATCTTAAAAATGCGATAAAAGAGATTGATAGCCTGATAGAAGACGAGCCTGAAAACCCCTATTTCTACGAACTTAAGTCACAAATATTATATGAGAGCGGCAAGGGTATTGAATCCATAGAACCAGGAAGACGCGCCCTAGAATTAAAACCTGATGCGCCTTTATTGAAAACCGCTTTAGCTCGCTCGCTCATGTATACAGAAGATAGAGCCGACACTGACGCAGCTATTGCACTCATTAAATCCGCCCTCTTTGATGAAGAAAATTATGGGTATGGGTGGTATTTACTTGCACAAGCTTATGGACAAAATGGTCAAGACGCCCTCGCAAAATACGCAACTGCGGAACGGTTTTATGCCGTAGGGGATTATGTGAGCGCGCGCTCATTTGCTCAACGTGCACAAAAAGATCTGGCACGCGGAGACCCGCAATGGCGTCGAGCTTCAGACATTATCGTCATTACAAATTCAAAGTTATCATCAAAAAGCGGACGACGTAGAGGCCCTAAGCCGTTCAATTTCTCTGTAACAAGCTCTGGACAAAGATAATAAATAAGACAAAAATATAATCTGAAAAATTAAATACAGATTACACAGCGTTATCTAAAACCTCACTGGAAATAATATAATGAAACTTCTTACGACGACAGCTTTAACCCTTGGCTTTTTCGCCATGGCAGGCTGCGCGCAAGCTCAAGCTGATGCGGTGAGCCTTACAGATAAATCGCAAATTGAAGCAATTGTGAAGTCCTACCTACTTGAGAACCCGGAACTCATTCGTGACGTGCTAATAGAACTCGAAGCCAAGCAAGGTCGTGAAACCCTTGCCGCTGTATCTGATGCCTTACATAAAGACCCCCGCGATGTCTCCATTGGGCCAAAAGATGCCAAGGTCACAATCGTTGAGTTTTTCGATTATAATTGTGGCTTTTGCAAGAAATCCACGCAATGGCTCAAAGATACGATGGAAGAGCATCCAAATGACGTTCGGGTTATTTTCAAAGAGCTTCCTATCCTTGATGGGCGTAGCAAAACCTCACGTAATGCAGCCAAGGCGGCTCTTGCAGCTAGCCGTCAAGGGAAATACTCCACCATGCATTTCGCGCTTATGGCAGAACGCAGCCTAACGCCTGAGCGCGTCCGCAAAATGGCTGCAAAAGCGGGGCTTGATATGGACAAATTTGACAAAGATATGAATGACGCAGAGATTGAACGTCAGATCGATGATACGATTTTATTGTCAGACCGTATTCCTGCTCTGACAGGAACGCCGTTTTTTGTAATTGGAGATGAGTTTGTCTCTGGCGCAAATATAGCCAAACTAGAATCCATTCTTGATAAAGCCTTATAAGACAGACAAGGCACACCGCATATCACGGCGCAAAAATCGTATATGTAACATCTGCAGATAGACTACCGACACCTTGGGATAAATCATAATTATCGCCAGCTACTGGCGAGCCTTGCAGTCTATAAAGCGAGGCAAATCCCGCAGCTTGACCTGCGATATTTCCAGCGACCCTTGCTGTCCTGCGTCCGCCATCAAAGACTTTCACTGTTCCAGAAGCTAAATCCCCTAGCGAGGCAAATGGTCCGCCAGCACGTCCAATAACAACTCCGCTTCCGCCAACAGACGGGCTTTGTGCAGCTTGTCCAATCGACGCGGATGCCGGCGTGATTTCAAAGAAATTATATTGTACATTATCAAGTCCAAGGCCGACAAAGTCACCGCTTGCAGAGAAATTCCCCGCAGTTGCAAAAATATCAAATGGCGCATTACTCGCGACAAAGAAAAACGCAAAACGATCCTGCCCATCAACTAAATCAATATTCGTGTTATTATCCAATCCAAACGCCGTATAGCTATCATTAGCATCCAAAACTTGAAAAGATGGGTTGCTCGTAAAAGCGCCGCCCGACGTTTGTCCAGTAATATCAAACGGAATTCCTGCGGTTGTGCCGTCACTAATCGGGTCAAACGGGAAATTTACTGTGACCCCATCCCCAGCAATTATATCATTACCCGCAGTCCCAGAAGCCACATTTTCTAATAATACAAAATCATGCGCAAGCGGGGCTTCCCCGTTATTTTCAACGAAATCCCCGCCAGAAAATACGATAACAACAGGGCCCGCTCTAAAAAATGGACGGTCAATATTCGCGGCTTGGGCGGTATTTAGGCCAAGATTCAGAAATAAGCTCAACGCAATACAGCGCCTAATCGTAACAACATTTAAAACCATAATCCATTCCAAACATAAGGTTTCATCATTCCACAAACATGAAATTAGATATTTTTTATGCGAAATGCCTTAAGAATATCTTCACTAAAATACGAATTTTAAATTAGAACAAAGCATAAACAAAACTTGACTTTCTTGGAAAATCATTCTTATAGAGATGAAGAAGGAATCTGATATGCCTAAACCTAGTTCTATATTTGTCTGCCAATCTTGCGGAACCGTTCACGGAAAATGGGCAGGTCGTTGTGACGCATGTGCCGAATGGAACACTTTGGTTGAAGAAGCTCAAAGTCAAAATGCGAAACCTGCGCATAAACGACGAAAAACGCGC
Organism: Litorimonas sp.; assembly: GCA_039962885.1. Lineage (GTDB taxonomy): Bacteria > Pseudomonadota > Alphaproteobacteria > Caulobacterales > Maricaulaceae > Litorimonas. The sequence continues at coordinate 2,166 of JBDVGI010000066.1, read as the reverse complement.
GGACTTGAATTTGTCGATTTGGGGGGGGAAAGCCGCGATGTCCCGCGCTTAAAGACAGGTATAAGCGAGCTTGACCGCGTTACAGGCGGAGGTCTTGTCCCAGGCTCTGCTCTACTTGTGGGCGGCGACCCTGGTATCGGAAAATCAACACTATTACTTCAGGCCACAGGACGGCTTGCCGCTGCTGGCATTAAAACCGCTTATATTTCAGGTGAGGAATCTACGGGGCAAGTACGCCGCCGCGCAAAACGTCTTGAAATGGCCGGCACACCAGTATCTTTGGCCGCAGAAACGTCACTTGGACCCATTCTTGATGCATTGATGAGCACAAAACCTCAAGTCGTTGTCATAGATTCCATCCAGACACTTTGGACTGACCAGTTAGGGGCTGCGCCCGGAACTGTTGCTCAAGTACGGGCCTGCGCACAGGAGCTCACCCGTTTTGCTAAAAAGAGCGGCGCTTGCGTCATTCTAGTAGGTCACGTCACCAAAGATGGACAAATTGCAGGCCCGCGTGTGGTTGAACACATGGTTGATGCTGTGCTGTATTTTGAAGGCGACCGCGCCCATCAATTTCGTATTTTGCGTGGCCATAAGAACCGATTTGGGCCAACGGATGAGATAGGCGTCTTTGAAATGCGCGAAACAGGTTTGGCCGAGGTCCCTAACCCATCTGCCTTATTCCTCGATGGCCGCGGCGAAGCGTCAACTGGAGCGGCTGTTTTTGCAGGACTCGAAGGCTCGCGCCCAGTTTTAACAGAAATTCAAGCCCTTGTTGCCCCTGCGGCTTTTGGAACGCCCCGCCGCGCGGTTGTTGGTTGGGATAGTGGTCGTTTGGCAATGGTTTTAGCCGTTCTTGAGGCCCGTTGCGGCGTAAGTTTTGCAGGCAAAGATGTCTATTTAAACGTGGCAGGGGGGCTGCGGATTAACGAACCCGCAGCAGATTTGGCTGTTGCCGCAGCAATAGCCTCCTCGGCCTTTGACATGCCATTGCCATCTGATTCGGTTATCTTTGGGGAAATCAGCCTATCGGGCGATGTGCGCCCTGTTGGCCGCGCGGATGCGCGCCTAAAAGAAGCTGCAAAGCTAGGCTTTAAGCGGGCTATTACTGCCAATCCGATAAAATCTAAAGAGAATGACAATTCTGTTCTTCCCCTCATAACAATCAAGGCTTTGCCAGACCTTATCAAACGTGTAGAAGCAAGTCAGGATAGCGGCCTTGAGCATCCAAGCACATGGGCTGCCTAATATGAGGATGTGGTTTGCCTATGCTTATTGGACTTATCTCCATTGGGGGATTTGACTTTAATGGCTTTGATATTGCCGTTTTAGTCTTACTCGGCATCTCGTTACTTTACGCGGCCTCTCGTGGTTTTGCTCGCGAAGTTATTTCGATATTAGCTATCACTGTAGCCGCCCTTATAACATTATTCTTTTGGGGTCAGTTCCGGTTTGCGGCTCATGATTTCATTTCCCCGCCTTGGCTTGCGGACGGGGCACTCGTCCTTGGAGTTGGGGCTTTATCTTATTTGCTTGTCCTTGGGATTTTGTCCAAACTTACGAAATCCCTAAAAGGCAAAAGTATAGGTTTCATTGATCGTATATTGGGCGCGGGCTTTGGCGTTGCACGCGGCTTAATCATTGCCGCTCTTGGTGTCATGGTTCTAACCTCCCAACACCGTGCCAGCTCAGAGGCCAAAGAATTTAGAGAGTATATCGAAACCAATAATATTTCTCCTGAGGTTATCGCACAGATGCCTAAATCCATGCGCGAACAAATGAATGCAGAGCCCAAACCTCTCCCAACTATGTTACAAGATTCCACTTTTTATCCGCTGCTAGATAATATAGGGAGCGCGATAAGAGCTTTGCCATTTGCTAAAATGCGGTCATATGCGGACCGAATTAAAGATGGTGACTTTGGCGCACTTGCGGAGGAATTACAGCAATGACCGATATGTTCGCAGAGATTTCCTCTAACAACACGGATGGAAATATGAACCCGTCCTGTGAGTTTGATCCAAATGACGACAAAATTCGCGAAGAATGCGGAGTTTTTGGTATTTTCGGCCTCACAAATGCCGCCTCTTTAACTGCGCTTGGGCTTCACGCTTTACAACATCGCGGCCAAGAAGCTTGCGGTATTGCAACGTCAGACGGAGAAAA
>JBDVGI010000065.1:0-2507 GCA_039962885.1 Litorimonas sp. | reverse complement strand
GTCTTCATCATGGACGGATCAGAGCCTGCACCGCCCTCGCTTGCGGGCTCAGTCATAAAGAACGCAGATCTGTGGTGACCTGTTACAAGCTTTTCCAAATATTTTGTTTTCTGTTCTTCACTGGCTGCCTTTCCTAACAAGAACATATTGCCTTCATCAGGCGCCGCCGTGTTACAGGCCAAAGACCCAAGCGGCGAGAGACCCGTTTTTTTAAGAAGTGTAGCGGTGTCTCTTTGGCTGACATGAGCGCCATCTGGTTTGATATGCGGCGTCATCAAGCCTTCTGCGCGAGCCAGTGCTCTTATCTCTTGGACGAGGTCGTCGCTTGGTCCATGTGTTTCGTTGCGCGGATCTCTCTCGAAAGGCACTATTGTGTTGCGTACAAAGCTTTCAATCCTGTCAGCTAAGACATTTATGTCAGACATACTATTTTCCATTATATTGATGTGATACGCGAAAGTTAACCGCGTCCTGCAGCTTCAAATCCACCGCCTATTATCGTCGTTTCATTGGTAAGTCTTTGTTCTAGCAACGCAAAAACTTCATTTGATAAATCAGGGCTAATCGCCTGCCCCATATCACAGATTGCTGATAAGGTTTCACTAGCTTTTTCATAAAGGGCTTCACCTGTTTGAGCTGAATCCATATCCGATAGACATGTTTTGATAGCATCAGACGAGCCGCCGGAAGCAATATAGTTTTCGGCCAAATTTCGAATAGCACTCGTTTCTTCTTTGATAAAGCGGGCTTGATGATCAGCTCTCATAGCGCAGCTGCCTAGCACACCAATAATCGTATCGATTTGAGCGCTCTTAACAGGGTCAAGGTCGTTTTTAAACGACCCGCCAATTTCATGAATTATGCCTCTTAATACTTCTGAAATAGAGGGTGAAATAATCATCATTCGACTCCCGTATATTATATCGTTATTATGTAGGCTCTATCACAAACTCATAATCATTGATTGCTGATATTATAGTTAGTTGTGACAACATCGAAACCTACATATAGTAATATTAAAGATCAAAGATCAAACTCAGGGGAATGGACATTGAAGGCGAAGCATTGGATGTTATCGAGCCGCCCTGTTGGGAATGATTATCACTCGGCCTTGGAGTTGATTGAAGAAGACTTACCAACACTTGAGGATGGACAATACCTGCTTAAGTCCCGCGTTTTATCTATGGATAGCGGTACGCGTATGTGGATGACAGACCGCGTAGATTCATACTCACCACCGCTGCCTTTAGGATCAAAAATACTGGGTACAACTATTGGCGAAGTTGTTGAAAGTCGTCACCCTGAATACAAATCTGGCGATATTGTACGTTGCTATGGGACATGGTCTGATTATTGTATTGTCGACCCTAGAGAAGTATACTCTGCAACAATCTCGAATCCGGTTGATAATCTGAGTGAACATGTGGGCGTGTACGGCGCAAACGGTTGGACAGCTTATGTCGGGGTTATCGAGGTCGCGCGTGTCAAACCCTCAGAAACTTTCCTCGTGTCGGCGGCTGCCGGATGTACAGGGATAATGGCTGGTCAGGTCGCGAAATTAGCGGGCTGCAAAGTTATCGGCATTTGCGGAACAGATGAAAAGGGAGAGGTGATTACGTCGCAATATGGTTTTGATGGGTTTATTAATTACAAATCGCAAAATGTCGAACAGGCCATTAAAGACCATTGTCCGGAGGGTGTTGATATATATTTTGATAATGTTGGCGGGCCTATTTTGGACGCTGCTATTTCTAATATGGCAACATTCGGACGCATAGCCGTTTGCGGATTGATTACCAATTACATTGCGGATGGTGCCGTTCCTGGACCTGCTAAATTTGATCAGGTCTTGATGAACAGACTGCGCATTGAGGGCTTTTTCTCACCAGACTTCTATCACCGAGGCCCGGAAATCAATCAGACTCTGAAAAAATGGGCTGATGCAGGTCAATTGAAATTACCATTCGACTCAGTCAAAGGGCTGGAGAACACTGTAACGGCTTATTCGAAACTCTTCACGGGCGCCAATATTGGTAAAGTTGTCGTGGAGCTTGGAGGTTAGCAAGACCGGGGTTTGCGGCTTTGGGATTAAAGGGCGAATAAGGGCTCTCATTTATGCCCACCAGCCGAAATGCCTAGCTTTGGGAATATCTTCACAAAGTCATGAGAGCGGCGTCAATTGCGTCCATCACGATTTATGACTTTCAGCAAATTTAACAGCATTCATCCAATTCATATGCTGGTAGGTCGTGATGTTTAAATAATAGGCGGCCAGAACGGACTGCGCCTGAGCCGGATTTTCACTGAGTGCATCGGATGATTTCATCATGCCCATATGCGTTTTGATTGACGCAATTATTAAGAAATACGCCGAGCTTGCTGGATTAATGACATCTTTACTCCACCCCGTTGCGGCTCGATAGGCATCATAAAAACCGTCTATATCGGCCTCGAGGATATTTGGAGGGATGGCGCCGCAGACCATTGTAAACCAGCCTAGATCTTCT
>JBDVGI010000064.1:0-11806 GCA_039962885.1 Litorimonas sp. | reverse complement strand
TGCGATTTGACCGCCTGTGGCTTGGCCTTTGGCAAATAGATACACCCCGAAAATCACAACGCAGGCAATGACTACCCCCCCTAAAACTTCGAGGATAGGATCAATGCGGGCTTGCTGAGTGACAAGTTTGAGGTAAAGCCGAATGCGCTCGTCGAAACTGTAATTCAAGCGCTTACTTTCGGCGGTTTCAAGACCATAGGTTTTGACCATCCTTGCACCGCTAAAGCTGTCTTTTAACTCAGATGTGATACGTCCAATGTGGTTTTGGACATCATGGGAGTTACCCCGCAAGCGTTTTGAAATTTCAATAATGGGCCAAAAGGCAAGCCCGAAAACAACCATGGCCAAGCTAAGCTGCCAATTCGTCCAAAGCATCACACCTATAGTAAAAACAATTGTTAGAAGATCTTTGAATAAATTTCCTAAGATGCGCACAAGGGCATTGGATACCACGGTTACATCATTTGTGAATTTTGAGATCAAATTCCCAATTGGCTCGCGAGAAAATTGCGCATAATCGCGGCGATGGGTACTAGCGAACATTTGGTTTTGCATCTTACCAACGCTGCGTAGGGCAATGGAGTTTGTTAAAATGCGTTGTATATATCCAGAAATTCCCGACAATAAAGGCACACCAATTAGAAAGGGTAAGACAATCCAAGCATATTTTTGGGCTGTGCCGAGCGCGTCTTGAGTATCGTTTCCCAACGTCCCAGCTGCGTCTATCACAAGGGTAATCACATAAATAAACGCGGCTGTTGCCGCCGCGTAAAGTGCCATGAAACCTAAAGCCGTAAAAAACCTGCCCTTTTGTGGCCAGATATAATCGCGCCAAAGGCGCGATATGCGGGCTGTGTCAGTTTGGTCAGGTTTAGCCAATGACGCCGTCTTTATCAGGATCAATTAATTCATGGGCGTGCAGGATGAAATAGCGCATATGAGCGTTATCTACACTGCGCTGCGCTGCGCCTTTCCATGCCATGTGAGCATCTTCAAAGCAGCCATAGGCCCCGATATAATCGACGGAGGTTAGGTCTTTGAATTCTGTTTTGCTTGGGTCTACAAGCTCTCCGCCAATAACAAGGTGTAAGAGTTGAATATCAGATGCTTCGCGGTCAGACATAGTTGTTCCTAAATGTTTAAAATCCTGTGCCTTATTCAGGCTTTTATCAAATGTTGCCAAATGTGGCTCTACTTTCTCTAATAACAAAGCTTGTAAGCGCGGGCTAGCACAAATCACGCCTAATTTCGTAGTTGTTGCCCCGTTAAAGCGCGGAATGTCTCCGCGAATGTCTGTGACTAGCGCACCGGCCTCACGGGCTATCAATGTAGCTGCGGCTAAATCCCAATCAGATTTTGGTGTAAAAGCAAGGGTGGCATGGGCCTGCCCGCTGGCGACTAAAACCATACGGTAGGCCATGGAGTTCACGATGCGGCAATTCATGTCAGGAAAATCTAACCGGCGAAATTTGCGCGGATAACCAACCATAGTGCAGCCATCTATTTTGTCGCACATACTGGTTTTTATAGGAGCATTGTTTAACCGCGCCCCGCCGTCAATAGAAGCTTCGTAAAATTCGTCTTTTAAAGGATTAAATACCGCTCCCGCGATGGGTTCCCCGTCTTCTATGACAGCCACGCAAATGGTGAAGTTTTGTGTGCGGTCAATAAAGGAGCGGGTGCCGTCAATTGGGTCAACAACAAAGCTGCGCCGCCGTTCGTGACGAGAGTCATCATCTTTGGTTTCTTCTGATAGCCAGCCATAATTGGGCCGCGCTGCTTGCAAAGTCTTGGCTAGAAAGTCATTTACGGCAATATCAGCATCAGTGACAGGAGAGTTATCTTGTTTGTCCCAAGATTTGGCATCGCCTGCATGATAGGCCGTCGCGGCAATATTGCCTGCTTGGCGGACAATATCGCGTAGTAGCTCTAAATCTTGTGCGGGGTTATGCAATTTATTGACCTGCAATTGTTAAGCCTTCGCATAGCAAAGACGGCGCGCTTACAGAATTGTCATAGACAATATCATTGGCTGGAATAATTGTTCGGTACATATCGCGCAAATTACCTGCGATGGTAATCTCATTTACGGGATATGCGATCATCCCGCTTTCAACTTTAAAGCCTGAGACGCCGACGCTATAATCGCCCGTATTAGAATTGAGCGACGGGCCAAACATTTCGGTTACAAGCAATCCTTCGCCCATCTCGCGTAGAAGTTCAGCTTTGGTCTTTATTCCGTTTTCAAGAGTTGTATTGGTTGCGCCAATGCTTGGCGGTGCGCCTATGCCGCGGCTCGCATGTCCTGTTGTGGTCAGGCCAAGCTGCTTTGCGCTGGCGCTATTTAGGAGCCAGCTTTGTAAAACACAATCTTTGATAAGCGCTTGTTTTTTGACGGTTACGCCTTCACCGTCCCAAGGCCGAGAGCCGTGCCCGCGAACAATAAAGGGATCATCAATGATTTGAATATCTTTGTTAAATACCATTTTGCCTAAATCCTCTTTTAAAAAGGATATGCCCCGCGAAATTGCAGAGCCGCTAATCGTGCCAATCATCGCCGACACTAAGCCGCCTGACAATCTTTGGTCAAACATAACGGGTAAACTTGCGGATGCCATTTGTTTCGAGCCAAGGCGTGCGAGGGTGAGCTCGGCAGCTTTTTTTCCAATATCCTCTGGGCTGCGCAGGTCAGAGAGATAGCGGGTTCCATCTGAGTCATAATCGCGCTCCATAGCTCCGTCTTGTTCTGCAAAAGCTGCAACGGATAACCCGTGGCGTGTGGCGCGCCACCCTCCTTCAAACCCTCGGCTTGTCATAAAATAAAGGGCTGAGCTAGTATGGCTCGCGCTTGCGCCTTCGGCTTGTTGGATACGTGTATCGGATGTCGCTGCGACTTCTAGGTCTTGCGCGCGCTGTTTTAGGGTTTCAGGCGATATGTGTGATGGGTCAAATAAGTCCAACTTATCGGCGCTAATGTTCTGGGCCAGTCTATCATCATCGGCTAATCCGCAATAAGGATCTTCGGGAGCAAGGCGGGCCATATCGACAGCTCTTTGCGCGAGCGCATCAATAGAGCGCTCCGAGACGTCAGAGCTTGAGACGCAAGCTTGTCTTTGTCCAACCATCACTCGCAAGCCAATGTCGCGGCCTTCGGAGTTGTCGACATCTTCTAGCGCACCGTCGCGGACACTGACACCTAAAGACCGCCCATGTGTAGCCACGGCATCAGCAGATGTAGCGCCGTATTGCTTGGCCTTTTGTAAAAGAAGCTTGAGCGCGGGTGCAAGGCTTGCGGTTGTGATGGGGTCGGCTAGGGACATAATTATAACACTATAGATTATTTGAGGTGAAAATGAGAATAAGCAAATAAATAGCCATGCCTAAAAAACTTAGCAAAGATAACAACACCCCAAGGAGACGGCCTTTGCCATTTGATCGCGATTGCGCCATCCCGTGAGCATGCAAAATACGGCCTAATAAAAACCCTGCACCAAAAATATGAAGCCCTATGGAGCTTGCATTTAGCAAAGCTAAGGCAAACAACCCAATCAAGGCGAGCGGTGTGTTTTCCGTGTAATTTGCATGAGCTCGAATGCGGGCAAATAAGACGTCATTTCCGCCGTCCCCAATATTGACATTATTCGCTATCCGTACTCGCCCAACACGTAGGATCAGGATGGGCGCGAGAATGAGGTGAAAAGCCGCGTAGATCGCCGCGATTTGCATGGGAGACATATTGAGGCTTTCTAAGCGGTTGGGTTGGGCGCAGCTAAGGCTTGTTTAATGACATTGACATGGGCGGCGGGGTCTTGTGCGCCTTGCACGGCAAATTGGCCATTGTAAATAAAGGTTGGCACGCCAGAAATGCCGAGCCCGCGAAAGAACATAATTTCATTTTGTACGTCGATCTTGTCTTGATCTCCTGCGAATAGTTCGCGGATAATATCAACGTCCATGCCAATTTTACCAGCTATGTCGCAGAGAGCATTCACGTCTCCAATGTCGCCGCCTTTTTCCATGAAGGCGATGAATAGCTCGTCCGCGCAGTCTTGTCCGATATCTTGGCCTTGTGCCCAGCGCATAAGACGATGCGCATTAAGCGTGTTGGGGCGGCGTTTAATCGCGCCGAAGTCATATTTGATACCCAAAGCTGGTCCTTTATCTTCGAGAATATCTCTCATAGCCTTGAACTTATTATCGGGTGTGTCACCGAATTTGTTTTTCATATAGGCTTTATATTCCGTGCCGCCTTCGGGGACGGCCGGGTCAAGCATATAAGGCCGCCAAGATACGTTAATCTGGGCCTTGCTCTGAGCGGCGCCTTTGAGGAATAATTTATACCCTAACCAGCACCACGGACAGACAAAGTCCGAAACGATATCAACTTCGATAACGCGGTTTGCAGATTTTGCTTTTGTCTTCGTCATGCGCGGTCTTTACGCGGTTTGAAGTGTGAAGTCTAAAGCTTTATTCGGGCTTTAGCGGCTCAATATTAGTAAGGGCGACTGTAAAAAAGTTCAATATAGTTTCAATTTCGGACTCGCTCATGCCTTTGACAAGTCGCATGTTAAAATCTCGAAAATCATTCATCACCTCATCACGTCGTAACCAACCTTTATCGGTTAAGTGGACCGTGCGGGTGCGGCGATCACCATAAGACATTTTACGTTCCGTCAAATCTGCGTCTGTCATGCGGTCAATCAAGCCTGAAATGGCTGAGTTTTTGCGGCCCACACCTGCGGCGAGTTCTGTTAAAGTGCAGCCATTATTATATCCGAGAAATATCAAAACGGCAGCTTGAGAGCGGCCCAAACCAGAGCCGCGAGCTAGGATGTTATCCGCAGCACCTGATAATTGGGTATGGGCACGGTCAAATAAAAAGAACAGACGGCGGTCAACTGCGCGGGCTATGGCCATGGAAAATCCAAACGGTAAGTATTTCGTGTACGAAACAATAAGCGGAGTTAATCTGTGTTTCAAGATAAAATTAAACGAAAGAGCTTTGATGGAAATGATAGGCTTAAACGTAAAAAACCCCTCGACAGTATCGAGGGGTTTCTTTCTGAAGTTTGGGTCTGGCCAAGCGCCATGCTTGGTTTCAAGATAGATTATGTCTTTACCCAATGTCTCGTAGGCCTTCATATAAGCTTTACGCTTGAAGGCTTTGAACGGGAGGCTGATTTAACAGCTTAGGGCAGACCCCTCAAAATAGATAAACAAATCCAACCTCCTTTCAAATACGCGGCCCCGACATGGGACGGCTGATAGGAAATATCTGCTATAAAATATGGGCTTTGGCAATCCAAAAATTTATAGTTGAGGCAGTTAGGCTTCGATAAATGTCAACGCTACGCCATTGTTACAATAGCGCAGGCCTGTAGGGCGCGGCCCGTCTTTGAAGACATGGCCTTGATGTCCGCCGCAGCGCGCGCAATGGTATTCTGTGCGGGGCGCAAATAACTTACGGTCAACTGTTGTTCCAACGGCGCCAGGTATAACATCAAAAAAGCTCGGCCAGCCCGTGCGAGAATCATATTTCGTGTCAGATTTAAACAAGGGCAACTCGCAGCCGCGGCACGCATAGATACCCGTAGATTTATTGTCATTAAAGGGACTTGTCCAAGGACGCTCTGTACCTTCTTGGCGAAGGACGTTGAATTCGGCAGGGCTTAGGCGCGCGCGCCATTCTTCTTGGGATAAATTCGCCCACTGTGTATCTGTCAATGTTTTCCCCTTTGCTTTACCTTCAGCAGCATTTGCTGATGTTTGTGATTTGGTGCAGGCTGATATGGCCAGCGCGCATGCGCCAAGGCCTAATGTACGTCTTGAAAATCTGGTTTGAGTGAGCATGTTGGCTCCTATATTATCTAAATTCTGTTGAACTTTATATAGGAAGCCAAAGGCAAATGCCTAATGAAGCTTGTGTCACGATGGTGTGAGGTGTTTATCCGTTATGTAGGAGTGTAATTGTAAGTATTGGAGCAATGAAAGCGAATATTACTAAGAAGCCTGCCCAAATATTAGATTTAAAACTTGTTAAAGCGTTTTTAGCAATATGAGGTTTTAGACGAAGTATTTGCCAACTTAAATTAGTTATGAGAGGAAGTAAGAAAACCGCGAGAAAAAACGTGTCAAATTGATTATAATGTCTCCAATAGTTGAAGAATAAAAGACATAAGAAAGCCCCATAACATATCCCAACCCCTAACTTTACGTGTGAACCAAATTTCCGAGCTGTGCTTTTCACGCCAATTTTCATATCGTCTTCAATGTCTTGGCAGGCGTAAATCGTATCATACCCGATTGTCCAAAATATCAGACCTGCATAGAGGATAAATAATGGCGAGCTCACCGTGCCTGTTTTGGCCGCATAGGCCACAAGCACTGCCCAGTTAAACGTCATGCCCAGCCACACTTGCGGGAACCATGTGATGCGTTTCATAAATGGATAGGCGGCCACAAGCGGAATAGAGGCCAAACTCATATATTGTGCAAGTCTCGGGAGGCAGAGCAGAACAAGCAAGCCGATAAAACATTGCGCAAAAAACCATGCCCAAGCTTGCTTTGATGTCACAGTCCCTGCAGGGAGGGGACGCAAGGCCGTGCGCTCGACTTGCGCGTCTAAATCTTGGTCAATAATGTCATTATAGGTACAGCCCGCACCGCGCATGGCAATGGCTCCAATCAAAATCAGGACCGCCCATGTCACATCAGACACCGCCAAGCCGTGCGAGAGCGCTGCAAAAGCAAGGCCTATCCAGCCAGGCAGAGCTAGCAGCCAATATCCGACAGGACGGTCAAGGCGCGATAGCTGTAAATAAGGCCGCACAGACATTGGCGAACGGTTAACCCAATGGCCTTTATCTGAATCTTTTATTCGCCCAAACCCTTCTGGCCCAAATTCTTGAGGTTCAGGTTTTTGCGGCTTAGAATTTTTAGTGACATCGCTCATTTGCTGATGATTAGCCCTCCAAGCTAGTCTATAGCAATGGTTATGCGTGAAAATTATACACTTATTCGACTTTATTTAGAGGCAAATTTATCAGGCGGCACAAAGCTAGAGCTATCCAAAGGTCACCGCCATTACCTCACGAATGTGCTGCGTAAAAGCGCGGGGGATACGCTACGCGTGTTTAATTGCAAAGACGGAGAGTGGCTGTCGCAGATTTCAGACGTGACCAAGAAATCCGTATCTATCAACATCACGAATATCTTGCGCGAACCTAAGCCGTGTCCTGATATCACTTTGTGCTTCGCGCCGCTGCGAAAACACCGCAATGCATTCATTGCTGAAAAGGCAACAGAATTAGGCGTAACTATGTTGCAGCCCGTTATAACGCAGCGCACCCAATTTCCCAAATTGAACGTAGATAAAATGCGCGTTCAAGTCATTGAGGCGGCAGAGCAAACGGAACGTCTGGATATTCCAAAACTTGGCGTGCCCATGACTTTGGATGAAATGTTGCGGGCATATGAAGGCCGCACCATATTTTTTGCTGATGAAGGGGGCGGGGCGCGAGCTGCTATGGACGCTATTCAAAATGCTCAGCCTGCCGCTATACTCATAGGTCCAGAAGGCGGGTTTACAGATGCGGAACGCGAAACGTTGCGAGCCAGTGATAATGTCGTTACAATTTCCCTTGGGCCGCGCATATTGCGCGCCGACACTGCCGCGTTATCGGCGCTAACGCTGTGGCAATCTGTGCATGGAGATTGGCATGACGGCTAATCAAATTCATCGTTTGGAATACCAATTAAAACCGTTAGCGTTAGCCTCAGAGTCATAAAGGAATTGCATGACGACCCATTATAACCTCATTGTTATTGGCGCAGGACTTTCGGGTATTGGCATGGCATGTCATTATAAACGCGATTGTGGCCGTGAGGATTACGCCATTCTGGAGGCCCGAGACGTTATGGGCGGAACGTGGGATTTATTTCGTTATCCAGGGGTGCGTTCTGATAGCGATATGCATACGTTGGGGTATAACTTTAAACCTTGGACGAATGCCAAGGCCATAGCTGATGGCCCGTCCATTCTAAACTATATCCAAGAAACGGCCTCTGAATATGGCGTCGACAAGCACATTCAATATGAGACAAAACTGGTGTCGATGAATTGGACCGCGCGCGAGGCACGTTGGAAGATTGTTGTCGAAGACAAAACAGGTGCGCGCCGAGACATGAGCGCTAACTTCGTTGTCAGTTGCGCGGGGTATTATAATTATGATGAGGGTTATAATCCCAGTTTTGAAGGTCAAACAAATTTTGACGGGCCGATCATTCATCCGCAACATTGGCCGCAAGACTTAAATTATTCAGACCGAAAGATCGTGGTGATTGGTTCTGGCGCAACGGCGATGACATTAGTGCCAAATTTGGCGAAAAGCGCGTCTCATGTGACAATGCTACAGCGCTCTCCTAGCTATGTGGTGAGTGTTCCGTCTCGCGACCATTTGGCCAATGTTTTACGCAAAATTCTACCAGACACACTCGCCTATAAACTTATTCGGGCAAAAAACATTATGCGAACGGATGTGATGAATGCTCAATCACGCGATAAGCCAGAGCGCGTACGCAAGTTTTTACTCCGCGGGGTTCGTAAAGGTCTTGGTAAAGCCTATGATGTGAATACGCATTTCACGCCTGATTATATGCCTTGGGATCAACGACTTTGCCTTGTCCCCGATGCGGACCTCTTTAACGTCCTAAAGTCAAACAAAGCGCAGGTTGTTACCGATCACATAGAGCGCTTTACCCAAGACGGAATTTTGTTAAAGTCAGGCCAGCATATTGCGGCTGATATCATTGTTACGGCAACGGGATTGCAGATACAGGTTATGGGAAATATAGATATGCAAGTTGACGGAGCGCCCGTTGATTTTGCAAGCCGCTTTACGTATCGGGGCATGATGCTCTCGGATGTCCCGAATTTCGCTAATATTTTTGGATATGTCAATGCGAGCTGGACGTTGCGTTCTGATCTTATTGCGCAATATATGTGCCGTTTGATGACACATATGAAAACATCAGGATATAAGACGATAACCCCGCGTGCGCCAGAGGACATGGATAAGCGGCTTTGGCTGGATTTTGATGCAGGTTATATTCAACGGGCAATCGATATTATGCCTAAACAAGGAGATCGGGATCCATGGCAAAATATCCAAAACTATAAACGTGACCGAAGCCATATTGGACGCGCGAGTGTGGCGAGCGATATTGATAATGGTAGTTTGGAAGTTTCATGATGGAAGTATTTGCAGGCAAAGTATGCGTCATTACAGGCGCGGCGTCAGGAATTGGCCGAGCGTTAGCCATAGAACTATCGGGTTGTGGCGCGCATTTGGCGCTCTCTGATGTGAATATGGAAGGCCTTGATGAGACGAAATCTTTGCTCGCCGGCGCTAAAGGCCAAGTGAGTATTCAAAAACTGGATGTCGCAGACCCTGAAGCTATTGCGGCATATGGGGGATCTGTCGCTACGCAGCTAGGCGCGGCAGATTATCTGTTCAATGTTGCGGGTTTAACGCGTATTGGCGAATTTACGAAGACCCCGCTGGTCTCAATGGAAGCCGTCATGGATGTAAATTACTGGGGCGTTGTGCGAATGAGTAAAGCTTTCATCGATCAACTTATTTCCACCAAAGGCGTCGTGATTAATATCTCTAGCCTGTTTGGGTTAATTGGGTATCGCGGTCAAACGCATTATTGCGCGTCAAAATTTGCGGTTCGCGGTTTCACCGAAACACTAGCGCAGGAAATGCGTGAGTACGGTGTCGGCGTATGCAGTGTTCACCCTGGCGGGGTGAAGACAAATATTGCTCGGAATGCGCAGGTTGACCATATCAGCAATCACGGCAAAACTGAGAGCGAAATGCATGATGATTTTGATAAAGTCGCGATTACTAGCGCCCAAAAAGCCGCGAAAATCATCCTCGTCGGTGCGGCAAAACGTAAAACAAGGATCATTGTTGGGCCTGATGCGAAAATTGCTTCATTTATTCAGCGCTGTTTTCCGCAAAGCTATAGTAAACTCCTAGATTTCTACAGCAAAGATAAGCTGCTCAACTAAAAGTGTGTCATTTATTTTCGCTTTTGCTTGTCGCAGGGCGCAAGGCGCAGTAATGGGGCATGGACTTTATAAATATTTATGATTGACTGATACGGCATATGGCAAAAAAATCACCTATTATCAAAGACAAAGATCAGCTTGTGTCTCATCTTGCCGCGGGGTCGAAGCCGAAGACAGATTGGCGAATCGGCACAGAGCATGAAAAGATTGGGTTCTGCAAAGCTAAAAACTTACCCCTTCCTTATCACGGAAATTGTTCAATTGGCGCTATGTTAAAGGGAATGATGAAGTTTGACTGGAAGCCTGTCTATGAGGGTGAAAATGTTATTGCACTCAAACGCGATCAAGCCTCTATTTCTTTAGAGCCAGGTGGTCAATTCGAGCTATCAGGTGCGCCGCTAGAAACAATTCATCAGACTTGCGCAGAAGTTGCTCAACATATGAACGAAGCCGGACACGTCGCCGATGAGATCGGCGTGCATTTTCTATCATTAGGGTTTCGGCCAGAGACAAAGCTCGAAGACGTGCCTGTTATGCCTAAAGGCCGTTATAAAATCATGCGCGATTATATGCAAAAGGTCGGCACTCATGGCCGCGAAATGATGTTTCGAACCTGCACCGTGCAAACGAACTTAGATTATAGCTCTGAGGCCGATATGGTTAAAAAGTTTCGCGTTAGTCTTGCGCTTCAGCCTATTGCGACGGCGTTATTTGCTAATTCTCCTTTCAAGGAAGGGAAACTTAATGGTTATAAGTCTTTCCGTTCACGGGTGTGGCTCGACACAGATGATGACCGCACTGGCATGTTGCCATTTGTCTTTGATGAAGGCTTTGGGTTTGAACAATATGTCGATTATGCATTAAATGTACCGATGTATTTTGTGCATCGGGGGGATGATTATCTGGATGCCTCTGGTAAGTCTTTCAAAGATTTCATGGCAGGAAAATTGGACATATTGCCGGGTCAAATCCCAAGCATGTCTGATTTTGACGACCATCTTTCGACGATATTTCCAGAAGTGCGCCTGAAACAGTTTTTAGAAATGCGCGGAGCTGATACATGTCCGTCGGCAGAGCTATGCGCGTTGCCAGCCTTTTGGGTGGGGCTTTTATATGATCAAAGCTCGCTTGATGCGGCATGGGACATGGTCAAAGACTGGGACGAAATGGAACGCTTTGATTTGCGGATGGGTGTGGCGAAAGACGGCCTGCAAACGCCTTTTAGAAACATCACGGTTAATGAACTCGCCAAGCAAGTTTTGAACATATCTCGCGCGGGACTTAATGCACGGGCTTGCCTAAACGGACACGGCGAAAATGAGAGTCTATATTTGCACTCTCTGGATAAGATGGTCGCAAATGGCCAAAATAATGCAGACCGCTTAATTGCCTTATTTAACGGTGATTGGAATGGCGATACTGCGCGGTGTTATACGGAATGTGTTTATTAAGTTATGGCTGTTATTTTTCACGGCTAACCTTGTGAAGGGTGTACCGGTTTTACTGCCTAAAATGTATCCGTAATTGCAATACTAAAGCGTCGACCTCGGAAACGATCAAAATTTTCAGTTTGTAAGATGTCACCAGAACGGTCAGGCGTGAAAATCGTCCGAGGACGATTGATGGTGTTATCAATCAAATTATCGAGACGTAATTCAACATTCATCCCGAAAAAGTCTTTATGCTCAAACCCGAGGCGCGTATTTGGCTCGACATTATTACCGCCTAGCC
>JBDVGI010000063.1:0-4409 GCA_039962885.1 Litorimonas sp. | reverse complement strand
CTTTGATGTTCCGCCGTCCAACTGTCCCATCATGACCAATCTCCACACTTCTTATCTAAAACAAGTGAATCAGAAACAGGCGCTTGTGACTAGGAGTTTTTCAACAGTATTGCCCAAAATAAGCCCCGCGCTAAATTCGTTAATCCCGGTTAGCGGATTTAAGTAATTTTACTGAAGGCTATCGTTCGGTTCTCGACAAAAGGTGGCTTTATAACTTTTTCAGACCAATATGAGGACTTCGCGGTCAAGATGGGTGCGACACGGGCTGAAACTAAGTTTGAAATTCAAGACCTAAGAAAAGGCTCTGCTTATTTGGACTTGATAGGCATGGGCATAGGTTTAATCGATCACGCTCTTATACTTAAGCAGTTTCACGGTGTTGTTAAGGCGCAGGTTACCTCTTGGATAGGCGGCATCCCTGATAAACTTGACTTAAAAGAGGCTGACGCGCAGGCGAGAAAAATTGAAGGCCTAGCAAAGGCTGTTGCTGAATCTGAAGATGGTAATTTAACTCTCGGCTATAAAAGAGAGACGGAAAATGAAACCGAAGTCTTGATGATGTCAAAGCAGGACGGGCAAAGCATGTTGGAAAACTTCGCCAAAGTGAGGCAGCAAATAAAAGAAGTTCCAACGCCTGCTTTAGACTACGACAAGCCACAAAGACTACTTTTAAGGCTGTATCAACACAATCAAGACCCCAATCCACAGGATAAGAAAAGGACGCTACACAAGGCAATAATTAGAGACATAGATAACAATCTAAGGCCGTTAACATATTTAGATGCAGACGTTGCCACCGAGCTAGAAAATATCTATACATGTTTGCGAGATGAGACCAATGAAGTCCTCGTCCCCGAAGACCAACGCAAGCGCGCGCATAAGGCCGTGATGGATATGATCAACGTCAAATTCGACCCTGTGAAGGGACACTTCGACCCGAACCTGCCGCAAGCGGATGTTAAAGTGATTTAATACGTTTTTGCCTCGGCAAAAATATATATGAAGGCCGCAAAACACGAACACCCTTCCTGCGTGTTTTGTGCACCACTAATGGGGTGCTCAGATTGTTTTCTCTAAGGGGCTTAGGAGACATTAGGCGCAGCCTAAAAATCGATTCAGTGAATCGGTTTTAGTCGGAGTGAACGAGGCGCCAGTGGTGCGAACCGAAGTAAGCGCCACGGTAGTGGCTTAGTGGGCGTTATGAGTAAACTATTTTACAGCCAAGTTTAACGGACCGTAATGTCCCGCTGCGGGACGAATATTCATCTCCGAAATTACTTTTATCGTTGTGGTCTGATGTTCTACCTTTTTTATTGCAGCGCCTGACCACCATGAAGCAATACTTTTGTTTAAATCAAAGCTTGGAAGTCCATGCAGCATCATTAACTCATTTTGATTGAGTGGGTTCGTAGCCACTGGATTTTCGAAAAATACAGTCTTACCTTCGATGCAAATTATTGCACCATTAAATTTAGACGGCTTATTTTTCGAGTTAAACCGTCCATCATGGCCCATTTCGACCTTTTTCTCAGTATGCCCGTGTGGTTCTAAAATTGGAGCTCCCTCCCAACCATAAAATGCATACCAAATTACCCCTGAAATCAAGGTTCCATTATGTATATGTACCGAAAGAGGGCCAAAGTGATCTTTTAATGTCGTTCCTCGAAATGAGTCAAAATCAATAAAGTCTATCCATAAAACCGTTGGTTCAGCTTCAACAACTTGTTTTTCAAATTGTTTGATAGCGCAAATACGACTTATGGCATTAGCTTGCGTACTATCATTTTTCTTTTCCCTACTTGGTTTTCCAAATGGGTGCATTTCCCTTGTTAGCATTGTCAGTTTTTTGTTACCACGAGAATACTCATTCCTATAGACTCCTTCAGGTGTCAAACCCTTGGATACATCCTCAGAAATCTGCGTTTCTTTCTGGTCTTCTCTCTTTGCCGCAACTTCAATATAAAACTCACGACCTTCATCAGCTGGATTGAGTTTGTTTTCAAATTTAGCCTTAAAGTCAGGAGTTGGTGACTCTTGGGTTGGAACTGGCTCAATATAAAACCCAGCCTGTAATAAGCCACCATAACAACGTATTTCAGCCATCATTGAGGCAATTTCCGAATATTTCGATGGGGGTAATAATCTATGTTTTTGGCTTTCAAGCCATTCCTTTCCGATGTTTTCTCCAATAATAGCCTTAAAAGCGAGATAGGTAGTAAAGTCTGCCCTACGAGCATTTTTCTTGTGAAAATCGTGACAAAAAACAACACTCCAACTAGGAGGCCGTCCTTGTGAGTTTGAAAATTCATAAAGTGCATTTAGTTCATTTTCACTGAGTATTTGATCGAAATCTGTTTTGAACGTCATAGTTTCCATTATCGTATCCTACACTGAGTGAAAATAGATAATATTCTAAAATCCCCTTTGAGAACACTCCTGCTTTCCTTCGCCCCAGAAACCAAAGCCGCCCAGCATAAAACCCATGCGTAGCCAAGGGTAAAGAATTCTTACTTGAAAACTTGCATTAGTGCTTAATCCCTATAACTTTGAAATCATGATTAAAATAAGCATGCATCGTTCCAATTTATGACCCAAGGCTCCCTCGATACTAAACGCCTGCCTGCTGGCTCTGTCCTTGTTGTGGGCGCGGGTCTGGCAGGGCTTTACCTTGCGCTTAAATTAGCCCCGCGGCAGGTCTTTGTCCTCACATCGCGCCGCTCGTCCAAAGGCGCAGCTTCGGCTTGGGCGCAAGGCGGCATTGCCGCGGCCCTCTCGCCAGAGGATAGTGCCGCTGCCCATGCCAAAGACACAATCGCAGCAGGGGACGGATTGGTTGATCCAGATATTGCAATGATCCTCGCGAGCGAGGGCGCGGCCCGTGTTCGCGACCTCTCGGCCATGGGGGTTCCTTTTGACAGAGATGCTTCGGGCGAGCTGCATTTAGGGCTAGAAGCCGCCCACACTATGCCGCGTGTTGCCCGCGTGAAAGGCGATACAGCAGGCAAAGAAATCATAGATGTCATGGTCAAACATGCCCGAGATGCCAAACATATCACTGGGCTAATCGGTTGGCGGGCAGAAAGCCTGCTCCAAGACGTAAATGGCGGCATCGCAGGCGCATTGGCCCGCAGAGATGACGGCGCGCTGTTAGGGATTGAAGCCGATGTAACCGTTATGGCAACGGGCGGTGTGGGCGGCCTATTTTCTGTCACGACAAATCCGCGCACAGCGCGCGGGGACGCGCTCGGTATGGCGGCTGTTGTTGGCGCGAAAATGCGAGATATGGAATTTGTGCAATTTCATCCAACCGCCATTGATATTGACCGTGACCCTGCCCCGCTCGCGACCGAAGCCTTGCGCGGCGAAGGGGCCGTTTTGGTGAATGCCAAAGGCAAGCGCTTCATGCAAAATTACCACATAGACGGTGAGCTTGCCCCGCGTGATGAAGTCTCTCGCGCAATATTTGCTGAAATTCAAGCGGGACGCCCGCCCTTTTTAGACTGCCGCAAAGCCATTGGAGCCCATTTCGATCGCGAATTCCCTACCGTGTTCGAAAGCTGCATGAGCGCAGGTATAGACCCGCGCATCGCGCCCATTCCCGTTGCCCCTGCCGTGCATTATCATATGGGCGGAATTGCTACGGATAGCTTTGGTCAAAGTAATTTAGACGGGCTACTCGCCATTGGTGAATGCAGCGCAGTCGGCGTCCACGGAGCCAACCGTCTGGCGAGCAACTCATTACTTGAAGCCGTTGTCTTTGGCGGGCGCGCCGCCGATTACATCAAAGGACGGGATTGGGCAGAAAAAACTGCTGGCACAATTCGTAGCCAGCCTTGGCTATCAATGCCTCCAGACATCACTCAAACCCTGCGCGGGGCGATGAGTGCACATTGCGGGGTTCGTAGAAATGCCCATGATCTAAACCACCTAATCCACCTCATTGAAGATATGATAAATCGTGTCGGTCGTGCTAACCCTTTAATTGCATCCAAAATGATTGTGAGCGCAGCCCTCGCCCGTGAAGAGTCGCGCGGAGGACATTTCCGTGATGACTTCCCGAAAACAAAGCGGGCCCCGCGCTCAAGTTATTTTACATATAACCAATTAAGTTAACGCGGCGCGCAGGCATCATTCATTAACTATTCATTAAGCCTTGCTAGGCTGTGACTATATTGTGGGGCATATCGCAAGAGACCGTTATGGATGTGCTTATATTTATACTCGTTGGAGTTCCCGGTTGGTTCATTTATAAATCTGCTATAAAAAAATAATGCCCAATCCATCTTCCCTAAAAGATTATGCGGTTTAGCGTCTTATCCTTACCGCTTCTCTCTTTCATCGCGGAATAAAATTCGTTACAGGTGAATTATGTTAGATTTACCACCCCTCCCTCCGACAGTTATAGAACC
>JBDVGI010000062.1:0-3624 GCA_039962885.1 Litorimonas sp. | reverse complement strand
AGGAGCTTCGTTCCAGCCACGACTCATCAACCTACTCGCAAGCTATACCATCGCCATCTCGGTCTAAATGCTTCCCATAGCCTGGCTCGTCACGCCTTATACGTGACTTTCCTGCTTTTCTTGCAGCAGTACAGTTAGGGTAGTAAACAGATGATGTGCCTTGGTATGAAGTCTTAGGAATATATTTTGTTGGTTTTGACTTTGTGCCGTGACAATGCCTTGTGCCGGCTTTCTTATCCTTATGACAGCCATCCGCAGCAGTGCGACCTCCATGTGCATATGATATAGTTGGAACGAACATTGTAATCACTAGCGAGGTAATTATTGCGCACAAGAATAATTTAAGCTTCACCGAGCACCCTCCCCATCATTAAGGTTGCATTATCATAATTTTACATCAAAGTCGAATCCTACATTATCCACAACTTAAAAAATTAGGACATAATTTCTAGTTGACATATGTTCTTATTTTGTTCCTTTTAATAAGTCCGTAAACATGGACAATAAAGAGTGCGAAAACCAACCACCATAGAATGGCTATATCTTGATTTTGACGGCTTCTTTGCCAGTGTTGAACAACAAGCCAGACCTGTACTTAGGGGCAAACCTATAGGGATTGTTCCTTTTGATGGAACCGTACATACATGCGTGATTGCCTGCTCTAAAGAAGCTAAGGCGATGGGTGTTAAAAACGTTATGAAACTAGGCGATGCCAAAAAACTATGCCCTGAACTCGTTCTAGTTCCGCAATCCCCTGACTTATACCGCCGTGCTCATAATGCACTCATAGCTGAAATCAACAGCGTCATTCCTATATCAGCAATCAAGTCGATTGATGAGCTTTGCTGTAAGCTTGATAAGAAAGATATCGCAGTCCCTCATAACTTAGCCAAACAGATAAAGGGCGCAATTGCTGAAGGCGTTGG
Organism: Litorimonas sp.; assembly: GCA_039962885.1. Classification (GTDB taxonomy): domain Bacteria; phylum Pseudomonadota; class Alphaproteobacteria; order Caulobacterales; family Maricaulaceae; genus Litorimonas. The sequence goes on along the minus strand of JBDVGI010000062.1, from coordinate 2,698 downwards.
GTCATATGTGACATGTTCTATTGGCTTTGCGGCTAATCGTAATCTCGCTAAAATTGCCTGCAAAGTGGATAAGCCAAATGGGGTTACAATCTGGTCTCCAGACATCATGCCTAATCCATTATACGACTTAGTTTTTGATGACATTTCAGGGATAGGTAAAAACATGGAAAGACGCCTATTTAACGCGGGGGTCTATAATATAAAACAATTCATGGCCCTGCAGCCAAAACACGCCCGGAAAATATGGGGTAACGTTCACGGTGAAAGCCTTTGGTACGCTCTTCATGGGTATGATGTTAAAGCAGGTAAATCCAAACGAGGAATGTTTGGACATGGGCGAGTACTCCCGCCTGAATTTAGAACTTATAAAGGGGCTTATGACTGTTCCCGCATATTAATAACCAAAGCCGCCCGTAGAATGCGCCGTGAGAAGTTTCATGCAAGCACCCTTCACATGTGGCTTAGTTTACGCGGCCCTCATAAAAAGTCTGAATATAGTTGGGTAACAAAACATAAGCTTCATGCAGCCAGTGATAACCAAGCCTGTTTAAGCGCTCTTGATGCCGTTTGGGTAAAAGCCAAGCAGGAGATACCCCAACAATTCCGTATAGTGCGTATAGGCGTCACATTAGGTGATTTAAGCCCTTCTGATAGCCGTCAGCTTGATATGCTTATAAATGATGATCCTGAACGTTTGAAATGGGAAAGCATCACTACTGCGGTTGACAGCCTGAACGCACGTTACGGAAAATCATTGATAACAATGGGACCATGGGTTTTGCCAGCAGGTGGCAACCTGGGTGGAAAGATTAGTTACACAAGGATTCCTAGAGCGGAGGATTTCTGGTGAGCTGGAAACGTAATTTACAAATATTAGATTTTGAATCTGATGACCGTCTTGAAGCAAGATGTAAAAAATGCGGTTATACGTGGTATGAAATTCCCTGCGTTTATTTTCACAAGTCTCATATCCGAATGTTATATGTAGATGAGTTTGAAAAACGTCTTCGTTGTAAACAATGGAACTGTAAAGGTTCGATATGTTTAGCAATAACTACAGAACATGAAACTGAAGGTTTTCAGGGAGGTTTGGCTTAAGTAGAATACTCTTCTTCCGCAAAGAACTGATAGCGAAAGCCTACTTCTTCAAAACAGCCTGCAAAACATTTTCAACCCAATCCAAGTCTTTATCTGATAACTTAGCGAGTTTTCCTTGCAGTTTTGCAAATTTAGTTTTTTCAATACCGCCGATAAGTTCACTTCCGTTGAAGAGATCTTTAGGTGAAATTCCCAGTGTTTTGCAAAGGTCTTCAATAGTCTCGAATGAGGGAGCGTTTTCACCTCTTTCAATCTGACTGATAAGATAAACTGAACGGTTTATTCTTTCAGCAAGTTCGGCTTGAGTATATCCACGTTCTTTTCTGAACGCCTTTAAATTTGTTCCGAATAACTTTCGTAAGGGTGATGTCATTTTTTACTCCAATGTCAGAGTAAAACTATGATTTTTTATATAAACGGGTTGTAAGTACCACTTACTATCAATATAGTAGTATAACTATGAATTTAAGTCACTTTAATACTATTAATAACAAACCAGAGAAACCGAATGGACATTCTTGGATATACATACGTTGCATTTAGCGTTGTAGGAACAATAGGTTTTGTTCTTTTTGTAATAATCACAGTTTTTAGAATCGCCTCTAAATGGACGAATTGGGCGCTTGGAGGAAATAATGAAAAGTAAGTTTGTCTTTATGATCTCTACGTTAGTTTTCCTACCAATCGTTGCGGTAGCAAAACCGTTCGCGGATATGACATTCGAAGCAAAAATTGATTACATGCAATCAAAATTAGCAAAGAGGGGTTATTTCACACCCTACAAACACCTTTATCGCCGTTATCAAAAGCCCACTACTGAATGGAATAAGAATTTCATAGATGAATACGAAAAAGCCGTTTCCTGCATGAGCGCATTAGAAACGCGAGAAAACAAAGTGTCTAAAATTTGTTTCCAAACTCAAGTTTCAAATGCAGGAAGCCGTCAAAACCATTTCAGATTAGAATGGTTCGAAGATAATAAATCATGCCAAGCTATCAAAGCTTACTACCTTTCTGATGAAACAATGATTATTGGTAATCGGAACATTAATTTTGCCGCATGGGTAGATGAAGATGAAAAGGTGTCTGTTTCAGTCCCTAACTCAAGAGGTGGCTATCATCGTTACACGTATGATAAAAATACAAATGAAGGGACTTTCTTTTATAAAGAGCAAGCAAAGGTTAGATATTCAAACTGTATGGATTATAAAGAATTCGAGGCTAACGGCTTTCAAAAGCCTACTTACAAAGAAAACCCGCGTAATACCGATATAATAGCAACGCCTAAAATTGTTAGAACAGATAAAGATGGTTCACCGATATGGGGTTTTGAAGTTTATCATGAAAATGGGTTGATTAAAGCAACTAAAGAGTTTTCTACGCAACAAGAAGCAATTGAAATGGCTCAACGGTTATCCAACACTATCCCAAATTAAGGCATAACAATGATATGTTTATAGCCACATAAATAATAGTAACCACATTATTGATGTGGTTGTTCTGACAAGTTTTGTATATTTCGAGGATGAATAATGCCCCTAAGTATGGATAGCATTTCCGATGATTTCGATACGGTAAAAACATCATCACATATGTTGAA
>JBDVGI010000061.1:0-2392 GCA_039962885.1 Litorimonas sp. | reverse complement strand
GTTCGTCAGATATAAAGACAATGCAATTGTCCCCGTCATCATCATAGAAAACACCAGAGACGATATCTGAAGGGCTTTGCGTATCTATATCAGCATTAGGGGCCGATGAATTTGAACAGGCTACACACAGTAAGGCAGAACAGCTTGCTATAAGTTTCAAATATGGGCGCATGGTTTCATTCGCTTTCTATGACGGATATTGCAAATTCAATATGGATGTATATTTCATATCACTGTGTCAGGTTCAATGGAATTTAGATTAAAACATACCAAACAAAGTAAACGGCATCAAAAGTAATTCCAGCCAAGCTTTGATGAAGACTTGCCAAGCAAGGCCATAGTCAGAGATTGACCCGAAAGCAAAACCAAATGCGACATAAATATTGGTGAGTATTAAAGATAAAGCGCGAGGAATTTTGAGTTTAAATTTACGTTTTTTGTCTGTGACATATGCGTAAGTTGTCAAGCCAATGCCGTGATAAAGTCCCCATGTCATCCAAGATAATGATAAATCATGCCATAGGCCTACAGCAAAAAGCGTACTTAAAAGTGCTAAACTTCGTGACTTTGATGACAATAAAATGGGGAAGAAAATATTGCGAAAGCACCAGCTAGATAGAGATATGTGCCATCTTTTCCAGAATTCGCTAATATTATCGGCTAAAACAGGCCAGTTGAAGTTTTCCAAAATATCATAACCATATAAACGGCTCATGCCTATGGCGATGTCTGAATAGGCGGAGAAATCTAAATAGGCAAAAAGGTAAGCCAACAGGCAAAATAAGATAACATTCATGCCTGCATCAAATGGATTAAGTGCAACGGAATCCCAAAGTCCTGAGCCGAATAAGAAGCTCGCCAAAATAAAATCTACGACTATCAATTTTTTTGCGACCCCAACGGATATGCGCATCAAACCGTAGGAAATGTCTTCAAAGCTTATTTTCTCAAGGCGTTTTGACCGGAAGCCATCAATGAGCTCTATGGGGCCTGCGACGATGGTTGGCGGGAATAGCACATATGTTAAATATTCTCGGAATGATAAATCTTCGAGTTGCCCGCGGTGCCAACGTAGTTGTAAATCAATGAGGCGGATCAGAAAGTAAGATGTCCCTAGGGGCAAAACCAACGTTAAAGCGCCATAAGCCTCAAAGGGTAGAAAGAATACAGCCTTAAAGTTCTTAAATATCATTAAAATGATAGCCGTTAAAACCACCCAAGCTAATATCTTAAAACTTGTGCGTTGATTAGAGCGGCGATAACTTTGTCCCGCGAAATAATAGGTGCCAATCAAGGCAAGCAAGCAGCTTGAAAATACGGGCTGTAGCCACATTAACAAGCCAACGGCGAGCCCAACCATAACCCATTGACTAACGGTTTTATAGCGGTGAAGCGCCCAGATAATTGGCGCAAAGGCGAGGAGTATGAAAAATAAATTAAATAAGCGGTTCACAGGGAAGGGGGCATTGCGAATTTTTTTGACAATTTCAATTTTCGGAGGTTTCGTAAGCGTAACGCCAGCGAGAGCCGATAAGCGCAGCTCTTGCGATTTATCCGTCGAGGTGAACAAGGTTTTACAGCTATAAGGCAGGACTGCGTTATCGCCTGAATTGTCGCTTGAGTTTGCAACAACGCAATTGAGACGGTTCTCTGTTGCGTCTCCGGTAATACGAACGCTATCTTCGGGCTTCTGGGCTTTAGGCGAGAGAATATCAAAACTCAGGCGAAAGGTTGTTGTTTGACCTTTATTGGGGAACGAGGCGTGCCATTCATTTTCGCTTGAATGGAGTGTACTAGGTTTGACGACATGAGTTCCTAAGACATTCCAGCTCAAGACAAGGCTAAGGCCAATAAAGACGAATATGCAGATATTTTTAAGCGTTGCGCTCATGATTTAACCCAGCCGCCGTTTTTAAACGCCTCAATAAGGGCTGCGCTCAGAACAGGGCGAGATGGCTTCATGATATGCTCAAGGTCATAATAATGCTCTTGCGGAATTGGCAAAGTCCGCAGGTCAATACGCGCCGCGCCAGTACTCTGAGCAAGGTCTTCAACCTTTGAATTATAATCGTCCCAAACCTGCGCATAGGCTGCTTGAGATAGTTCTGATCGCGGTAATTCGAGAAACACAACATTGGCTCCGCGTTCTGTCAAAATTTGAGTCAGGGACTTTAATAAGTCAAAACCGAAGGTATTATTTTTTTGATATTCCCCTACTCTGAGTGTTTTTACGCCTTCCGCAATTGTTGTTTTTTCAGCATGGCTAAGCGCTTTAGATCCGTAAGCATATCTTAAATATCTGCGAATTTGCCGTGGTTTCACATTTAAGAGCTGACCTGCTTTTGCCTGATTAAATTGCAATTTGCTTATGTGGCCCCAAGAGGTTTTAGTT
>JBDVGI010000060.1:0-3934 GCA_039962885.1 Litorimonas sp. | reverse complement strand
TGTCCGTCGTCATATAATTTGTCCCAGATTTTGGCCCGGGCTAAGAGAGACTTTGCTCATCATGTTGGTTGATATTAGGCGACGGCTTTGCGGTATTGCAAGCGCCGATGCTCGATAGTTTTCTCTTTGATCCTTTCTGCTACGCTTCCTTCGGTCTTCGGTTTAAAATGGATTGGGCCCGTCCGAAGTAGACATCGGCAGGCGTGACGTTGTTTAGGCTCTCGTGGTAGCGGTCGTGATTATAGTGTTCCACGAAGTTCTCGATCTGACGCTCAAGATCTCCCGGAAGAAAGTAGTTCTCCAGCAGCACTCGGTTCTTGAGCGTCTGATGCCAACGTTCGATCTTACCCTGTGTCTGTGGGTGATATGGCGCGCCTCTGACATGGCTCATGCCGTTGTCGTTGATGTAGTCGGCAAGCTCGCCTGAGATATAACTGGCGCCATTGTCAGACAGCAGGCGCGGCTTATGGAGAACATTCGCCTGATCACAGCCAGAAGCCTCAAGCGCCATATTTAATGTGTCAGTCACATCAGCCGTCTTCATTGTTGTGCAAAGTTTCCAGCTAATGATGTAGCGTGAGAAGTCATCAAGCACGGTCGACAGATACATCCACCCCCAACCGATGATTTTGAAGTAGGTAAAGTCGGTTTGCCACATTTGGTTTATCGCCGTAGTTTTGTCACGGAACTCACTTGCCGCTTTCATCACGATAAACGCAGGACTGGATATCAGGTCATGCGCCTTTAAAAGCCGGTATACTGAGCTTTCAGAGACGAAGTAGCCTTTGGCATCTGTGAACCTTACCGCTAACTCACGTGGTGAAAGCTCCGGGATATCAAGTGCCATATCGATCAGTTCGGACCTTATCGTATCGGGTATTTTATTCCAGATACGACCTGGATGCGGCGCACGATCAACAAGGCCGTCTTCGCCATGCTCGAGGTAGCGATTGTACCAACGGTAGAACGTCCGGCGTTGAATGCCGAGCTTATCTAAGGTCCATTTAGCAGGACGCGATGAGCGCTCTACTATGCGGATTATCTCCAACTTTTCTGATGCGGGATACCTCATAAATCTTCGCCCCCATCTCCTAGCATGCTTTTTTTAAGCAGGCGGTTCTCAAGCGTCAGTTCGGCAACACATTCCTTCAGCTCTCTTGCTTCGGACCGCAGTCCTTTGACTTCAGCAGTATTGGCTTGGCGGGTGATGTCGCCAGCAAGCCGTTTTTTACCCGCCTCCAAGAAGTCTTTTGACCATTTGTAATACAGCCCCTGAGCAATGCCTTCCTGTCGACATAACTCTGCGATGCTTTCTTCACCACGCAAACCGTCCAGAACAATGCGGATCTTTTCCTCGGCTGAATACTGCTTACGGGTCTTACGTTTAATATCTTTGAGATCTGCCCTTGGGGTACGATACGCTCGCCGGACGTTGTTTTACTCTGTCTCATCTTTCTCTCCATGAGAATGAAGATGAGCCAAAAGTCTCTCTTAGCCCAGACCTAAATCTGAGACACAAGCGTTGACGTTAGACAGATGAGATTATCGAAATCGGTATGGTTCCCTTCACTTATGGTGATCAGGGCCAGGTTTATTCCGTTGATGAGCCATTCTCGATGCTAAGAGAGCCCTCTTTTCCCATCAGTGGAGAAGTCACTAAAATCAATAACATCACTAATGATATGGTCAGTGGGAAGAGTATTGACCCAAATGAGGTATTTAAGTTTGCTCAGCAAGCTGGCTTGATCATTGCCCACAATGCTAGTTTTGATCGTATTTTTTTGGAAAAATATGCACCGAGGTTCTCAGAAAAAGCTTGGGCTTGTTTCATGTCGCAAATTGCATGGAAAGAGGAAGGGTTTGATGGAAATCGGCTCTCACATATCGCCGCTGGATTTGGTTTTTTCTATGATGCACATAGAGCCGTAGAGGATTGCTGGGCTGGGATTGAAGTTTTATCTCGCGCGTTACCTGTCTCTGGGGAATTGGGGTTGTCTAAGCTATTGTCTGCGGCTCGCAAAGACACACAAAGGGTTTGGGCTGTCAGCGCACCTTTCGACTTAAAAGATGTATTAAAAGCTAGGGGGTATCGTTGGAATGATGGGAATGACGGTCGGCCTAAGGCTTGGTATATAGATGTCGTCTTTGAAGCCTATGACGAGGAATGCAGATTCTTAGAGACCGAAATTTACCAAAGGAAAATCAACTTACTAGTTACAAAAATAACGGCAAAAGAGAGATTTTCTACGCGCGTTTAAGTTATATCTTAACTTCAACCATTCGACCGCTATCCTTAGGTTTTTCTAAAGGCCACTATTTCGCCTCGTTATTGAATGCCGGAAAGGTTTAAATTGTCAACATTGGAACAACTGCCTAATAGCTATGAGACTGACTCTACAATCGTTCATATACTTGAACACATTCGCTCCGAAGACCGATCTCCAATTCTTGTAACGGGTGAGGCAGGTACAGGCAAATCAACGCTCGTCAATTACATAAAAAGGCTAGGTGACGTGGGTAACGTAGTCGTCTTGGCCCCAACAGGGGTGGCGGCTCTTAATGTGGGCGGACAAACGATACACTCTTTTTTCCGGTTCCCATTCCAAGTTATTAATGAACACGCGTTGAGCGATCAACGTTCCAACAGGCTATGGAAAAAGGTCGAACTTGTTGTGATTGATGAAATTTCAATGGTACGTGCAGATATATTGGATGGTATCGATATCGTTCTAAGGAAGGCGCAAGACGCCAGCCTTCCCTTTGGGGGATGCAGAATTCTATGTGTTGGCGATTTTCATCAACTCCCTCCGGTTATACCAATGCGCGAAAAGGCCGTACTAGCACAATTTGGGTATGCTGGCCCTTACGCTTATGATGCAAAGGTGTTCGAGAATTATCCGCCTGTTCACTTCGAACTCACGAAAGTTTACCGGCAGAAAGACCCGAACTTTGTCAATATATTATCAGATATAAGATTAGCGCGTAACGTCGCCACAGCCGTTTCCAAATTAAACGGGGTCTGCGTCAGACCGCACCGACAAGGACATATTCCAATTTTGTTGACTGCTACAAATGTAATCGCTGAAAAATATAACAAAAGAGGACTTGAGGGCTTAGAGTATCAAGTGACGGAATATGCCAGCGTCACAAAGGGTAAGTTTAATACCAACCGCGCGCCAGCACCTGCAAAGCTCAGGCTTAAGAAGGGCGCGCGGGTGATGGCTGTTAAAAACGATCCTCAAAAAAGGTGGGTCAACGGATCATTAGGTACAATCACTAATCTAACAAAAGAAGACGTATATGTGAAATTCGATAGCGGGGGCGCTGTGCGAAAAATAGAACCTGCAAAATGGAATGCGATAAATTATAAATGGAACGATGCAGCTCAAAAGGTGGAGGAAGCGACAACAGCGTCTTTTGAGCAAATTCCTCTCATCTTGGCGTGGGCTGTTACGATACACAAAGCCCAAGGTTTGACGCTAGATGATGTGAGAATTGATTTAGGTAACAGCGCCTTTGCGTCTGGGCAAGCCTATGTTGCCCTATCTAGGGCCCGTACTTTAGCGGGTTTGTCATTAACGACACCTCTTCGGGTTCAAGACATTCCAGCGAGCGTGTCCTCATCGGCCATTTCAAGATGGTAGTTTACTAAAAGCTAGGTGTTTTAAGCCAATGAGCTAAGGTCCGCTATGAGGATAAATCCCCCATTTTATTATCTCCCACAAACCACTGGACTTGCGCTGCAAAGGAAGCGTTAGTGTCTGTGCGGCCCTGTATGTGAGGGCCTTGTCTCAGTAGTAGCGGTCACATGATGTGATCGCCCTTACGGAGATTAAAATGGATACTCAGACACCAACAGAAGAGACTGCAGATATCAAGCCCCCGCGTGCGGGGACTAAACAAGCCAAGCTTATAAGCATGCTGTCGCGTAAAG
>JBDVGI010000059.1:0-8582 GCA_039962885.1 Litorimonas sp. | reverse complement strand
CAATTCACGAATGAAGGTTTCGAACTTCGTCTTGAAGCAGTACAAGCTGAAATCGGAGCTTGGCAAGGAGCTTATGGCGGACAAATTCGTATTCGTGATTTTGGTGCCTTTAACCTTGAAGATGGCGGAGCGGCTTTCATTCCGCCAAGCACAACCGAGCAATATGGTATCTACACTTTCCAAGAATATAACGAAGGCCCCTTGCACTTAGAGGGGGCTCTAAGATATGAGCGCACAGATGTTGAAAACGATTTTCTGGATATTAACAGAGATTTTGATGCCTTTAGTGTTTCAGCCGGCGGGGGTTATGACGTCACAGAGGAACTAACCTTAACTGGTAATGTTTTCCGCACGCAACGTGCGCCATCTGCAGAAGAACTCTTTAGTGACGGGGCGCATTTGGCAACGGCTCAATTTGAAATTGGCGACGTAGACCTTAATCTTGAGAAATCTATCGGCGGCGAAGTGAGTTTAAAATATAATGGTGAAAGAATAAGCATTACACTGAACGCCTTTTACACAGACTTTGATGATTATATTTTCCAGCAAGAAACTGGGGAAATCATAGAGGGCCTAACGGAAGTTAACTTTACTGGCTCTGACGTTGAATTTCGCGGGTTTGAAGCACAGGGTAATGTCAACCTAACGCAGTTCAATGGCTTCTCTATCGATGCAGATGCTTTGGTAGAAGTCGTTCGTGCTGACGGGGATGATGTTGGGAATTTACCAAGAATTCCCCCTCTTGGAGGTCTTGTTGGTATTAGTGCGAAAAGCGATTATCTGTCACTGCGCGCTGAACTAGATTGGGCCACAGAGCAAGATAATACAGCGACTTTTGAACTTCCAACAGATGGGTTCACTCAGGTCAATCTCTTTGCAAGTTATAATGCAGAATTTGCGGGCCAAGATGTGACATTCCGTGTCTCTGCGCTTAACTTGTTTGATACAGAAGCGCGGCAACATACATCTTTCCTAAAAGATATTTTGTCATTGCCAGGCCGGAACTTTAAATTCTCATTAAGTACAGCCTTTTAATAAACACCCATATTGCCTGCATGATAAAATCATGCAGGCAAATTATTTACCTCTATATTATCAATCAATCGTAGCGATTTTTAACGTATCCGTCGTCCCTGGACGGCCAAACGGAATACCTGCGCTTATCATCACAACATCGCCTTTCTTCAAACCAGCCTTATCTCGTCCAACATCTTGTACATCTTTTAACATGTCATCAAAATTGGATGGATCCCCCGTCACAACAGATTGCACGCCCCAAGACAATGTCAAGCGCCGTGCAGTTTTAGGGTGCGCGGTCAGGCCAATAATTCGGCATGGTGGACGTTCACGCGAAATGCGCTGTACAGTCGAACCCGTGCTAGTATATCCTAGCACTGCCTTGGCTTGCAAAGTCGTCGCAATTCCGCTCACAGATTGACTAATGGCGTCTTCGGGGGTTGCTTTATGCGGCAACTCAACGCGGCGGAAATATTCCCAAAAATCTGGATCACCTTCTGCAGCTTGCATGATACGGTCCATAATCGCGACTGCCGTAGCTGGGTGGCGTCCAACGGCTGTTTCCGCCGATAACATCACAGCATCAGCCCCTTGGTAAATGGCTGTTGCCACATCGGAAGCTTCGGCGCGCGTCGGGGTTGGCGCATCAATCATGCTCTCAAGCATATGCGTCGCGACGATAACGGGCTTACCCAGCGCACGGCATTTTCGAATAATTTGGCGTTGCACAACAGGAACTTGTTCCAACGGCAGCTCGACACCTAAGTCTCCGCGCGCGACCATAGCCGCATCAGCTGCGATTAAAATAGAGTCCAGGTCCTCAACGGCAGATGGTTTTTCAATTTTGACAATAATTCCAGCTTTGTCGCCTATTATATCTCGCGCGTCCAACACATCTTTTGCATTTTGAACAAAAGATAATGCAATAAAGTCAACGCCTTGGGATAAAGCAAAACTCATATCCTTACGGTCTTTATCCGTCATAGCGGACATAGGAAGTACGGCATTAATGACATTAATACCTTTGCGATTTGATAAGATGCCTGGGACGTCAACTCGGGCTTTTATCGCCTTCCCGTCATTGGCAATGACTGTCACCATAAGCTTACCGTCATCAAATTTAAGGACAGTGCCAGAGACGCAGGCTTTCATTAACTCAGGGTGCGGCATAATGATGTGGCCATCATCTCCATCATCCGTTCCTTGTGTGATTGTAATCGTATCCCCGTAACGCAGTTCAATTTTCCCGTCTTTAAAGGTTCCGCATCGTAGTTTTGGCCCTTGCATATCTGCAACGATAGTAATTGGGTTCCCTGTATCTTTTTCTATCTGACGGATAGCTTGAACCGAAGCGGCATGATCTTCATGTGTTCCATGTGAAAAATTCAACCGAAAAGCATCAACACCAACATCATGTAAGAGACGCATCATATCAGGCGCGCGGCTCGCGGGGCCAAGGGTCGCAAGGATTTTGGCAAGACGGTTACGCATAGTTTACAGCTCTCTCTAATATACTTCGTATACAAAGCAAATAATTGAAAAATCATTCGGAAACGAAATTTTTTAACATCATATCGAAACCATCACATAGATAAAGCGCAAACCGTCTCTTCAAGTGAAATATAAACACAAAAACCCTATGCGAGTGACTCGCACAGGGCTGAAACGCCATAATCAAAGTGTTTTCAAATAGAAAGCGGTATCAACACCGATTTTGCGGAAGATGAATCGATTGGCCAATATTAATACCATAATTTGCATTAATATTATTCGGGCCTTGAATATCTTTTACATCGACACATAATTTACGTGACAAACCATAAACCGTATCTCCGGGTTGCACGATGTAGCTTTGGAAAGCCCCAGTGCTGCCATTTAAAATACGTGTCTCATTCGCGGGGTAAGATAAATTTTCAATCGCTGTGTCCGCGGAAATTAAATTTCCTGAATAATCATAATTTCTCACCTCAACAGCTCCATTAGAAAGATATTGAGACTGTTCTCCATGGGAAGATGCTGCATGAACAGGACCAGATATAGTCACAGTTGTTGGGTTTATTGTGCCCTGTGTTCCAGGAACCAATGATGGCTGTGCCTGAACTGTTTGTCCTTGGCCTTGATACACCTGATAACCTGGTGTACCGCCTACGCTTTGATTTGCATATTGAGAGTCGGTCGGCGAGGCAATCGACGTTGTAGAGGGCGCAGAATATACATTTGCATTTTGCGCAGGCTGATAGACTTCAGGCTGCTGATATGTTTGTACTGGCGCGGGCTGATATGTTGGCTGCGGGCTACAATCAACGGAAATGTCGCCAAGACCATAACCAGCAACGCCCCCAATAGCGGCTCCAGCGATCGTGCCGCCTGTTCCGCCAATCAATTTTTTACCTGCAAAGGCTCCAAGCGCGCCGCCTGCAGCGCCGCCTATAATTTCACGATTGCCTTCTTTTCTACGGCAATCTTCTTGGGCCGCATTCGCTGTTGAAGAGCCCGAATATGTTTGTCCTTGATAGCTACTAGCCTGCGTATATGTTGCAGCCGTAGTTGTCGCGCTATTCGACGCATAGGATGTATCGGACGCGCCCCGATATTTTGTTGAATATTGATAATTCGGATTTTCCTGTACCGTAGAGCAAGCCGCTAGGCAGACAGCCAAGCCAAGACCTAACCCAAGATTTCGGGACACAGAGATAATGTTGTTAACGCGTGCCATAAGACGCTCCTGTTATAATGGTTAGAGTATGATGACTAAACATGGCTAAGAATCCCTTAAAAAACGTGGTTAAAAATATCTGAAAAAACATGGTTAAAAATATCTGAAAAAACATGGTTAAGGCTTTGACAATAAACGTGGTTAACAGGGTTTTAAGAAACATGCTTAATGGAGCGTTAACACCCAAGTGATGTCACCTATCTTTGCGGGCATCGGCGTCATTTGCCCTATATTCATTGACCCGTCAGCTTGTATGTTTACAATAGTTCTAGAACCACACCCGCTCTTTGCGAGCATAGACAAACTGTTTTTAAGGCAAGATTTATGACGATTAAAACCAAACCGGTAGAATACATGCATGGCAAAACAAAATGCGTCGGATATATGGCTTGGGATGATACATATGCAGACCCAAAGCCTTGCGTTATAATTAATCACGCCTGGGGCGGACTTGACGGCTTTGCACAAGACAAGGCTATCGCTATGGCGGCAAACGGATATATCGGCTTTTGTCTCGACAATTACGGAAACGGCGCACAGCCCGAGACAACCGAAGAGCGTTCAGCGACTATGGGCGCATTCATGGATGACCGTAAATTCCTGCAAGAGCGCCTCAAGGCTGGCCTCAAGGCCGCTGGCGCGCAAGAACAAGTTGATGCGACCCATATTGCCGCGATGGGGTTTTGCTTTGGCGGGCTTTGCACATTGGATATGGCCCGAGCAGGTTTTGACCTCAAAGCTGCGATTTCCTTTCACGGCCTACTTGGCGCGCCAGACCTACCGAAAAAAACCATCAAAGCCAAAGTGATTATTGCTCATGGCTGGGATGACCCAATGGCACCGCCATCTGAGGTTATGGCAATTTGCCAAGAAATGACAAAAGCTAAATGTGATTGGCGTTTACAAGCTTACGGTCAAACTACACATGCTTTCATGAACCCGCAGGCCGATGACGCCAAGAACGGCCTAAAATATAATGCGGATACAGAACGCCGCGCATGGAATGCAACATTGGAACTTCTTGACGAAGTTTTTGGACATCACGGGGTAAAAGCGGCATAAGCCTCACATGAACATTATCACAACAAACGCAGCTTTGGCACAATATTGCCAAGCTGTGAAATCTTCGCCATTTCTCTGTATTGATACAGAGTTCATGCGAGAGAACACATTTTACTCTATCCTATGTTTAATACAGGTTGCCACCCATGAAGAGGAGGCGATTATTGACCCGCTCGCAGAAGGTCTTGGCCTAACGCCTCTCGTTGAACTGTTGATGGATAAAAACATCACCAAGGTTTTACATGCAGCACGGCAAGATATGGAAATTTTCTACCAAATTTGCGGCGCAGTGCCCTCTCCTATTTTCGACACACAAATCGCCGCAATGGCACTCGGCTTTGGTGAGAGCGTGGGGTATAGCGGCCTTGTTAAGGGCCGGCTCAATATAGATTTAGACAAAGGTGCACGCTTTACTGATTGGGCGCGCCGTCCATTATCGGACAAACAATTATCCTATGCACTGGCTGACGTGACGCATTTATGCACATTATATGAACCGCTTTTAGCCGAACTTGAGAAAAAGGGCCGTCTGTCTTGGGTGCTCGAAGAAATGGCCCCGCAAATGGACGAAAACCTCTATACATTCGAGCCAGAAGACGCTTGGCAACGCTTGAAAGTCAGAAATCCTAAAAAGCAATATCTTTCAGTCCTAAAAGCCTCTGCGGCATGGAGGGAGCGTGTCGCTCAAAGCAAAGATATTCCGCGCCGCCGTGTTCTCAAAGACGACGCCATGTATGATCTTGCCCAACAAAGGCCGCGCGATCTCAGGTCTTTAACAAAATTACGGGCTATCCCGCGCGGTTTTGAAAAATCCAGTAACGCGGCTGCGCTCATCGAAGCCATTAACGCAGCCATTGACAACGCCGATGATTACGCCCCGCCAGCGCCCAAAGTGCAACATATGCCCCCTGCCCTCGGCCCGCGCGTAGAAATGTTAAGGACCTTGTTGCGTCTTCGCACAGAAGTCCAAGGCATTGCGCCGCGTTTGGTGGCTAATGCACGTGACATTGAGCAGATTGCAGCCTTTGGGCAAGACGCGCAAGTCCAAGCCCTATCGGGCTGGCGGCGTGAGATTTTTGGTCAAGACGCACTGGACTTACTCGCAGGCAAAATTGCACTCCGGCTTGACGGCGAAGATGTCGTAACCGAACGTACAGGTTAGGTTAGGCGTTCACATGCCGCCAATATTACCCGAGCGCAGGTCATTTTCCTACGCCCCGCCAAGCGGTGAGATTGAGGTCATCCACCAAGGGCAGGATTATGTCATTATCAACAAGCCGTCGGGCTTGCTATCTGTACCAGGTAAAAGCCATCCAGATTGCGTTGAAGCTCGGCTGAAAAAAAAATTCCCAGAAGGTCTTACAATTCATAGATTGGATATGGCCACTTCTGGTATTATGGTCTTTGCCTTAAGCGCTCATGCTCAACGTCATCTGGGCCTGCAATTTGAAAAACGTCAAATCGAGAAAACCTATATTTCGCGTGTTGACGGTTATGTCGAAAAAAATACTGGAGAAATTGACCTTCCCCTCATCGCCGATTGGCCGAACCGGCCACGCCAAATGGTAAGCTATGAACATGGAAAATCTGCTCTTACAACATGGGAAGTTTTAGACAGACAGGACGATGTTACACGTATTGCGCTTTACCCTAAAACGGGGCGTTCTCATCAATTGCGTGTTCATATGTTCGCACTTGGTCATCCGATTTTAGGTGATAGAATATATGCCGAAGATAGAATATTTCACGCCGCGCCGCGCTTACAACTCCACGCTCAAACAATCTCTTTTAGAGAACCAACAGGCGGAAAATTCGTAAACTATGAGATTAACTGTAGCTTTTAAGTGCTTATTATTACTATATAAATATTTATAAAAATAAGCGTTAAGAAATTAAGTGCCCGCGACATTACGCCAAGTGATATATAATTAGAAAACGATATATTGTAAAATATGGCACATAAGAAACTTCACCTACCTATCAAAGATTGTTCCGTATGCGGGCGCCCTTTTACATGGCGGAAAAGATGGGAAAAAGTTTGGGATGAAGTGAAGTATTGTTCAGAAAAATGCAAAAGGCAACGCTAATGCAACTCTCTAGTTTTCAAAATTCTATGCGCATTATCATTGTTGGAGCGAGCGGTGGTATCGGAGCTGCCCTAACACAGGCCC
Source organism: Litorimonas sp. (assembly GCA_039962885.1). Lineage (GTDB taxonomy): Bacteria > Pseudomonadota > Alphaproteobacteria > Caulobacterales > Maricaulaceae > Litorimonas. The sequence goes on along the minus strand of JBDVGI010000059.1, from coordinate 1,616 downwards.
TAGAAAAATCATCTCAAGTTGCGCAGATATACGCTTTATCTAGGAGCGGGAAATCGCGGGGTAATCCACATTTAAATACCTCAAAAATAACACATCTTAAGTGCGATTTCACACAAGCAGAGAGTCTGTCAAACACAGCACTAATCTTAAAACGTACAGGAAAATTTGACCTTATTATTGTCGCGACCGGCTTGCTGCAGGGGGAAGGTTTAACCCCAGAGAAAAACTTAAGAGCCTTATCTCATGAAGGATTTTCGCAAAGCTTTATGAGCAACACAATCGGACCCGCAATGTGCGCGCAAGCTTTCCTGCCTTTACTGAGACAAGACAAAAGGGCTGTATTTACGGCACTATCGGCACGGGTTGGCTCTATATCTGACAACCGACTTGGCGGTTGGTACGCTTACCGCGCATCAAAAGCTGCCTTAAATATGGTGATAAAAACTTTAGCAATTGAATATGGACGCCGGTTTCCCGATACGATCATTGCAGGTCTACACCCAGGCACCGTGGACACGTCTTTGTCAAAACCATTTCAAAGCAATGTCCCCGACGGAAAGTTGTTCACGCCCGACTTTTGCGCCGCAAAACTTTTAGATGTCATAGACGACCTTAATCCCGAAGATAGCGGCGCTTTATTAGCGTGGGATGGCCAGAAAATTCCATTTTAATTATGGCTATAATTTGCGCACTGCATCCAAATAACGACTGACAAATCGTTTGGTTACGTCCGTTTTCGCGGCGCCCGCTGAAACATCCAAATCATTGACTAACACCCGCAGCGCGCTCACGGATCTATCGGTAAACTTTAATATGTAATCGACAACATCTTTTGAAACTTCTCGGCCTGTTTGCGCAAATAAATGCCGCAAAATAGGCTCCAACGCCTCATCATCTTGCTCTTTCAGAACCGCCTTCGGCATAGCTCCAAGACGCGAGCGCAAATCAGGTATGCTCGCTACAAACACATCTGGCGCAGATAGCATCAACCCTTTGACATCTCCGTTTAAAGCGCGGTTTATAAGATCAAAAAGCCGCGTCTCGTCTTGTTGATGCGCGTCATCAACAAACATAACGCCCTGCGTGTTTAAAGCCCACGCCTGCCCTAAATGTGTTTTACCGCTTCCGTGTGGACCCAATAAGAGCAAAGTTGCGCTGGGCCAATTCGGCCAAGCTTGCACAATTTTAAGAGCGTCTGAATTTGACGCTGTTTTTACAAAGTTATCGAAATTATACGCGGGTTCTGGCCGTAAATTAAACGGAATTTGTCCTGATAATGACGTCTTCGACATAAAGGCCCTTAAAACCGCCCAGAATTTGCACCGACAAACACAAGGCCCAAGTCAGGGTCTAGGCGAACGTCAACGCCTTTGAATTGCAATTCCGTCCGAAGTCGATCTAAATTACCAAAGGTCACAGTCATTAAAGCTCCGTCTTTAGATAATGCATCAAGGCGAGCATCTTGAATTTGGGCGGACGTATTTATCGCTTGTTGCAGTGTTTGCCATTCACTGTGAGACCCGTAAAGTATGGTCACAGGCGACGTTGTCGCCTCAGATGCGAGTGTCACAGACGCGGCCTTCCAGTCATCCTCAAGCTGTTCAACAATTTGCGCA
>JBDVGI010000058.1:0-3352 GCA_039962885.1 Litorimonas sp. | reverse complement strand
TGGCGAAGAGGTTGGTAAAGGCACTGGCCCTGAAGTCGACATCGCGCTTGATCCTTTAGAGGGTACAACATTGACGGCTAAAGCCATGGCGAATGCGCTAGCCGTTATGGCATTTGCTCCGCGTGGCGGCCTGCTTTATGCGCCAGATGTTTATATGGATAAAATTGCGGTTGGGCCGGGTTATGCCCCTGGTTTGATTGATTTGGACAAATCTGCGGCTGATAATGTCAAAGCCCTCGCAAAGGCTAAAGGCGTTAGCCCCGAAGAGATCACAGTTTGTGTTCTAGACCGTGCGCGGCATAGCCACATTATTGATGATTTGAGAAATCTTAAGGCAAGCATAAAGCTCATTACAGACGGAGATGTGCAAGGCGTTATTAATACAACGGACCCTGACACCCAAGTTGATATGTATATCGGGCAGGGCGGGGCGCCTGAAGGTGTTCTAGCCGCAGCGGCTCTACGGTGTATCGGCGGACAAATGCAAGGTCGTTTGCACTTTCGCAATGATGACGAAATCGCCCGCGCTCGCCGCGTAGGTATTGATAAGCTAGACCAAAAATATGACCTTGAAGGTCTCGCGTCAGGGCCGACAATTTTCGCAGCAACAGGCGTAACCCAAGGTGATCTTTTGGACGGAGTTAAAATACGAGATGGCAAGGCCCATACTCATACTCTTGTGATGAACTCTATGGACAACGCTGTGCAATATCTACGCTCAGAGCGTCCGATTAAGTCAGATTAAAACTGCCGCAGGGAATTTTATGAGCCAAACGTGTTTGGACGTTAATAAATCCCTTCGTGGACGTCATTGGACGATGCGCTGTGATGATGCGGTTGTGGATGATTTTGTTCGCACCGCAAACTTACCACGCATAGATGCGGCTATAATTGCTGGACGGGGTATAGATGCTGAGCATGTTGACGTATTTCTGTCACCAACATTACGGCAAACCTTACCAGATCCGTCCTGCCTGAAAGACGCTGATATAGCCGCGCAGCGCATTTTAGACGGCATAAGTCGTGGTGAGAATATTTGGATTTTCTCTGATTATGATGTGGATGGTGGCACATCTGCGGCGCAGCTTATTCGTTGGGGACGTGCTATTGGGTATGAATTTAAGCTCTATATCCCTGACCGTGTTAAAGAAGGGTATGGCCCCTCAAAAGCTGCATTTGAAGCGTTAAAAGCGGATGGAGCTGATCTTGTTATTACATTAGATTGCGGAGCGGCAGCGCATAATGCCTTGGGCGCAGCCCATGAGATGAAGCTGCCCGTCATTGTTGTTGATCATCATTTGATGAGTGATGCCCCGCCGCCTGCTTTTGCGATTATCAATCCAAATCGACTTGATGATACATCAGGGTTAGAGCATTTGGCTGCTGCAGGTGTCACATTTATGCTTGTCATTGCCTTGCAACGTCTTGCCAAAGCGCAAAGTATGATGCCAAAAATTGATTTGAAAACCTTATTGGGTTTAACCGCGCTTGGAACAATCTGCGATGTTGTCCCGCTAAAAGGGGTAAACCGAACATTTGTCCGTCAGGGCTTAAAAGTTCTGTCGAATACGAGACATATTGGCATAAGGGCACTTGCTGATATTGCAAAGGCTGAAACGCCTTTTACGGCTTATCATTGCGGATTTGTCTTAGGGCCGCGTATAAATGCAGGCGGACGCATTGGGCGCGCGGATATGGGCGCGCAGCTATTGGCAACGGATGATGCTGAGGTTGCTTACACTCATGCTGCAGAGCTTGACCGCGTGAATTTTGAACGCCGCGCGATGCAAGCCTCGATGTTAGATGAAGCTTTGGATAAAGCCGAGCAACAACGCGGACAGCCTGTGATTGTTGTCTCTATGGAAGGGTGGCACCCAGGGATTATTGGTATCGTTGCAGGGCGGTTAAAAGATCGTTTTGAGACACCCGCGATTGTGATTGGTATCAATGAAGACGGAGAGGCCAAAGGCTCTGGTAGGTCTATCCAAGGCGTTAATTTGGGAGCGGCAATAAGCGCAGCAAAGGAGGCAGGACTGCTGGATAGCGGAGGAGGCCATGCTATGGCTGGCGGTCTGACAATGGATGCGAAGTCTATTCCTGCTTTCACAGATTTTATAAATACTTACCTGTCTGATGATGTGTCGCAAGCGCGAGCCAATCAGTCTACGCGTGTTGATGTGGTTTTATCTCCATCAGCTGTGAAAATGGAACTGCTGGAAACTATTGAGAGGATTGGTCCATTTGGGGCAGGGCACCCGCAACCGTGTTTTGCCTTCGCTGATATGCGCCTGACTTACGCTCAACGGCTTAAAGGCAATCATATACGTGTTTCCTTCGAAGATAAAGGCGGCCAAGTTTTATCTGGAATTTGCTTTGGAGCCGATGAAAAAGGCTTATCCGATTATTTACTCGCGCCAAACCGTGGGTGTTATCATATTATTGGCCAATTAAAGCCGAATCATTGGAAGGGTCGCACGAAAATAGACTTTCATTTGCAAGATATGGCTCCGGCTATGGACACATAATTTGTATTAATGTCGTTTTTATGGGTTTTTTGTAAAATCAGGCTTGCGCCAAACGTAAAGCCCTTATATATCGCGCCTCACGACTGATGCGGTCCCTTCGTCTATCGGTTAGGACGCCAGGTTTTCAACCTGGAAAGAGGGGTTCGATTCCCCTAGGGACTGCCAACGTTGTTATATGTCCATTTAAGGACGATGTGTTCAATAAGAACTGCCCATTTTCATTTTCAATTTCGCTAAGATAATAAAGCCTAAGTGTGTTTTCCTCGCTTTATCTGAAGTTGATACGTATTTTAACTTGCTCGGTGAGGGCATTGGCAGCTAAAGCTACCGCATGAAAAACATTGTATTATCCTGTCTATTCGTCGCTATCTCTACGCCAGCAGTAGGCCAAACCAACCGCGAAGATGTTGTTGATTTTGGTACGCCGCAGACGCTTGTGATTAAATCGACAGATGGGGAACATCAATTTACTGTCGAAGAAGCTAAGACTGTTGACCAACAGGCACGCGGTATGATGTTTCGGGAGCAAATGGCACCAGATACAGGCATGATCTTCGAGTTTGCCGAACCTAAAGTCGCAACGATTTGGATGAAGAACACCGCGCTTGCACTCGATATTCTTTTTGTTCGCTCAAATGGGAAAATTTTAAAAATCGAACATTCTCATCAACCTTATACATTACGCAGCGCCTCATCCGAGGCGGTCGTTGCCGCTGTTGTTGAATTGCGCGGCGGACGTTCTAAGGAATTAGGAATTCGGCCTGGTGATGTCATTGAACATTCTTTTTTCAAAAACGCGGCAAATGCCTCTGAGGATAAAGCAAAAT
>JBDVGI010000057.1:0-37726 GCA_039962885.1 Litorimonas sp. | reverse complement strand
GATAACCGAAACTTTACACTTCATTATGGCGACTTAACTGACGGGTTGAATTTAACGCGTATATTAAAAGACATCGCCCCTGATGAAGTTTATAATCTCGGGGCGCAATCTCACGTCGCCGTCAGTTTTGATACGCCCGAATATACAGCGGATGTCAATGGTTTGGGGACATTGCGCTTACTAGAGGCTATACGGCTCTTGGGGTTTGAAAAGCATACTCGGTTTTACCAGGCTTCAACGTCTGAACTTTTTGGCAAAGTCACAGAAACCCCACAAAGCGAAACAACGCCTTTTTATCCACGTAGCCCATACGGTATTGCCAAGCTTTACGCTTATTGGACAGTTGTTAATTACCGCGAAGCTTATGGCTTATACGCCTGTAACGGAATTTTATTTAACCACGAATCCCCACGAAGGGGCGAGACATTTGTGACACGTAAAATTACGCGCGGCCTGTGCAATATTGCCCACGGCCTGCAAGACTGCCTTTATATTGGGAATTTAAATGCTCGCCGCGATTGGGGGCATGCCAAAGACTATGTGCGTATGCAATGGATGATGCTGCAGCAAGATAGCGCTGAAGACTTTGTAATCGCAACAGGCAAGCAAGTGTCCGTGCGAGACTTTCTGACTATAAGCGCGAAAAATCTAGGCCTGCATTTACGCTTTGAAGGTGATGGTGCAGACGAAATTGTTATCGCTGATACTGTAAATTCCGACATAACTCCTCACATCAAAGTAGGGGATGTTATCCTGCGCATCGATCCGCGATATTTCCGTCCGGCCGAAGTGGACACTCTGCTTGGAGACCCGAGCAAAGCCAAAGCCAAACTTGGATGGGAACCGCAAATAACATTAGAGCAAATGTGCGCGGATATGATAAAAACAGATTTAGATCTCGCCAAACGTCATGCCTTTCTAAAACAACAAGGCTATGACGATATCGGCCCAATAGGTTGATTATGAGCGCGCCAAAAACAATCTTCATAGCAGGCCACACTGGTATGGTTGGCACAGCCCTTATGAAGCAATTATCCGCACATAGGGATGTGAACATTCTCACAAAAACTCGCAGTGAATTAGATCTAACAAACCAAGCCGCAGTTTTTGATTTTTTTACACATCACGACATTGATGAAATCTATCTCGCGGCAGCAAAAGTCGGCGGAATATATGCCAATAAAACCTACCCAGCCGAGTTTCTATATCAAAACCTAGCTCTACAAAACAACATCATCGAAGGCGCGCACCAAAGCGGCGTACATAAGCTCCTATTTTTAGGGTCCTCTTGTATTTATCCGAGGTTATCTGCTCAACCTATCGAAGAAAACGCTCTTATGAGCGGGCCGCTAGAGCCCACAAATGCTGCTTATGCTCTCGCGAAAATATCAGGTATTAAATTATGCGAAGCTTATAACCAGCAATATGGACGTGATTATCGTAGCGTTATGCCAACGAATCTTTACGGGCCAAATGATAATTTCCACCCTAAAAACAGCCATGTCATTCCAGCTCTGATAAGACGGTTTCATGAGGCCGTCATGAACAACACCGACGAGGTCGTTATTTGGGGGAGCGGAACGCCATATCGGGAATTTCTGCATGTTGACGACATGGCCGCGGCCTCTATCCATATCATGAACACGGCACATGATACATATCAAGCCATCACAAGCCCTGACCTATCCCATATAAATGTTGGAACTGGGCACGATTTACCCATCGCTGACCTCGCCCAGATGATTGCGAAAGTTACAAAATTTGAAGGCCGCATCACCTTTGACACAAGCAAACCAGACGGGACGCCGAAAAAATGCTTAAATATAGATAAGCTTAAGCAGTTAGATTGGAGCGCAAGTATATCCTTAGAAGACGGCCTCTCTCAAACTTATGAGTGGTTTAAAGATCAAGTAAATTACCGAGCGTATTAACGCCCTAAACCACGCTTCGTTTTATTCTACAGTTACCGATTTTGCCAAATTACGTGGTTGATCAACATCCGTCCCTAAATGCACAGCACTATGATAGGCCAGTAATTGCACCGCGATTGTCGTAATAATCGGCGCTGTAAAATTATTTACCGTCGGCATGATGAGGATGTTTTCAACCATATCACCAACATGTTCCGCGCCCATTTTATCTGTTATTAGAATGATAGATGCACCGCGCGAGACGACTTCTTGTAGATTAGAAATCGTCTTTTCAAAAAGGTCATCAAATGGCGCAAGAACAACAACGGGCGTACCGTCCTCAATAAGTGCAATTGGGCCATGCTTTAGCTCACCCGCGGCATAACCTTCAGCATGAATGTAAGAGATTTCCTTGAGTTTAAGCGCGCCTTCTAAAGCGATTGGGACTTGCGCGCCTCGCCCAAGATAAAATGCATTTTTAGCTTTGGAAAAACCAAACGCCATCTCTTCTATAGCCGAGTCTAATTCAAGAGCATCTTTTACATGACGCGGCATTTTAATGAGTGCATCAGTCAGTGCGTATTGCGCCTCATCATTTAGCATTGTGCGTGACATTGCCGCGCCTAATGTAATTGCTGCGAGCGCCACAAGCTGCGAGGTAAACGCCTTAGTCGAGGCCACGCCAATTTCTGGACCTGCATTAATCGGCAAAGCAATATCAGCTTCGCGCGCCATCGTTGATGTCATGACATTCACCAAAGCCGCCGTCTTGACCCCGTTTTCTTTGCAATAGCGTAAGGCGGCCAAGGTATCGGCTGTCTCGCCCGATTGCGATATCGCAATAAAAAGAGACTTAGGCGACAATACAGGTTTTCTGTAGCGAAACTCTGAGGCTATATCGACATCTACAGCAATGCCTGCGACTTGCTCGAACCAATATTTTGCAACCTCGCCAGCATAGCTAGCTGTCCCGCACGCAACCAAAATAACTCTATCAATTTGAGAGAAATCTAATTCAACTGGCAAGTTTGGAACGCGTTTATATTCATCAATATAGTTTTCAAGTGTTTGCGTAATTGTTTCAGGTTGCTCATAAATTTCTTTGAGCATGAAGTGACGATAATTCCCCTTTTCTGCCATTGCTGGCCCGCCAGAAATAATTGTCACAGCTCGCGTAACCGGCATGTCATTCACATCAAATATTTCGTAGGATGTTGGCGTTAGAACGGCCCAGTCACCTTCTTCAAGGTAAATCAAATTGGAGGTAAGTTGCGTTAGAGCCAGAGCATCAGAGCCCAAATACATTTCATTATCGCCAACCCCTAGCGCTAATGGCGAGCCCGCGCGCGCGCAATAGATACGGTCTTTTTCACCGTCAATAATCAAACCAAATGCATAAGCCCCTTTGAGCTGCTTCAAGCTTTGCGAAAAAGCCTCAATGGGTTTCAAACCGCTCTGCAGGGCTTCATCAACTAAATGGGCGACAACTTCTGTATCCGTTTCACTGACAAATTTACGGTGCGATAGACTTTTTCGAATATCTAAGAAATTTTCGATAATGCCATTATGAACAACGCTGACGCGGCCTGAAACATGTGGATGAGCATTTATTTCATTCGGAACACCGTGTGTCGCCCAGCGTGTATGTGCAATCCCAACTTGGCCATCCACTGGCATATCACCCAGTTTAGACTCTAGCATTTTTATTTTGCCTTCGGCGCGCGCGCGCTTAATTTTGCCATGTTCTAAAACAGCAACTCCAGAACTATCATATCCGCGATATTCAAGGCGTTTCAGACCTTCAACCAAACGGTCTGTTACGGTACTGTTGCCCGTAATCCCAATAATTCCACACATAATTATGACCCTTAGTTGAAGCTATTTCGCCTTAGTCTATTGGCAAAAATCTGTAAAGCTCGTCTTGAAGTAATTACGCAACCTAGCCTAAATGAAGGCTGAATATTTCAAAATAATAATAATTGAGCTGCCTATTGCGGACGGCCAATACTGGAATACTCAAAACCCATATCCTTCATATCGCTGGGGACGTAAATATTACGTAAATCAACGATTATTGGGGATGTAAGCAAAGCCTTGACTCGGTTCAAATCCAAGGCCCTAAATTGATCCCATTCCGTAACAATTACAAGCGCATCTGCCCCGTCAATCGCATCATAGGGGCTTTGCCTGTAGTCAATATTATTTAGTAAAGCCCGCGCTTCTTGCATTGCCTCTGGATCATAAGCTTGAATATGCGCACCTAAATTTTGCAAATGAGGAATAATATCAAGACTTGGAGAGTCGCGCATATCATCCGTATTGGGTTTAAAGGCCAGTCCCAAAATGGCGATTTTTTTACCCGCGACATCCCCGCCGCAAGCCTCAATAACGCGCATAGCCATAGCCTGTTTGCGCGTTTTGTTAATTTGCTCAACGGCTTCAATGATTTTCACGGGCGAACCATAATCCTGCGCCGTTTTAACAATGGCGAGCGTATCTTTAGGAAAGCACGATCCTCCATATCCCGGGCCAGCATGTAAGAACTTTTTTCCAATTCGGTTATCAAGGCCAATACCGCGGGAGACCTCTTGGACATTAGCCCCCACTTTTTCGCATAGATCTGCGATTTCATTTATAAAGGTAATCTTCGTTGCCAGAAATGCATTGGCCGCATATTTTGTTAATTCAGACGTTCTGCGCGATGTAAACAATATCGGCGTTTCATTGATAAATAGCGGGCGGTATAATTGTTTCATAACCGCTATAGCGCGTGCATCATCCGTCCCAACAACAACGCGGTCAGGGTGTTTAAAGTCATTAATTGCAGCCCCTTCGCGTAGAAATTCTGGGTTCGAGACAACCGCAAAGTCCGCCTTTGGATTGACGCGTCTCATACGGGCCTCGACCTCATCACCTGTCCCAACAGGCACGGTTGATTTTGTCACAACAACGGTAAAGCCCTCAAGCTGTCCAGCAATTTCTTCGGCTGCTGCATAAACATATGACAAATCTGCGTGGCCATCGCCGCGCCGTGACGGGGTACCCACTGCGATAAAGACAGCATCAGCCTTTTTAATCGCCGCGCTTGCATCCGTTGTAAAGGTCAAGCGTCCTGCGGTCACATTTTTTTTAACAAGAGCTTCAAGGCCTGGCTCATAAATAGGCATTTGCCCTGCATTGAGCATCTCAATTTTCTTAGGGTCTTTATCGACACATGTAACATTATGTCCAAAATCAGCAAAACACACGCCTGAAACAAGACCTACGTAACCTGTGCCTATAATTGTTGCATTCATAACTTCTCAACTCGCACTCTTTTTAATGGGCACTCAACGATGGGTAGCTGTTAGCCTTGACGCTATTGATTTACAATAGTTACAACATGGCAAAGTTCATTTAAGAAGCATGGCTTTATCGCGCGCCAATATATAGTATAGACTTGCTCTATCAATTTTGTTCCGCGACTTTACGCAAATACCGCCCATACCCACTTGCTTCAAGCGGAGCGGCTAATTTCATTAATTGTGACTTATCAATCCAACCTTGTTGAAAGGCAATGACTTCAGGACAACAAATGCGCCGTCCTTGCCGCTCTTCAATGACGCTAACAAATTGTGCGGCCTGTAATAGAGACTTATGCGTGCCCGTATCTAGCCATGTCGTGCCTTGATCTAATAATTCGACGCGCAATGCGTCTTTTTCCAAATACAGCCTGTTTAAGTCTGTAATTTCCAGCTCCTTGCGGCCAGACGGCCGAACATGTCGCGCATAATCACTGGCATGTTCATCATAAAAATACAGCCCTGTAATGGCGTAGTTCGAGGCAGGCACATCGGGTTTTTCTTCGAGCGAAACCACTTTCTTATCTGCGTCAAACCCAACAACGCCGTAAGACTGTGGGTTTTTGACTTGATACCCAAAAATTGTAGCCCCTGAAGACGCCTGAGCTTGCGCCCGTAAAGCTACGTCAAAAGATGGGCCGAAAAATAAATTATCCCCTAAAATCAAAGCTGACGGTGAACCTTGCAGAAAGTCTTCCGCAATCAACAGAGCTTCTGCTATTCCGCGCGGGGCATCTTGCACAGCATAGCTCAAGGAAATACCAAGCTGGTTCCCATCACCAAGCAGGTTTTTGAACGCGGCTTGATCTTGAGGCGTGGTGATAATCATTATGTCGTTCAACCCCGTCTGCATTAGAACAGATAACGGATAATAAATCATCGGCTTATCAAAGACCGGCATTAATTGTTTGGATACAGAGATAGTGCTGGGGTGCAAACGCGTTCCCGTACCCCCTGCTAGAATAATGCCTTTTCGTCTCATCATATTATGTTTTCCTTGCCCGGTAGGCTGCTTTAACACCTTCGCGCCAATCAGGTAGAGCATAACCAAGAACACGCTCTGTGTCTTTAATATCTAACACTGAATAAGTAGGACGCTTTGCCTCAACTGGAAAATCTTTAGCCGCAATATCATGAACATGAACACAATGGGGAAGCTCATCTGCAAAGACTGTGAATATATCTCTCGCAAAATCTGCCCAACTCATAGCTATGCCGGCTCCGCTCATGTGGAAAAGACCTTCATAGGCCTTATCGCGCGCCATTAAACCTTGCGCAAAGACCACAAGATGACGTGCCAGATGCGGTGCATAAGTTGGTCGTCCAAATTGGTCGCTCACAACACTAACATCCGTGCGGGTCTGTCCCATACGCAGCATTGTTGTGAGAAAGTTTTTCCCAAGCGCGTCATAAACCCATGACGTGCGCACAACCGCGCAGCGCGCGTTACTTCCTAGCACCCCCGCCTCGCCTGCTGCTTTCGTTTGTCCATAGACATTGATAGGGTCAATAGGGTGATCCGGCTTATAAGGCACGTCAGCCCTACCGTTAAAGACATAATCTGTGGAGATATGCAGCACCGCGATATCGTGATCTGCCGCAAACTCTCCGATAATCTTCGGCGCCGTGCCGTTAACCGCGTGCGCCGTAGCAGCATCACTTTCGGCGGCATCAACCTGCGTATAAGCCGCCGCGATAATGATAAGGTCAACATCCTTATAAGGCTCTAGGCTAGCTCGTAATTTGTTAGGAATTGCGGATAAGTCACACGCGTTTCTATCCAGACATATTACTTTCTCAGCACGGCCTTGATATGCGGCTTGTAAGGCGTGGCCTAACTGACCCGTACGGCCTAGAATGAGAATTTTACGAGCTATCGACATAACGACATTAGAATAAGCCTCGGCGCTTGACTGCATGGCCACTGTCTAACATCGGGCTCCACCATGTTGTATTATCCAAATACCAACGCACAGTTTTCAAAAGGCCTTCATCACCTGATATTGACGGAGACCAGCCTAATTGCGTTTTTATTTTATCCGCATTAATAGCGTAGCGCCTGTCATGGCCAGGCCTATCTTTGACAAATTCAATTAAGTCTCTATGCGGCTGAGGCTTTGGCACTAGCTCGTCCATGAGCGCGCAAATTGTTGTCACAATATCAATATTTCGGCGTTCATTGTTCCCGCCAATATTATAAGTTTCACCCGAGCGGCCTCTTTCTAGCACACATAATAAAGCGGCGGCATGATCATCAACATAGAGCCAATCTCGGATGTTGTCGCCCGTTCCGTAGACCGGAATAGTCTCTCCCCGTAATGCCTTCAAAATCACAAGAGGCATTAGCTTTTCAGGAAACTGATACGGCCCGTAATTATTTGAACAGTTACTAATCACGACATTCATATCATAGCTTCGTGCCCATGCTCGCACCAAATGGTCAGAAGCGGCTTTACTAGCCGAATAAGGCGAGCTGGGGTCATAGGGTGTTTGTTCACTAAAGGCAGGATCTTCCACATTTAAGTCGCCATACACCTCATCCGTAGACACATGGTGAAACCGAAATTTTGAGCGAGCCTGCACGCTCAAAGCCGCGCAATAATTTCGCGCAGCTTCAAGCAATGTAAATGTACCTATAATATTGGTTTGAATGAAATCACTTGGCCCGTCCAAAGATCGATCAACGTGAGATTCTGCCGCCAAATGCATAATTGCGTCAGGTTGATATCGCGCTAGCACTTTATCCATTAAGGCACGGTCGCAAATATCTCCTTGGACAAAATCATAATTTGGTAAATTCTGAACAAATTTCAAATTCGCCAAATTTGCGGCATAGCTGAGCTTATCCACATTGATAATATTATAGCCCGCGTCAATGGCTTGGCGAATAACCGCCGAGCCGATAAAGCCAGCGCCGCCTGTTACAAGAAGTTTCATAAGCCCCTCGCCTTAAAGGGGGATTTGAAATCAGCAAAACTGTCGCCAGTTTGGTCTTTGGAGGACAAAATGGCCGCCTGTCCATTTAACTCCCAATCTATTCCAATACCCGCATCATCCCAAGCAAGACTACCTTCGCAATCTGGCGCGTAATAATCTGTGCATTTATATTGCACAATCGTATCGGCCTCCAAGGTAGAAAATCCATGCGCAAAGCCAACGGGTACCCATAAATGCCGCCCATTATCTGCCGAGAGGCGAGCGCTAACATATTGCCCATAACTTGGCGAGCCAAGGCGTATATCAACGGCTACATCACAAATTGCTCCCTGAACACAGCTTACCAATTTCCCTTGAGCATGCGGGGCCGATTGATAATGCAATCCACGAATGGTGCCTGCGGCAGCCGACAAAGACTGATTATCTTGCACAAATGTGAACGGCTTTTCTGTAGGCGTGATAGCTTTATCGAAAATATCTTGTCTAAATGTTTCAGAAAAATATCCGCGAACATCACTATAGCGCACAGGAGAAAATAACACGACATCTGGGATTGATAAGCTTTGATAGTCCATATATTTCGCATATCCCCAAATTAATAGTCTTACATATCCTATATTTCTCTTGGCTTTACAAAGGTTTTTACGCCTTCTAAAGGCTGGTATTATTCTTACAAATCCTTCACACGCGCTGGCATCACAGAATTGTGTGTGACAGTTCGCATTTCACACTGTAAAAGCCCGATATGAATGTAATATTAGATCCGCAAAAATTCAAAGACCCGCTCAGAACCGCCAAAGGAGAAAAGCGCGCGCAAGTGTTTTTCAAGCAGCTAGATACGCTTTGGTTTAACACGGGGTCGCAATGTAATATTGAATGTGCCAATTGCTACATCAAAAGCTCTCCAACGGCCGATCACTTCATCTATCTAACTCCCGAAGATATGGCGCCTTATCTGGATGAAATTGATGAGATTGGCCAAAAATGGGGTAATCAAGGTAAAATTGAGATCGCCTTCACTGGAGGGGAACCTTACCTCAACCCCTACGCTATCCGATTGTCAGAAATGGCGTTGGAACGCGGACATAGTTTACTTGTTCTAACTAACGCCATGAAACCGATGATGCGTCCACGCGTGCAAGCAGGACTGCTAGATTTACAAAAGAGGTTTCCAGGGAAAATGACTTTACGCGTAAGCTTGGATCACTTCACACAAGAAGGCCATGATCAAGAACGCGGAGAAGGCAGCTTTGATATTGCCCTAAAAGGTCTGGCTTGGCTGACGGAACATAAATTCACGCTTAACATTGCAGGACGGTCTATGTTTTCTGAAAATGACGCACAAGCTCGCGGTGGCTATGACAAGCTCGTAAAAGCACAAGGTTGGAATATTGACGCCCATGACATGACGCAGGTCATGTTATTTCCTGAAATGGACGAGGCTATAGATGTCCCAGAAGTATCAGTTGCATGTTGGAGCATATTAGATGTTCATCCAGATAATATGATGTGCTCGAATTCTCGGATGGTTGTACGCCGCAAAGGTGAAGACCGCGCGGCGGTCCTTGCTTGCACATTGCTATGGGATGATGTGCAATTTGAAACAGGAAAGACGCTTAAACAATCACTCGGCCCCGTAGCACTCAATCATCCGCATTGCTCTAAGTTTTGTGTATTGGGCGGCGCGAGTTGCTCGGCCTAGCGAAGCTAGCACGCCCCAACCTTGATAGATAAACCATAACCTGCGCAATATTTCGCGCAGGCATCACTCAACTATAAAAGAATTATATAATTACGGCGCCATATATTCTGACGGGCCATTATACTTACTCAAGAATTTATCTAACCCTTCAAAGAACTTTATGCGATTGTCTTGGTTAGACAGGTAATGGTCTTCATCTTCAAATTCCATGTAAGTTACTTTAGCATTACTCTTTTTCAGCGCTTTTTTCATACGCTTATATTGGCTAAAATGCACTTGTTGATCAAGTTCGCCATGCGCCAAAAACAAAGGAACACTCATATCGCCGGCAATTTTCACAGGAGAATTGGCCTTAATGTCATCCTTGTCAGAAAAGCCTGCTCCAACAAAATTCTTCGCGGAAGCTTTCCCAAACCGATATCTACTCTCGTCACGTATTAGCGCTCGAATGTCTGTCACACCAGCCATAGAGATTGCACAATTATACAATTCAGGGTTTTTGGCGGCTCCCATTAAAGCTGCATAACCACCATAAGACCAGCCCGCAATACATGTGCGTTTTGGGTCTGCATATCCTTTTTCAAAAAGCCAACGCGTGCCGTCTTCAACATCTTCTTGCATAATCGTCCAGTTATTACGGCCAGCTTCTTTATAGGCCTTACCGAACCCGTCCGAACCTCGGAAATTCATCTGCAAAACGCCATAGCCGCGCGTCGCAAAAAATTGCGCAAAATAATCAAATCTTTTACTATCACGGCCATAAGGTCCACCATGCGGCAGAACAATAAATGGCAGATTTTTTAGTTGTGACGTATCTGTCACCATAGGTGGTAATGTTACGTAGCTCGGTATTTTTTGACCATCTCGGGCCTTATATTTCACACCAATCACCTCCCCCAAAGAAGGGTTTGGCAAATCAGGCCGCATCATACCTAAATTTACCGGTGTCCCAGAAGATCCTTTGACCATCATCATCCCGCCCGGGTCATATGGGTTAGACAGTTTAAACAAGACCGTCTGCCCATCGGCAGATTGATCTACGTAATCAACGGTATATCCAACGTTATCACGCCGCATAGCTTGCAAAATTGTATCATTATTCCCAATCATTTCTGTTTGCTGTGTATCCGCCGTATATCTGGCCCCAATGATTTCTCCGCCATCGCTGGATAGAATAACACCCGACGCATCAAATTTGTCATTATGGTATATTTTACGCGTTACCGCCTTGGACGATAAATCATATACATAAAGCCCGATCGTATCTTTTCCCGCATAAGAGCTAATGATTAATTCATTGGGGTTGCTAGTGAATCCATGAATACTTACGCCTGCGTCAAGCCCTGGATATTTATCAGATGAGTTCCAGTTCCCGCTTGCAGCATCTTTTATACGCATGACCCATGCGGCTTTATTATCATCCTCACGGCCTTGGCCAACACGCACATCACCCTTTAAATCAGTATACCAAGATTGGACGCCCTCCACACCGCGTTTAACAATGGTATCTTTTCCTGTTTCAACATTTACTTTGCGCAAATCTGGGTTAAGATTATTATTATCTTCATCAGAATAAGCCATTAATATATGCAGTGGATCATCTTCTAACCAATCAACCACAACATTATTGAATTGCCGAAAAATGCTACCTTGTTGTAACCGGCTCCCTGTAGCTGTCTTTTTAACTTTACTGGGGTCGACAAGAATTTTTCCCTCCATCGTCTCCGTATTGAGCGTATATAAAAATCCGGTACGGATAGGCGTTGAACTTGTTTTCTGACTTTGCCAAAATGAAATAATAACTTGCTTGTTATTCACCCACTTAACATATGCAGGCTTAACTCCTTCACCCAAGCCTACAAATCTAGACTCTATGCTTGGGTCTTTTAGAGATTCAATGCGAACAAGGTAATCACCTTTATTATTAATAACAGCCGCCATTAAAGTCGCATCTGGTGACAAAGCCGCATCATAAATGTTCGGTAATTTTCCAAAATGCTTCGCGGCTGGCGCGGCATGTGCAACCGTGTACACATTGGGTAAACTAATGAATGATAAAGCTGCCAAACATGCCGCAGCCCCCATAAATGTAGATTTCAAACGCATAATGTCCCCAAATTTTCTGATGTGCCCTGCAAAAATGATTGCAAAACTCATTAGAAAATACAACCCATGCGCTTGTTTTTATGCTATTTGAAAAATATTACCTTCTATTTTATTGAGAACGCATTGAATTCATATAAAATCAAGAAATTTACGCAAATTAATGCGTAAAATGCTTAGATAACCGCAAACCTTGCGCTTGGTAATTTGACCCTTGCGCGCCATAAAGTTGATCTGGACTTAACGTCATTGACTCAAATATCAACTTAGCGACTGGCTGCCCATGACGCAATAAAAAGGGGACATCGCGTCCGCGCACTTCTAAAACTGCGCGTGACCCTGCCCCGCCAGCCGCCTCTATGCCAAACCCAGGGTCAAAAAAACCTGCATAATGAGCTCTAAATTCGCCTATTTCTGGCGCTATTGGCGCCATTTCAGCCGCTTGAGTCTCAGGGATAGATATGGCCTCTTGGCTTGCCAGAATGTAAAACTCTTCGGGGTCTAGGATAAGCCGTTCATTAGGCGCACGTAGCGGTTCCCAATAATCAAGCGCGTTATGGCGCGCAATAGCAGACATATCTACAAGACCTGCATGACGGCGCGCGCGGTACCCAATAATGGCACCCTTTTGCGCGCCCTTTAAGTCTATGCTGACCATTTGCGTTCCGAGTTGCGCATGAGGGCCGCGGCGAAACCGCATTTGCACCAGACGTTGACCGGGCTTTACGAGAATCGGAAATGTTCTCGGAGCAATTTCCACATAAAGCGGACCTGAATACTGTTTCGGAATAGCATCAAATTCATGACATCCATCACAAATCACGCGGGTAAAGACATCAAGTCGTCCTGTCGAGCTTTTAGGGTTGGCTAAAGCCCTCAAATCGTCACTTAAGTTTAGACTCTCACGCAAGGGCACAAGATATACGCACCCCGTTTCCAGCACTGCACCGTCTTTGAGATTGATTTTATGCACGGTCACATCTTTGAGCGCTCTCTCAACAGTTTGGTCAGGACCGGGCAAAAAGCTCGCTTTGAGGCGATAAGCCGTATCTCCAAGGCTTAAATCAAGGCTAGCCGGTTGTAATTGCGGTGCCGAGCTGGGTTCGTTAGATGTTATCTCGTGCGAGTTACATCCCCGAATCACGCCAGCTTGAATGAGGCCTTCAATATCTTGGCGAGGTAAGATACCATTTTTGGGGGAAATTGCATTCATCATACTCGTTGGGTAGCATGCTATTCCCCTAAAACAAGAATGAACTGACAAAATTGATGGTTAACGGGTTAAATATCTTGCAGAATATGAGCTCACGCGCCACTACAAGCGTAAGATGGCTTTACACGCCCATAAACACGCAGAACAGAATCATACAGGAGTGCAGCATGAGTGAAGCCCGAAATGCAACACGAGTGCAAACTAATGTTGCCATGATTAACCTTGAAGGCCTGCATATGTTCGAACATCGCACAGGTGACGTCATCATTCGGGTTGAGCCAGAGTTTTTGGCCGAACAATCCAGCCCAGCAGATTCGCGTTATATTTGGGCCTACACTGTTGAAATTGATAATCAGAGCAAAGACGACCTGCGAGTCACTGATCGGTTTTGGAAAATCGCAGATAGTCGCGGTCAAATTCAAGAAGTTCACGGCAAGGGTGTCGTCGGTGAAAAGCCTGTTATAAAGTCTGGAGAAGTTTTTCGCTACACATCTGGCGCGCCTCTTACGGCACCTTCTGGCATGATGCTTGGCGCTTACACAATGCAATCTAACGACGGCGAAAGTTTTGACGTGACAATTCCAACTTTTGTTTTGGATAGTCCGCATGAAGGCTTAGTCTTAAATTAAGCCGTTTTCACCAGATAATACCACGTGTTAGTCTGCTGCCGCTTTTAACAAGTACCTTTTAAAAAAATACATGACAGGCAAGACCCTTATGATGGAGGTCTACAAGACCTGTCTCAGGGCTATTATATTCGTGGGTAAACCCTACTTCGCTTGAAGCGGCCCGCATGATGAATGCCGTATCAGCTTCACCTCACCAGTTTCTACATACTCTACTCTAAAAGACCGGGGCAATACTCATAAAAAAGACCTCTGCTTTCGCAAAGGTCATTTATAATAGTTTGGCCTCTATTGGCCTAGAAAGCTTATAAGATTAGAAGCCGTATCTAGCACGTAGGAAGCCTGCATTTGAAGAGTAGTCAGCTGAGAAGTCGCCTTCATACCCGACACCAAAGGCAATGCCGCCCGCATTCACAATGTCAATTTGACCACCAATTTCAAACCGTGTTCCTCTAGGATCACCCGACGTTAAGGTTTGTGTTGTCGAACCGGGGAATGTGATATTTATATCACGAGAATCAGCCGTAAAATCATTCACATAATTCGCGCTAAGGCTTGGACGAATTGACCAATCACTTGATGATGGGATTATAGGAGCTGCCGTAAAGCCTACAACACCTTCAAAGTAATCAACGTCCTCAGCATCTACATTCAAGTTTAACCCACCAGTTTCAGTATAATCATCTTGTGAAATTGACCCAAAACGGAAGCCTAGTTGTGGCTGAACATTTAACCCACCAGCAACCAGATCATACCCGACCGCACCTTGGGCAATGATGCCGTCAACGTCGAAATCACCCGTTATAGCGCCAAGGCCTGAAGAGCGAGATGAATCGCCGTCTCCAAAGACGTAGCCAACTTGGCCTGACAACGCGACCTGACCAAAATCATACCTCGCATAGCCAGAAACAAAATTAGTTTCAATCTCAATTCTGTCACCAAGCACTACACCCTCTTCATCAATTTCAATGTCTGAGAATGAATAGGATACACCCGCTCGGAAACTCTCCGTAATATCGCGATCATAACCAACTGTGTAAGATAAAGTATCTGCATCATACCCCGTAGAACTTAATGTTTCCTCATCACGGCTTGCACCCCGAACCGCAACCTCACCCCAAAGGCCATTCTTTGCATTCGCAGATAGTCTGCGATTGATGTAACCGAAATTACGCTTATTTGTTTCCCAAATCTCCCGGCTAATACCTTCATTAACTGACGGTAAGAGCTGCACAGCAGCTTCTTCAAAAGCAGCTGTATCAGCCAGCCCATTTAGGAATGCCGTTTGAGCGGCCGTCAACTGTCCAGCAGTAAATGCAGATGTAATACCTGCGCCCAAAGCCGAGATATTGGCATCATCAGATAATGCGCTTAAGTCTGTGGCCCCAGCGGTTACATTCAGGCTACTTAGATTATTCGCGTTAATGCCAACAATATAATCAACTAAGAAATCATCTTCGTCGATATTTACTGTCAATCCATTATCCGTGAAATCGCCTGTGCGTGTAATAACTTCAATCGTCTCTCCAAGCGCAATATCCCCTATGCCCTGCGTTGTAACGAGATTTACAACACTACCTGCATTGAAGATTGTATCACCTGTGACATTTAGAATATCCGCGCCAAGATTAAATGTAAGCTCACCATTAGAAATTAGATTGCCTTCTAAAGCCCGAATACCGCTGACATCAACATTCGTTCCGCTTTCCACTGTTGTTATTACATTCCCCAAAATATCAGCATTTAAGCCAAAGTTAGGGCCGCCAAGAGATAAACTATCAGCAAAATTAGAACCGATAAAGTTCGTGTTGAACGCCCCTCCAATTTGATTGAATGTAATCGCGCCAAGTGCCGCAGATCCATCAAAGACGTTAATCCCAACTAATTGTCCGCTATTGGTGATTGTTCCTGCGAAATTCACATCCTCAACCAAGATAGCTGCTGCTGTCTCAGAACTAATCAGTCCTGAATTTGTAATATTGCCTGTTGCCGTAGCACCCGCAGTGGCACCTGACAGACGTAGACCTGCACTCTGGCCAGAGGCAAGTGCATCGCCGCGGCCTTGGATAGTCCCAGCATTATCGAGGGTGAAGTCCGCCCCGTCACCCAATTGAAGGGAGACGCCCGAACCTTGATTACCTTCGCCAGCGTCAATCACGCCAGTCGATGCGTTGGTAATCGTAAAGTCATCGGCTGTGCCGTCAGCATAGACCGTGCCGTCACGTTGATCGCCTGTACCTACGATAGATCCAAAATTATTCACAGTCAGGCCCGTGCCATCGATATTAAATGCACGGCTATCGGATGAAACTACACCGCCAGCAAGGTTGTTAAAGACACCGCCCGTATGGTCAGCACCGCCTGCGCCAACTGCATTGCCAAAATACACGCCGTTCTGAACACCAGAAATCGTTCCTGCATTATTGATCGTGCCTTGGAAGCTCGTTCCGTTAACAAAGCGAATGCCAGCCGTTGTACCATTATCTGATTCAGAGGTGATAAGACCGCCCGCATTATTATTAATCGTTCCTGTAAACAGACCCGTTGTTGTGCCGTCTAGCGTCCCGTCAACACGCGCGCGTTCAAAACGAATACCATCACCCGCGCTTGTAAGGCCTGCACCCGCAGCCCCGCGCCCTTGGATAAGGCCGTCATTATTAATAACGAAAGCATTTCCAGCTTCGGACAACTCAACAGACACAGCCGCGCCGTTCAAACCCGCGCCCCCATCAATAACGCCGCCCGCAAGGTTATTTAATGTGAAGTCTTGAGCTGTACTATCAGCATAAAATGTACCGTTACGCTGCTCTGCTGTTGCGAGGATCTCGCCAGAGTTGTTCACAGTCAGGCCCGTGCCATCGATATTAAATGCACGGCTATCGGATGAAATAAGCGCGCCAGCTGCATTTGTTACAACACCGCCCGTATGGTCACCATTGCCAAAATACACACCATTGCGAACACCTGTTATTGTGCCTGCATTATCTAGCGTACCTTGAAAGCCAACACCGTCGACAACCCGCAGGCCAGCAACTGTGCCAACATCGGATTCTGAATTAATCACACCTGTAACAGTATTTGTAATTACAGCGTCTGTAAGTCCTTCATCTCCTGGGCTACCAATCCGCACGCCGTCACCAGCCTCGCCTGTGGCTGCACCGCCTTGACCACGGCCTTGAATAACCCCAGCGTTATTGAGGACAAATGTATTTGCCCCGTCCGCTGCGCCGCCAATACCTGCTGTAAAGCCAGTTCCATCGCCGCCATCAGCATCAATCACACCTGTCTCGGAGTTATTGATTGTGAAATCATCCGCCGTTTCATCTGAAAAGATTGTGCCATTACGTTGGTTGTCAACACCAACAATAACTCCGTCATTATTGAGGGTTAGACCCGTCCCGCCAATATGGAAAGCACGGCTATCAGATAGAATAAGACCATCTACGGTGTTCGTAAACACACCGCCTGTGTGATCGCCATTACCAAAGTAAACGCCGTTTTGAACCCCTGCAATAATGCCCGAGTTCTCAAAGCTTCCTTGGAAGCCAGCACCATCGACAACGCGCACGCCAGCAACTGCGCCGTTGGCGCCTTCAGAATCAATGAACCCAGAGTTCGTAATAGTTGCGTCTGTTATTCCTGTACCGCCAGGGTTACCGATGCGGAAACCATCTCCAGCGGCAGCTGTATCAGCCGCAGCATTACCTCGGCCTTGGATAAAGCCCGAATTATCAAATGTGAACGTATTGGCACCATCAGCTGCGCCGCCAAGTTCGATCGCAACACCTGCGCCTTCATTGCCTGCGCCTGCATCGATCAGGCCGTCATTAACAAATGTAAAATCATCCGCCGTACCGTCCGCGTAAACTGTGCCGTTACGTTGATCGCCTGTGCCAACAATCTCGCCAGCATTGACCACAGTGAGGCCCGTGCCATCAATATTAAACGCACGGCTATCTGAGGAAATTGTGCCTGAATTGGTTACAACACCGCCAGTATGGTCGCCATTCCCGAAGTAAACGCCGTTCTGCCTACCAAAGATTTCACCGGAATTATCCAATGTCCCTTGAAAACCAACACCGTCGACAACGCGCAAGCCCGCAACTGTGCCCACTTCACTGAGGGACAAAATACCGCCTGAATTTGTAATGGTTGCGTCTGTAATGCCTGAATCACCAGAATTACCGATACGCACACCGTCGCCCGCCGCTCCAGTATTTGCAGCGCCTTGGCCAGCTCCAGCAATGATCCCTGAATTATCAAGAACAAAGGTAGTTACACCATCTTCTGCGTCGCCAACTTCCACTGCGAAACCAGAGCCTTCACTTCCACTAGCGACGACAATAAAGCCCTCATTAACGACTGTAAAGTCATCGGCCGTACCGTCCGCATATAATGTTCCGTTACGTTGATCGCCTGTACCAATAATATTACCAGTATTGATCACAGTTAAGCCTGTGCCATCAATATTAAACGCGCGGCTATCTGAAGAAATTGTGCCTGTATTGGTTACAACACCGCCAGTATGGTCCCCATTGCCAAAGTAAACGCCGTTCTGTGTTCCAGAAATTGTTCCTGAATTATCCAATGTCCCTTGAAAACCAACACCGTCGACAACGCGTAGCCCTGCCGTCGCGCCAACAGTAGAATCTGATGTAATCGTGCCTGAATTAATAATGACCGCGTCTGTAATTCCTGTATCGCCAGCACTGCCAATCCGCACACCATCACCTGCTGTACCCGTTGCTGCGCCGCCTGCCCCGCGACCTTGAATAACACCATCATTATCTAGCAAAAACGTATTCGCTCCATCAGCAGCACCGCCGATTGCAGCTACAAATCCAGAGCCGTCATTGCCAGCCCCTGCGTCGACTAAACCATCATTGACGAATGTAAAATCATCGGCTGTATCATCTGCATAAACTGTACCATTACGTTGATCCCCAGTTCCGATAATATCACCTTGATTGACAAGCGTTAAGCCCGTCCCGTCAATATTAAACGCGCGGCTATCAGAAGAGATAATGCCAGTATTTGTAACAAGTGAACCTGTATGATCACCATTGCCAAAGTAAACACCATTACGAGCCCCTGAAATTGTGCCCGCATTATCGAGTGTGCCTTGGAAGTTAACACCATCGGTTACCCGAAAACCAGCAACTGCTCCAACATTTGACTCTGAATTGATCACGCCTGTTGATGTGTTTGTAATCGCTCCAATGTAAGTCCCGCCGGCTTGGCCCAAACGAATACCGTCGCCCGCTGCGCCAACACCAGAGCTGGCTTGGCCGCGGCCTTGTATGAGGCCATCATTATCAATTGCACCGTCAATAGGAGCGTCACCCCCTAATAAAATAACGACGGCGGCGCCATTATTACCAGCGCCAGCGTCTACAACACCTGTCTCGCCGTTGATGAGGGTTAGGTTGTCTGATGTAACATCGGCATGGATAACGCCGTTGCGTTGATCACCCGAGCCCACAATGGCTCCATCATTAATAATAAGGGCATCATCGCCATCAACATTAATGACACGGCTATCGCCTGTGATAACAGCTCCTTCGTTATTCAATATAATCGCGCCATCGGCATCAGCATTAATTTGAATAGTTGTTGAAGAATTAATACTTTCGATTGTTCCAGAATTATCAAGAAAAACGTCTTCATTCGCAAAGACTATGGCTGGGCCGCCATCAACTGTTGTTGTCGCACCAGGGTCGACAATGAAAAATTCACCCGCCATTTCGCTTCTAACTGTAGTGTTATCTTCATCAGGGATAAATGTCTGAGCGTTGACAGTCGTGCTTAAGCTTGCAGCCATCATTAAGGATAAAGTTGAAACTGAGGCAGTCATTGTAAATTTCGCGCGTTTGCGGTGAGCTAGGGGGGACGAAATAGAAGTCTTCATTAGGTATCTCCAGAATTACCAAGTTAAACTGCAAAAAACTGATGGGACCAGCCCCACAAGCATATGCTCCGTGCAACCAAATTTACGCAGTGGCTACATGTCAGAGTTTAAAGATTATGAAAAAAGGGTTAATTTATCAAAGTACATGCAATTTTCTATAACCACAAGCTACTGATGCGTAAAGGCTTTATAGGGATACGTCACATTACCAAACAATTTATAATAGAAAATTATTGAAAATCAACGATATCATAGCATAAATTTTGCTATCTGTAAATTATGACACGAGGAAAATCACATTAGGTCTGTATAAAAAACAAAAAGAATTGCTTCTTTTCAGGTAGTTAATTTCTTCAATAAAAAAAACCTAGCTCAAAGAACTAGGTTTTACAATCTATACATGCATTTTAATCAAATCGGCTGTAAAAACATCATTTCCAAGGTATTGCAAACTGTATGAGGTTGCAAATTTTATGGAATCAAAACTTATCCAGCCTTACGCGCTATGGCTTTTTCCGCTTTAGCAGCCATTTGGCGCGCCTTAACACGCTCAAAACTATCTAATGCATCAAGAGCAACACGAAGGTCAGCACCGAGGTTAGACCCTTGATCGCTAATGTCTTCTAACGAACGGCGGAGGTTTTCTTTACGGGTAATAACGGATTGGGCATATGACCCATAAGCCACATAACCGTCCTTTTGCGCATGAGATTCAACTTTATCTTCTGGAACACTATCATTAAGTTTACGGATTTGACGTTCCAAATCTTCACGAGTTGCCTCTAATACAGCAATGCGCTTTTGCAGATCTGCAATCTGAAACCGCGTTTGTTGGACACTTTTATCCATAGAATGCGCCATATTTGTCACCTTACCCAATCATTCATAAACTTACGGCCCGAGCTATTACTCTGTTGCCAACTTGATTATCTTCATACGCTATTAGGTTTACGACCAAGTAAAGGAGCGTGGTTAAAATAGAATTTACTGTAAATTTGGCGGTAACTTTGCATTAAACTGTATAAAATGCATATTTTTTTAAAAATGCTTAATTCTGTTAACATTTGATTTACGGGATTCACATAGGCCTTAAGTTCCATTAACCATATCTCATCGGCTAAGAGATAGTGATTCGCCTGGGAGGGTAATAAATGCGCGTACTTCTAATTGAAGATGATAGTGCAACGGCACAAGGCATCGAATTAATGTTAAAGTCAGAAGGCTTTAACGTTTATACAACGGACCTCGGAGAAGAAGGGGTCGATCTTGGTAAGCTTTATGATTATGATATCATCTTACTCGATTTGAACTTACCTGACATGCCTGGCTTCGAAGTTTTAAAAACTTTACGTATGTCTAAAGTTAATACACCAATTTTCATTCTATCAGGCACATCTGACATCGACACCAAAGTTCGCGGACTTGGCACTGGCGCAGATGACTTTATGACAAAGCCATTCCACAAAGATGAGCTTGTTGCCCGCATTCACGCTGTTGTGCGTCGCTCTAAAGGCCACAGCCAATCTATTATCGCAACTGGCGACATCAAAGTTAATCTTGATGCAAAAACTGTCGAAGTTGGCGACCACCGCGTCCACCTAACTGGTAAAGAATACCAAATGCTAGAGCTGTTATCTTTACGTAAGGGCACAACCCTCACCAAAGAGATGTTCCTCAACCACCTTTATGGCGGCATGGATGAGCCAGAACTCAAAATTATTGACGTCTTTATCTGCAAATTGCGTAAGAAGCTCGCATCAGCCACACAGGGTGAGCATTATATTGAAACTGTTTGGGGTCGTGGATATGTTCTGCGGGATCCAGCCAAAGATCGTATGAGCGCTTAAACACGCAACACCATATTATTGCAGATATTAAGAGGCCCTCCCCTCTTATTATATCTGCAAACCATAAGCACCCCGCCTAGCCAGCGGGGTTTTTTGTATTTTGAATCTAAAACCAAAAATACAAACCCCAGCTCAAACTCACACACCCCGGCACATAAAATATACCACCCAATATTAAAGCAAGATTATACCCTTTCTATAATTGAACTTCTATGCAAAAGAACAAATATGGAACCTGTTATAGAATTTTCGGGCATCGCGCTCAATATTGCCGAAATCCTAATCGGGGTTTTGCTGTTACTATTGGGTGTCTTTATAAGCCTGTTCGTCAAGCGCGGTGATAAAAGCGCAGATGAGCGCCTAGAACGACAACTTCGCCACATGGGCCAGCAACAAATTGAATTGCAAGGCCGCCTAGCACAATTTGCTGAAACAAGCGCGCAGCGCGATGCGGCCTTCCAAGAAAACTTAGATACAAGATTATCCAATGTATCAGAACGCGTTGGTGCTTCGCTTCTACAAACCCAAGAGAAAAATGCCGCAAGCCTGACGCAGCTTCATGAACGCTTGGCCCTGATTGATCGCGCACAGAAAAACATCGAAACCCTATCGGGCGAGGTTTCTGGTTTGCAAAATTTACTGTCCAATAAGCAAGCCCGCGGTGCATTTGGCGAAAAACAAATGCAGGATTTGATTGAAACCTATCTACCGCCAAATGCGTTTTCCTTTCAGCACACCCTATCGAATGGCAAACGCGTGGACGCCCTTATTCATCTACCTGTGGGCCAAGGGGATGTCGCGATTGATAGTAAATTTCCAATGGAAGCTTGGCGGCGCTTAACACAGGCCGATAACACACCTGATGAATTACGGGCCAAACGTGATTTTGCCAATGATGTTACGCGCCATATCAAAGATGTTGCTAGCAAATATTTGATATTTGGCGAAACCCATGATCTGGCCCTTTTATTCCTTCCAAGTGAAGCTATTTACGCAGAGCTTCATGCAAATTTCCCTGAGGTGATTGAAAAAGGGTTCAGCGCGAAAGTGATGATTGTCTCGCCCACGACATTTATGGCTACTCTTCACACTATGCGGGCCGTCATGCGCGATGCGGCCATGCGAGAGCAAGCTCATATTATACAGCGCGAAGTCGGGTTAATGGCCAAAGATGTGAATCTTCTGGATGAACGCGTGGCGAAATTACAAACCCATTTCAATCAAAGCACCGAAGACATCCGCAAAATTCGTATCAGCACAGAAAAAATCACAAAGCGCGCGGATAAGATTGAGACTTTAGATGTACCAAACCCGCAAAAAGCAACAGAAGGTATCACAGGCGACAATATCGAGTCCTTTAAACCCCGAAAAGTTGATTAAGCTTCAAACACAGACCTCATGCAAAGCCGCTACAATCAGCTGCTATGTTCACAACCAAGCATGGCAGAGTAAACATGCCGACATTAAAAAGGGCGTCGGCTCTTCATAGCTGCTGTAATAGTCCCGTCATCTAAATAATCTAATTCTCCGCCAACGGGAACACCGTGAGCAAGCCGGGAAACTTTCACATCGGCTCCGTCCAAATGATCTGTAATATAATGCGCTGTCGTTTGGCCATCCACAGTCGCGTTCATGGCTAAGATAATTTCAGTTATTTGCGGGTTTTGCGCGCGAGATATTAGGGCGGCAATATTTAAATCTTCGGGCCTTATACCGTCTAGTGCTGATAAGGTTCCGCCCAACACATGATAGCTTCCTCGAAATGCACCCGCACGTTCCATAGCCCATAAATCAGATACGTCTTGGACAACGCAAATCGTGGCTGGGTCCCGATTTGGCGCTTTACATATATGGCACGGGTTTGACGCATCCACATTGCCGCACGTCCCGCATGTCGAGATTTTCTCAGCCGCTTCGGCCATAGCTTGAGATAGCGGTGCCATTAACACATCTGGTTTCTTTAATAACTCTAAAGCCGCGCGGCGAGCCGAGCGTTGCCCTAACCCTGGCAACTTGGCCAATAGGCGAATAAGCCGATCGATTTCAGGGCTAACATTATGGCCAGACATACCTAAATATGCCGTTTAAAACGGCATCTTCATACCAGGCGGGAGCTGTATATCCCCCATCGCATTTTTCATGGCATCAGCCTTAGCTATATCTAGTTTAATCTTTGCATCTTGATAGGCCGCAACAATTAGATCTTCAACGATTTCAGCTTCTTCGGATGACAACAGGCTTGGATCAATTTTGAGCGCCTTCATATTGCCCTCTCCTGCCAAAGTCACGCTTACCAACCCGCCGCCAGAGCGTCCCTGCGCAACAAGGTCCGCCACTTGGGCTTGTGCGCTTTCCATTTTGGCT
This sequence comes from Litorimonas sp., assembly GCA_039962885.1. Taxonomy (GTDB): domain Bacteria; phylum Pseudomonadota; class Alphaproteobacteria; order Caulobacterales; family Maricaulaceae; genus Litorimonas. The sequence goes on along the minus strand of JBDVGI010000057.1, from coordinate 13,775 downwards.
TGCATCTCTTTGGCTTGCTTCATCAAACCCATCAAATCTTTCATAGCCTAATCCTCACCTATGTCATTTTGAGAAAAATCGCCGCGAATAACATTTTCTGCGCGGTCATAAATATCTAGTAATTTTGCTTTAGAAATCAAGCTATGCCCAAACGCAGGATGGGCGCGGTCTTCATTATCTTGCTGCGTTTGTTTTTGCCGCGCTTGTTCACGTAAAGGCGGCTCTCCAGTTTCATCGGACGGAGACACAACCCAAAGCTCGCCTGTCATATCAGAAAAAGCTTGGACAATCTGTCCCATTAATGACGGTTTTTTTCTGTCCTCTGTTATGTTAATTTCCAATGAGCCTTGCTTGAAACTCACGACACGAACATAGCGCTCTATGTCAGACTTCAGCATAACTTTGTGAGCAGGCAGCGCTTCCGTAAAATCGCGTAAGGATTTTATAAGCACCGTAGCAGGTGCAGCAGACATCACAGATTTAGGCGCGGTTAACGCAGAACTTCCGCCATCAGGCGAAGACATAGTTTGCGTTGACGGAGAAATTGTAGGATTTGCGCCATGACTTCCGCCGTTACCCAGACTATTTTCCGTATGATTTTCAAGGCGAGCTTGAGCCGCCCCGCCGCCAGACATATGCGGCAAGCCTGCATCCCCGCTTGCAGCAAGTGCTTGGGCTTGGGTAATGATTTGCGCGGCCAATTCAGGCGGCGGCATTTGCCCTGCTAAGGATAGTTTTAATAGCGCCATTTCTGCGGCAGCTAATGGGACGGGCGCAAGGCGCACTTCATCATGTGCAGCCATCAGAATTTGCCAAAAACGGGTTAACTGCCCAGTGCTGAAACTCTCGCCCATATCCCGCATACGCGCGGCTTGATCGGGCGCGACATCAAAATCAGCATCCACGCCAAGCGTTTTAGCGCGGCTAATATCGTGGCAAATATCCAGCAAGTCACGTATAACGACAGAAGGCTCAGCACCGTCATCATATTGTGCGCGCATTTGCGTCAAAGCGGCCTTACTATCTCCGCTCGCGCTCACATCAAATAAGTCAAGAACTCTTACACGATCAGCCAGACCTAACATCACACGCACTTGCTCGCCTGTGACCTCTTCGCCGCCAAGGCCCGCTTGGACGATTGCTTGATCGAGTAATGACAGGCCATCGCGCACAGAACCTTCTGCGGCGCGGGCAATCATCGCTAGCCCTTCATCAGAAATAGCTACATTTTCTTTATCACAAATACCCCTCAAGTGTTTGGCTAGAACCGACGCATCAACACGGCGTAAATCAAAACGTTGACAACGCGAGAGGACTGTAATTGGAACCTTACGAATTTCCGTTGTCGCGAAGATAAATTTCGCGTGGTCAGGCGGCTCTTCTAGGGTCTTGAGCAAGGCATTAAACGCCCCCGTTGAGAGCATATGAACTTCGTCAATGATGTAGACTTTGTAGCGCGCAGTCGCAGGCGCATAACGCACGCCATCTAGCATCTCTCTCATATTTTCCACGCCCGTGCGCGAGGCCGCGTCCATTTCCAAAACATCCATATGGTTGGATGCCATAATAAGTTCACAATGCGTGCCGCGTTCTGCGAGCTCCACGCTTGGGCCGTTCAGCGTATCACTTTCATAATTAAGCGCGCGTGCAAGCAGTCTTGCCGTTGTTGTTTTACCTATGCCCCGAACCCCTGTCATCATAAAGGCATGCGCAACACGGCCAGAGGCAAATGCATTTTTCAGCGTCGTGACCATGGCATCTTGGCCAATCATGTCTTCAAATGTAGACGGACGGTACTTGCGCGCTAAAACCTGATAGGCGGGCGCAGAATCGGAACTGTGTGGAGACTCGCTCATAAGGCTCTATAAGCATGAATACCTAGCGTGGGAAGTGTTCAGATAGGAATTGAGGGGGATAGCTATGCCAATTCACGCATAGTAAAGTGGAAGACTGAACCTGACCCGTTAAAATCTCATATGCGGCTGCTGCGTTCCCGCCCTGACCGGGTTAACAAGGATAACGTCCAAGCCAGCCTTCCGAGAGGCTCTATGCCGAAAAGTCTTAAAGAGTGCAAGCGGTCATTAAATGCAAAACGCCTCAAACACTGACGAGATTCTCAACATGGATTTCGCATTATGAGTTTCACAGGCTTTACCCTAGCCAGCATCATCCAAACCCGCTATGCGGAGCGCATGATAAATTCCATTCAAATGCCCTTTGGCGGCGCCCCGCTTGATTATGCCGAAGACAAGCGCACGCCTGAACATATTCAAAAATTTCTAGCCATGCCGTCCGCGCGCGCTGTGCTGCTACACCAAGGCAAGGCAGGCATTGGCAAAGGCGGACGCCTACACCGCGTTCACCCATCAGAACTTATCGGGCAGAACCTATATGAACCTGGTCCAATATTCTTAGGCCTAGACGGAGAACGCCCTGTATTCGCGGCGAGTTTGCAAAATATCTCCGCATTCCTACCAGAGGAAAACTTTTACGACATGCGTTTGGGCGGGGCCAAAATGCACGCAGATGACCTTGCGATCGCAGGCCGTGCCAAATCCTTATTTGATTGGCATGTAAGTCATAGATATTGCGCAAATTGCGGCGGCGGCTCTGTGCCTGATGAAATGGGTGCCAAGCGTGTTTGCAATCATTGCAATACAGAGCATTTCCCCCGCGTTAATCCCGTCGTGATTATGCTTGTTATCCATGACGATAAAATCTTACTTGGCCGCGGCGTTGGTTGGCCTGACAAAGCTATGTCCGCCTTAGCAGGTTTCGTCTCTCCTGGCGAAACTCTCGAAGAAGCGACCGCGCGCGAGGTTTTTGAAGAGGTCGGCGTCACAATTAAAGATCCGCGTTATATCTTTAGCCAACCTTGGCCCTATCCAAGTCAAATCATGATGGGCATGATTTGTGAGGCGGTAAACACCGACATAACTTTGAACAAAAATGAGCTAGAAGACGCACAATGGTATTCGCGGGAGCAAGTCGACTTTGTTATCAACGGAAATGACAAAGACAAGGCCGCGTTTCTGCGGCCGCCTAAAACAACCATTGCCCGTCATTTACTCGACTATTGGCTACGCGGGGATGGCGCGGCATAGCGGCACCCTGTGTTTATGGGTTATGGGTTCACAGTGCCTATTTATCCAAAATCGCTGGCCACATCGCGTCGCCAAGAGAGATGAATCCTTGCTTATCTTTTTCCCAGCGTTTTTTAATGCGCTTATTGTAATTTAAATAAAGTTTGCCATTTTCGATATTCCAATGCTCAGGACGCCCTCTGGCGAGTTTACCTTTTGCAATCGCCCACGCACAGTAGCCGCCATATTGCGGGGCAAAGGCTTCAGGGTTTGTTTGAAACAAATCTAGGTTTGCTTGTGTAGAAAACTGCCAATCTGCGCCCATATAGCTCGTCGTAAATTCTGATTTGCCTTCAGCAGGTACGCCAGAGAAAAAACTCACAACATCGTAGCCCCCTGCCCCGACATTGTTTTTCCAACTTGTATAAACCGCAGGCTCAGCGGCAAAACTCGGCGTAGCGAGGCTGGCTGTACCGAAGCTTAAAACCGCGGCAAGTATCAGGAAATAAATTTTGCGTGTCATAGCTTATATATAATGTCCGCATGCCTCTAAGACAAGGCCAAGCGTTACAAATCACATCATTGTGCGGAGCTCGTCAGCAGGATATGTTCCCAATATTGTTACGTTTTCTGAGAAGAACCCTAGCTCTTCCATTGCATTCTGCATGGCAGGGTCGTCTGGGTGACCCTCAACGTCGGCGTAAAATTGCGCTGCAGAAAATGAGCCGCCAACCATATAACTCTCTAATTTCGTTATATTGACGCCATTCGTCGCAAAGCCGCCAAGAGCCTTATAAAGCGCTGACGGAACACTGCGGACTTTAAAAACAAAGCTCGTAACAACAGGGCCATCTCCGAGGTTAGGCATTAACATATCATTGGCCAGCACAACAAAGCGCGTTGTGTTATGGGCTGCATCTTCGATGTCAGCAGCCAATATTTCAAGTCCATAAGTCTGCGCGGCCAAAGTAGACGCTATCGCCGCCACGCTCTTATTCCCTAAATTAGCTACGGCTTGGGCCGCGCCCGCCGTGTCCACATCCGCGACAGGTTTTATATGCATAGCTGAAAGACGTTTTCGAACTTGTCCGAGCGCCATAGGGTGCGAGCGTGCCGTTTTTATATCGGCGAGCGCCGCGCCTTTAATGGCTAAAAGTTGATGATGCACAGCCAGATAGCGCTCCGCAATAATCGATAATTGTCCCTCAGGCAGGAGGTGGTATATATCCGAAACACGCCCAGCAACAGTATTTTCAACGGGAATCATAGCAAGTTCCGCCTGCCCCGTACGAACTTTGTCAAAACATTCTGCAAAACTATTGCACGACCACGGAGTGTATTCTGGATAATAAGCCTGACACGACAAATGAGAATAGGCCCCTTTGACCCCTTGATAGACTATATTTTTACGCATTTCGTACTCTTTTGGCCGCAATTAGCCTGTTTCTGGAGATTTACAGCACATAAGCCTTTGCGACCCTTCGCCGCAAGGTGTTTTCCATTTGCATTTAAGCAATAGTTTTATATTAAGAGGCGCAAATACTATAGTAGCCAAAAGACTCACGAATGGCTGCGTAAAGATATTAAGGATATATCCCATGGATGAATTGGGTTTCAATAAAATTGCCGCAGCAGTTCTTGCAACTGGTCTTGGGGTTATGGGCCTTATAAACGCCCCTAAAGTTTTCATAAAAGATCATTACCCTGCTACGCCGGCATATTCCGTCGGTGAGCTTGAGAAGCCTACTGAAGGCGATGCCGAACCTCTGCCATTCCCTCAAGCTGAATGGGTCGGCGCAATGGATGCAGCGAAAGGCGCGAAAGTTTTTAATAAATGCAAATCTTGCCATAACGCAAATAATGGCGGAGCCAATGGCACAGGGCCAAATTTATATAATATCCTCGGCAATGCCGCCGCAGCAAAAAGCGGTTTTTCTTATTCTGGAGCTATGGCTGGTTCTGGTGTAACATGGAGCTATGAAGCGCTAGACGGATTTCTGACTAAGCCTAGTAAATATATGTCTGGCACCAAAATGAGTTTCATCGGTTTGAAAAAGGCTGAAGACCGCGCCGCTATCATTGAATATTTACGCCTCGCATCCGATGCGCCTATTGCGCCGCCTGTTGCTGCAGGCAATCCTGCCGAAGCCTTAGACACAGAGGTCACTCAGCAAATCAATCCTGAAATAGAGGTCCTTGAAACAGAGATTCTTGAAACAGAAACTCCTGAAATAGAGACTCCTGCGCCAACGACTGTTGAGCCTACGCCGCCTACGGCAGATGATGTACCTCTTGATGACGACGAACATTAAGCCCCATCCCTAAGGCTTATTCCTCAATCGTTTGGCTCGCCTAGGCGGGCCAATTCTGTTTACAGTGGTCGATAATGGCTCACTTGCAGTTTCCATATGGAACGCATTAGCGTGTAAAAGCCGTTGGCTATTTTGCATAATACCCACATGACCTGCCCAAAACAACAAATCTCCGCGTTGGTATTGCGGCGTCTCTATATCGTGACCAAGGATATCGTGACCAAGGTTTAATTCTTGCTGGTCGGCATCACGCGGAGCATCGACGCCAATCGCGCAAAGCGACATTTGCACAAGCCCAGAGCAATCCACCCCCACACCGCCCGTGCCGCCCCAAATATAAGGCCGTCCAATGAACCTCTCCGCAACCGCTGTAAAATCAATAGTCTGCCGTTCTTGCATAATATGATTTCGGTGAACATAACCTCTACCTAATCGCGCAAATGTCTCATCTTCCGATAGAATTCCCACAACGCTATTCATTGGCAAGGCCATAAGAATATGGCTCTTAATATTTGCCTGAGAAAAAATTGGCGCGCTCAGCGCAGTAACACGCGTAACATGTGAGGCAGTCATGTCTTGGCCTAAAGCGGAGGCTTTGACATAGCCAACATAATGTTTACGGCGCGCGCTTTTAATCAACGGCTTGACCATAACTAACGCCCAACCTTTATCTATCGCATAAACATCAACGCCCTGCCCAAAAAGCAATTCTGTATCCAATGTACCACGTGCAGCAGGGCTGCGGCGTAAAGCCGTATAAGGTTTTATAATTTGGCAGCTATATTCACGCTTCCCAGCATGATTTGGTAGAGTAAAGCGAGGGTCTTTTTGTTTTTGAACCATTTATGCGGCCATAGTTAAAACCATTAATGCCAGTTTAAAAGCCGTGCACCGTCTGGCATTTCTTGATGAATTATATCCCCAAATCTTTGCAAATACTGAATACCCGCAGACGTGCGTTTAATAAGAACACTCCGCCCGTCATTAGGGTCATCTGCCCGCAAGATAAAATTATATTTACACAACCGATTAAGAGCGCGGCTAATCACAGCCTTTGTTACGCCAAGCTCTAGAGCCAATGAACGAACCGTATGCGGACCCTTTTCTAAATACACACACATGAATAAAGCCAGTTGCCGCGTTGTTAAATCCGGCTCATTCCTACGAACCGTGCGCAAAGTCACATTATACCAGAGCGTAAGACAATCCGTGCGGGAGAATTTTTTGAGGTGCGTCGGCGAGCTTTGAGTATTATGCTTCGGAGCAAAACTTGTGACAGGTTTTTGAATCACAGACATGCGCGTTAAGCCTCCCACAGCAAATAGTTTGAAGATTTTACGGCCAGAATTGCCTTGCAAATCACTTCATAAGCTAGAGTCGCATAATCAGGATTCACCGGTCAAGCGCAAAGCCTGCAGAAAAATGAGATATAGGCTTAAGGGACTCAAAAGATTCAAAACTTTTTCTGTTTCCACTTTCAACCTTAGAACCGAGAATTTAACCCGAAAAATCCCCATTCAACCCGCCAGCCATAAGCCAGCTAAATAAACCGCGAACGGCATACATATCACCGCCTACAGGGTGACTTGCTCTGTCAGTAGGATTCCACCCATAAACGTCAAAGTGCATCCACGGTGTATTTTTGACAAATTTTTCCAAAAACAACGCCGCCGTCACAGAGCCTGCAAACCCTCCGCCTGCATTCTTCATATCTGCTATTGGTGAGCTTAGCATAGATAAATATGGTTGCCAGAGAGGCATATGCCAAACAGGATCATGTTGCCGCGTTGATTGTTCCAACACCGCTTTAACAGGGTTTTGCCGATTGCTAAAAAACGGAGGCAAATGCGGTCCTAACGCTACGCGCGCGGCGCCCGTTAACGTTGCAAAGTCTATCATCAAAACGGGATTATCTTCAGCCGCACGGCAAAGTGCGTCGCCAAGCACCAATCGCCCCTCAGCGTCCGTATTATCAATTTCAATGCTGAGCCCAGTCCGCGATTTCAAAATATCTCCAGGGCGATACGCACCAGCTGACACAGAATTTTCAGCTATTGCAACAAGGCAATGCAAACGAATAGGCAGATTGTTTTCCATAATCATATGCGCGAGGGCGAGCGCATGGGCCGCTCCGCCCATATCTTTTTTCATCAAGCGTGCACCCGTAGCAGATTTCATATTCACCCCGCCCGTGTCAAAGGTAATCCCTTTGCCAATTAAGGCCAGACGAGGATGTTCAGGGTTACCCCATTCAAACTCCACAAGACGCGGGTCTTCATGGGCGGCACGGCCAACAGCATGAATCATAGGGAAGTTGTGCTCAAGTAAGTCTTGGCCAACTGTCTCGCGGATTTGCGCGCCGTGGCTTTGGGCTAAGGCTACCGCTGCCTCATGTAAGGCAACGGGCCCCATATCGCTCGCGGGCGTATTAATAAGGTCTCTGCATAATTTCGTTGCGCTCACCGCAGAGTTTATGTGTTTTAAGTCTTGGCCATCAGCTAACACAAGCGTTGGCGCGCTCAAGGTCTTGGATAGATATCTATTAAATTTATAAACCCCCATTCCCCATGCAATTGCAGCCAAATCAGCGCTCCAGTCATGAGGCAGACGTGATAGTGTATAATAACCCGAAGATAAATTACGGCTTAGTCCCCCAAGAGCCATTGGCCCTTGGGTATCTGGCTTGTCTTTTTGAGCCTCTCCCGCACCAAACAACACCATTTCGACATTTCCATCAATATCGGTTAGCCTTAGAGATTGTCCCGTCTGCGCAGTAAATTTATGCGATTTAGCTATATTAAATTGCGCAGCTGGTAGCGCGGCAGCGAATAAGTCCCAGTCACTCATGTATAAAATGTGGATAGGCGTAACATCGACGTCAGACGGCACCGCGTTTAAATGACAAATAGGTAAGGACATTTGGCTCCTATCAGACGTAAATGTAAACGTCTCGTTAACTGTATTCGTTTACATTTGTTAACGAATTTGAGCCTGTATGCAACTCATCTCATTTAATATTCATAAAGCACGGAGCTTTACATGCCAGTCTTAAAACCTATTCCATCGGTCATGACGCTAGGGGTTTTACTCCTACTCGGCGGTTGTGCAATTGCACAGCCACTCACAGACGCCGAACAAGAACTGAAATCGGATTTAAGCGTTAGTAATTATTACCCCGCCACGCGCGAAGCCCGAAACAATATAGAAACACAGCCCTTATTTTCTCAAGCTGCGTTTTGGGGCCGTGAATATGATCTTAATCCGTCTGATCTGGAAAGTGCGATAAAATTATCTGCCTCAGTTAGAAAATTAGGCAATGCCCAACGTGCCATTGAAATTGCTCAAACAACCCGCGCGCTTTACCCGCGAGACCCGTATTTAAATGCAGAATTTGCTGCGGCCTTAATTGCTGACGAGCGGGCATTAGACGCGATACAGCCCCTTGATGAAGCTCTGCGTATTGCGCCAGGTTATGCACGACTTTGGTCACTCAAAGGAGCGGCCCTTGACCAAACAGAACAATATGATTTGGCCCGTAAACATTATCAACGCGCTTTAAGTATCACGCCTCACGATCCAAACATCTTAGCCAACCTCGGGTTAAGCCATGCTCTTTCAGGCGACGCTGTCACTGCAGAAAAGTGGCTGCGCAGAGCTTCAGCATCTCCGAATGCAGGTCCAGGTGTTCATCAAAATTTGGCCTTGGTTTTGCAGCTTCAAGGTAAAACGGCCGAAGCGGCAAAAGTCAGCCATCTATCTCGCGGAGATCAAAAGCTACCAGCCCCGCCGACTCCCGCCCATAGACCGCAATCATTGCAGCAATCGCGGCCCCAATCATTGTCTCAATCGCGGCCTCAATCACTGCCACAAAGATCTCATGCCCCCAAAGCACAGTCTTTTCCCGCAGCAGGACAACTAACGCCTGAACAACAAAATGTTCTCAATAAAATTTCGGGAAGCTTAAGCCCAACTCAAGTCGGGCAACCTCAAAGCTTTCAAAGCCAACCTCCTCAGCTACAAGCTCCAACGTATAATGGTTACCCGCAACAACCTGCGCTCGTTCCTGCTCAGACGCAAACTCAACCCCAAACGCAAAACTATCAAGAACCGCGTGGCGCGATACGGCGTAGGCGCTAAAGATCTTCACAAAGAGAAAGAGATAGGTAAAAGAAAAACTCTTTATTTAATATTGTAGCTCTGAGCCCACACAACTTTCTAAAGGTGACCCAAAGTATCTATTGCGCTTCGTAGGCGTTGAGTTTCAAAGGGCCACTAAACTTAAAACTTGGCCAAACTTAAAAAAATCCAGACAAAATAAAAGCCTCATTTCATTATCTGAAATGAGGCTTTTTTAAATGAATGCTGTTTATTATCTTTCGTGAAAGCCTAAGATAGAGCTGCGGTTAAGCGCATCGCAGCTGGCGTTAAGATCACGATGAATAGAACTGGTAAGAAGAATAGGATCATCGGAACTGTCAGCTTCGCTGGTAAAGCAGCGGCTTTTTTCTCTGCAAGTAAAACCCGCATTTGACGGTTTTCAGCCGCCATAGTTCGCAATGTTTCCCCCAGAGGTGTACCATATCGCTCGGCTTGAATCATGGCCGTCGATACAGACCGAATACCCACATGATTATTACGACGAGATAAGTTTTCAAACGCTAGGCGGCGAGATGTCAAATATGATAATTCTGCGGTTGTCAGTGAGAATTCTTCCGCAAGTTCAACTGAGCTTTCAGCGAGCTCTTCGGCTACTCGGCCAAATGCCAGTTCCAAAGACATACCTGACTCAACACATATCAGTAACAAATCCAGCGCGTCTGGAAAGACCGGAATAATAGATGCCATACGTTTACCAGCACGGTTTCTGACATAAATACTTGGCAAGTAATAACCGAACGCAGTTAAACCAAGTGTCATTGACGCGCGTTGTAACAATGACCAACCAGAGATATTTAAAATCATGAAAAATATAAGACCGATAGCCAACCCAGCGATTGGGAGAATTAATCGAAATAAGTAAAACTTATAAACGGGGGATTGCCCGCGAAGCCCAGCTTGAGCTAATTTATCTTTTAGGTCTGACGCTTCTAGTAACTTCTCGAGACTAAAGCGGTTCACCATATTTTTAGCAACGCCCTTACCATCGGCTCTCAACCGAGCCTCTTGATTAAGGTTCGCCAGGCGGTCTTTACGCATGTTATCACGCGCTTCAGAAACAGACTTCATACGTTTCTTGACCTTGTCACCTTGCAACATAGGTTCGAAAATGATGTAAAGTGTCAGGACTAACAAGCCTGTAATAATAAGGTAGGCAACGTTAGAAAATAAAGCAAATGATCCGGGTGTCACAATATTCTCCTAAAACTTGAAGTTAATCATTTTTTTCATCATGGCCGTCCCCATGACCATCATGCCCGCGCCAATCATAAGATTTTTTTGACCTCTTTCTGTCGTGTAGAGCTCTTTCATATAATCTGGGCTTAAAATCGTAATCAATATCATCACAACAATAGGCAAAGACCCAATGATGATCGCACTCATTTTTGCTTCTGAAGATAAAGATTTAATTTTTTCTCGTAATAATTTTCTACCGCGCAGCACCGCTGATAAGTTAGATAAACTTTCGCCCAAATTACCACCTGTTGTTTTTTGTATATTCAAAACTGTTGAGAAGAAATTGACTTCAGCAATTGGCATGCGTTCGTAAAGTTGCTCAAGGCAAACATCAATGGGAATACCAAGAGACTCACCCTCAACAACACGCCGAAACTCTGTACCAAGCGGTGCAGGACTTTCATGCGCGATAATTTTCAAGCAATCTCCGAGTGGAAGTCCCGTCCGAACGCCGCGTACAATAATATCCATCGCATCCGCGAATCCGCCCGTGAATTTCTTCTGGCGACGACCAATAGAAAAATTCAATATAAATCTTGGTATGCCGAAACCTACGACGACAGCTAAACCTAAACTCGCAATAGGTTTAAAGTTCAAAACAAAACCCGCTCCGCCCACTAATACTGCTAACACAATCGAAACTATCATAAACGTCTGCGGTTTTGTCGTCCAATCGGCTTGGATTAGTCGGGCCTCTAAAGATTTAGACTTTTTCTTTTTTCTTTTTTGACGTTCTTCAATTTTCCCCAAAGTTTCTTCGATTTGTTTACGCCGCCCAGATGAATCGTCAACTTTGATTTTTTGTAAAATATTGTCGCCTGCGCTTCTTTTACCGCTAACTGCGCGCACACGCGATCCGTTGCTTGAACTTGTCTCGCCGCCAAATAAAATATAGGCAAGGCCAAGAAATACACCGAGAGAAATAACAGCGATTAGTGTTTGTTGTTCCATGAAATCTTACCCGCCCGCTTCATCAAGCGCCTCGGCCAATTCTTTCTCAAGGTTAAAGTACCGCGCTCTATCCCAGAAGGCAGGCCGAGCAATACCGGTCGACTTATGCTCACCAATGATATTTCCATCAGCGTCCTCACCGTCCATTTCATAAACAATAAGGTCTTGAGTTACGATAACATCGCCTTCCATCCCGATCACTTCTGTGATCCGCGTAATACGGCGTGAGCCATCCCGAAGACGAGCCGCCTGTACGATAACATCAACAGAACCAACAATCATTTCGCGAATGGTTTTCGCAGGTAGGGAAAACCCACCCATTGTAATCATAGATTCAAGACGTGATAAAGCTTCGCGCGGTGAGTTGGCATGGAGCGTTCCCATGGAACCATCATGGCCTGTATTCATCGCTTGAAGTAAGTCGAAGGCTTCAGGGCCACGCACCTCACCCACGATAATGCGTTCAGGGCGCATACGCAGACAGTTTTTCACCAAATCTGACATGGTGATTTTACCTTTGCCTTCAAGGTTTGGTGGACGTGTTTCAAGGCGAACAACATGAGGCTGTTGTAATTGCAGTTCCGCCGCATCTTCGCACGTAATGATCCGTTCGTCAGGGTGAATAAATCCTGTTAAAGCATTGAGCAATGTTGTCTTACCTGAACCCGTACCGCCAGATATGACGATGTTACACTGACAGGCTCCAATAATTTCCAATACTCTCGCACCAGCTGGAGAAATAGATTGGAAATTGACAAGATCTTCGAGACGTAATTTGTCTTTCTTAAATTTCCGAATTGTCAAAGCTGGGCCATCAATAGACAATGGCGGTGCGATCACGTTAACCCGAGAGCCGTCTAATAGACGCGCATCACAAATCGGTGACGCCTCATCAACACGTCTGCCAACTTGGGACACGATACGCTGACAAATATTCATTAGCTGAGTATTGTCACGGAAACGAATATTAGTTTTTTGCATCTTACCGTTGGTTTCGATGAAAACATGCTTAGCGCCGTTCACCATAATATCGGCGATATCATCACGTTCCAGTAGCGGTTCTAGAGGACCATATCCTAAAATATCATCACAGATTTCTGTAATAAGTTGATTTTGTTCGACAACAGAAAGACGCACATTACGAATGGCGATAATTTCATCCACAATCGTTCGAATTTCTTCGCGGGCTTTATCTTGCTGCATGCCTGCAAGCGCAGATACGTCAATTGTTTCAAATAAAGCGTTAAATATTGTAGCTTTGGTTTCGTAATACTCTTCCGAAGGTTCGTTACGCCCAGATGTACTTGGCGCCTTACTCGCTACCACTTGAGTAATTTTTGCTTCTTGCGGGGCTGGAACTGCCGAATTTTCAATTGGGGCTTTTACAGCGCTCCCGCTCTCTGATCGTTTACCGAACATCTAAACTTACCCTTTCTTTTTCTTAGAAAAAGAAAACATGGATTTAGATTCCTTTGCAGATTTGTCTTTTTTTGACTTACCCACTGAGAGTAATGACTTCTTTTGAGCGACTTCAAGGCCTTTCATGGCTGTATCAAATCGCCCTGTTTTCAGGCGGTTAGCAATATACTCTAGGCCATTAACAGTTTGTGCTGCATTTTTCACATCCGTTAACATTTTGCCTTCATTGGCAACCTCAAAGAAACTATCTGGGTCAAAACCAATAACCAATGAAGGCTCTAGTCCTACGGCAGCCGCAAAATCTTTGACCGTTATTTCATTTAATTTTGACATGCCTGTTTTGTTTAAAATGAATATTGGGTCTGGGTCATTTGGGCGCTGCGCTTTCAAATAATCGATCAAATTCTTCGTATTTCTAAGGTTTGCAAGATCTGGTGTCGCCGTGATCACAATGTCATCAACCGTTGATAGAATATTTGTTGTCCAATCACTCCAATGATGCGGTAAATCCAAGATGGATAAAGGCGAAATACTCCGAACACCATTCACAACCGCCTCGTAAGCGGCACTTTCTTGAACAGGTTTTAAGTTTAAAGACCCTGCCGTAGGCAGAATT
>JBDVGI010000056.1:0-1021 GCA_039962885.1 Litorimonas sp. | reverse complement strand
TTATATTCGGTCAAGATGTCCCTCTAGAAGATGTCGATCCTGGCATTAAGCGTCAGATACTCGGCCATAATGATGATTTGATGTTGGTTAAGGCCGTATTTGAAACGGGTGCGGAGGGCTATCAGCACCAACATCACCATACTCAAGTCAGTTATGTTGAAAGCGGTGTTTTTGATGTTACGATTGATGGCGTAACAAAGCGGCAAAAAGCGGGCGATAGTTATTTTATCCCGCCTCACGTCATGCATGGTGCTATCTGTATTGAGGCGGGTGCACTTTTGGATGTGTTCACACCTATCAGAGAAGATTTTTACGATAATTATAAAAAGACAATAAGTGAGAATATAGATGCTTAGGCTACTCTTTAAATATATTAATTTCGTTCGAAATGGTAATTTAAGATGGGCCATTGTTGGCCTTGTCGCCCTCGCTACAGTTATTAATTACATTGATAGAGGAGCTTTAGGTTTTTTGTGGCCTGAAATATCTGAAGACTTAGGACTGACAAAAACGGATTATGCAATTATCCTGAATGTATTCACATTTGCCTATGCATTTGGTCAAACATTATTTGGTAAGATATTTGATTGGATTGGCACGCGCCTCGGGTTTGTTCTATCTATCGTTGTTTGGTCTGCAGCAACTATGTTGCATGCTGTTGCGAACGGCTTGACAAGTTTCGCGCTTTTCCGCGGCTTATTGGGCGTATCAGAGGCTGGTAACTGGCCGGGTGCCACAAAAGCGAATGCGGAATGGTTTCCAATTGACGAACGAGCTTTAGCGCAAGGTATATTTAATTCAGGCGCCGCTATTGGCGGTATTGTCTCAGCTCCCATCATTGGTTTGTTATTTATTTGGTTGGGAAGTTGGCAAGCTACATTTGTTGCGATTGGTGCGTTAGGTTTTTTATGGCTCGTGCCTTGGCTCATAATTTATAAATCTGGCCCAGATACGCACCCTTGGTTGTCAGAGGAAGAGCGCGAATATATTCGCACGGGACAGCGCAATAAAGAAACAAATG
>JBDVGI010000055.1:0-5141 GCA_039962885.1 Litorimonas sp. | reverse complement strand
CAGGCTTGTATAAAGGCTTGTTTTTTAGAAAATGGCAGCCGCACCTCAAAGCGTTCACTTTTCTTTTCCCACGGCTCAGCCATAAAATTTGTGTCAAGCTTATCATTTCTATCATCAGTCATATCATTCTCCTGTGTTGGAACAATGAAACAATATCTTATCGTATAACTAAACTAAGCTAATCCACGCACGGACACGAGCCTTTTCATGTCCGTACAGCCAATTCGTACGGCCAAATTTTATGATTTCGGGAAACGGCGCAACAGGCTAGATGTATCCCAGCGTCCGCCGCCCATTTTTTGAACATCCGCGTAATATCCATCCACCAGTTCAGTGACAGGAAGCTCAAGTCCGAGCGACTTTGCTGTATCTTTAACCATTCCAAGGTCTTTACGCATCCAATCGACAGCAAAGCCAAATTCAAATTCATCATCGGCCATGCTCGCAGCACGGTTGTCCATCTGCCAGCTTTGCGCAGCCCCTTTGCCAATAGCTTGGTGAACGTCTTTCATATCCAATCCAGCGCTTTGCGCAAAATGCACAGCTTCGGACAAGCCTTGCAGTATGCCCGCGATGCATATCTGATTGACCATTTTAGTCAGCTGCCCTGCCCCGCTATCCCCCATAAGTTTCGACGCTTTCGCATAGGCATCAATGATTGGTTCTATGCGTGTATAGATATCTTTATCCCCCCCGCACATAATGGTGAGCTGCCCATTGACTGCGCCTGCTTCCCCTCCAGAAATCGGCGCATCGATAAATGCAATGCCTTTGGACTTTGCGCTTTTATAACAATCCCTCGCGCATTTATCTGAAGCCGTTGTATGATCAACAAAAACGCTTCCAGCCTTCATGTGGGCAAAGGCCTCTTCTGTGACGGCATAAACATCATCATCATTGCCAACACAGGCAAAAACGAAATCCGCTCCTGCAACAGCTGTCTGAATATCATCACAGGCTTGGCCTTTATATTTGGCCGCCCAATTTTGCGCTTTAGATACTGTACGATTCCAAACCCTCACATCATGACCTGCGCCCATTAAATGTCCCGCCATAGGGTACCCCATGACACCTAATCCCAAAAAAGCACATTTTACCATGATATAAGTTCCAATTTTCTCTTGCGTTACAGGCTTCTATTCAATCAAATAGGTATAGGCAAATATCCCGCCTGTTAAGAGAGAACATAAAACACAAATGATGGTTTTACCCGAAATATGGCAAATGTGGGCCGTGTTTAGCATTGTTGCTATCAGTGTGTACTTCTATGTGCGCGAAACATTCACGATTGAGGCTATATCTGTCGGTGTCATTTTAGCTCTAATGACCTTCTTTCACCTTTTCGCAAGCAATAGCAGTTTAGCCAATCATAGCGCTCTTGGGTCACAAGATTTACTCTCGGGTTTTGCGGCCCCTGCTCTAATCACCATTATGGCTTTACTGGTTATCGGCCAAGGCATGTTTCAAACGGGCGCACTTGAAGGCCCAATTACGAATATAAATAGCGCCCTTGATCGCGCCCCGCGCCGAACTTTACTTTTGGTCTTCGCTGTGGCCTTTGCCATTTCTATGTTTATGAATAACACGCCAGTTGTGGTTATGTTTATCCCCATATTAGTTGCCATGTCATCAAGACTTAAACATGAGGCTTCCCGCTATATGATGCCGCTGAGTTTTATCAGCATCCTAGCGGGCATGACGACATTAATTGGGTCTTCGACGAACCTACTTGTCAACGACGTTTTGCAACGAACAACAGACATATCTTTGACATTTTTCACGCAATTTTGGCCTGGCATTACATTAGCCGTTATTGGAGCGGTTTATATTATCATTTTCGCTCCGATTTTATTACCTAAACGTACAAATGCAGAGATAAGCCCGGCAGCAACGGGGCAGCAATATATCGCGCAGATTCAAGTGACGAAAAACCACCCTCTCCTCGGTCAAAAACCCATTGCAGGCTTATTCCCGCGCCTTAAGGACGTCACGTTAAGGATGATACAACGCGGAGATGACGCCATATTACCGCCATTCGAAGACGCCTTACAAGTCAATGACATCTTAATTATCGCTGCGACACGTAAGGCGCTTTCAAGTTTACTATCATCTAACCCACAATACCTAAAAGGCATGTTAGACATAGCAGGGTTTAGCGGCCAGCAAAATGACGCTTATAATATCAATTCAAGAACGATCATGATTAGCGAGGCCGTGATTGCGCCTGGCTCTCGTATGATTGGCCGCAACATAGAACAAATCGGCTTCCGCAGACAAACAAATTGCCTCGTTTTAGGCATACAAAGGCGGTCTCGCATGATCCGAAAGCCTATGCTGGATATACGCCTAGAAGCCGGCGACATTCTTTTGTTATTTGGCTATGATAATGACATGCAAGGCTTGCGGAATAATCGCGACATAATCTTGCTAGATTGGTCTAAAACCGAATTACCCGATATTCGGAAATCTATATTTGCACGACTGATTTTTATCGTCACTATTGCCGTAGCGGCGTTCAGCCTACTTCCAATTGAAATTGCCGCCTTAGGGGGCGCCCTCGCCATGATAGCGACTGGCTGCCTGAATATACGCCAAGCCGTTCGTGCATTAGATATGCGAATATTTTTGCTCATTGGCGCGGCCTTCGCGATGGGCCTTGCCCTTGAACACACAGGCGGCGCGACATTTATTGGCAATGGCATTGTTAGCGCGATTGGCCCTTACGGCGATCAAGCCTTGATAGGAGCGCTATTTATTGTCATCGCATTCTTTACCAATATTATTTCCAATAGCGCCGCAGCCTTGCTCTTTTCCCCTATCGGCCTAGCGATTAGCCAAAGCACAGGCATTGATCCCATAGTCATGATGCTAACCGTAATTTTTGCGGCAAATTGCTGCTTTGCAACTCCCATTGCTTATCAAACCAATTTGCTTGTTCTCGGCCCCGGTCATTATAAGTTTTCTGACTTCGCCCGTTTTGGCATTCCGCTTATACTGCTACTGTGGGTAAGTTATACCTTGCTTGTTCCCGCATTCTTTGGTCTTTAGGGGTATGTCGCATCCGTTTGATCCCAATCGCCTGCAATTTTATCTAACCATACCTTCGCCTTGTCCGTATTTACCAGATCGTATGGAACGTAAAATTTTTACGCAACTTGATCCTCTTGATGGCCCGCACCTCAATAACTATTTAACTCATGCAGGGTTTAGACGTTCGCAAAATGTAATTTACCGCCCAGCATGTGAGAGCTGCCGCGAATGCCGGAGCCTGCGGATTGTTGTTGAAAACTTCGCGCCGAATCAAAGCTTTCGAAGAACCATAGCGCGAAACTCTGACATAAATGCTATGCAAACGGACCCACTGGCAACGTCAGAGCAATTTGATCTATTACAGCGATATTTAAAACACCGTCATGCGGGCGGTGGGATGACAGAGATGGACTTTCAACGCTATGAAATGATGGTTGAAGACTGCGCCAGTGAAACTGAAATCATTGAATACCGCACCATAGACAACACTCTGATTGCCTGTATTTTAGTTGACCGTCTCATGGACGGCTTCTCTCTTGTATATAGCTTTTTTGACCCGCAACACTCCAAACGCTCATTGGGCAATTACATGGTGTTAGATCAAATTAAGCGATGCAAAGGAGAAAACCTGCCATTTTTATATTTAGGGTACTGGGTGCCCGACAGCCCAAAAATGGATTACAAGGCCCGTTTTAAGCCTTGTGAAATCCTCGGGCATCGCGGCTGGCAGTCTTTAACATGAGCTTTGTTGAGGTCTTATGAGCATTAAACGCAGAGATATTGTCATGGGTGCAGCGGCAGCGGCTAGCGGAGCCGCTGTTATTGGAGCGTTGGGGGCAAAGCCCAAGGCGACAACCTCTTCTAACAAAACTCAGACGGACACCATTGCCGCGCCAGCAATTCATCGCGGGTTAAAGCAATTTCGTCTCGCAACAACATGGCCAAAAGACTTCCCCGGACTTGGGCAAATGCCAAATCGTTTCGCCAAGGCGCTCTATGATATGAGCGGCGGAACAATCGACGTGAAAGTCTATGCAGCAGGTGAACTTGTTGGCGCGCTTGAATGTTTTGATGCGACTTCCACGGGTGCTGCGGACATGTATCACGGCGCAGAATATTATTGGCAGGGCAAATCACGCGGGTTTTCATTTTTCACTGCCGTCCCTATGGGCATGACAGCCGCAGAAATTATGGGCTGGATAGATCATGGCGGCGGACAAGCTTTGTGGGATGATCTATCTGCACAATTCAACATCAAAGCCTTTCAGGCAGGCAACACAGGGCACCAAACGGGCGGTTGGTTCAAACGTGAAATACACTCTCTTGAAGATTTCAAAGGCTTAAAAATGCGTATGCCTGGCCTTGGCGGTGAGGTCATCCGGCGGCTTGGCGGCGCGGCAGTACGGTTATCAGGCGGAGAAATTTATCAAGCTCTGCAATCTGGCGCGATTGACGCAACGGAATGGGTCGGCCCGTGGAATGATTATGCTTTAGGGTTTTACCGCGAAGCTCCCTATTATTATGCTCCAGGGTTTCACGAGCCAGGCGCCTCATTATCTGTTGGCATAAATCTCGATGTTTGGAATGCCTTCACCCCTTCCGAACAAGCTATGGTTCAGTTTGCCTGCAAGGCTGCTAATGATGCTAGCCTTGGTGAATATACGCATGAAAACGCTAAAGCTCTCAATATTCTTAAAAATCAACATGGCATCGCGCCCCGCTTTTTTAGCGATGAAATTATGATTGAGGTCGGAAAAATTTGCGAAGATGTCGTGCGCGAACTTGGCAATTCCGATGCACAAACACAGCGTATTTACGATAGCTACCTTGCCGCGCGTAATGAGTATCGTGGCTGGACAGAAATGAGCGAAGGCCGTTACATTAATGCGCGTAAAAGTGCATTGGATGCACTCGGCAATTAAAATGTGGTCAGATTTCGTAACATATGCAGGCGGAGCATTAACGGCAACTGGGTGGGTATTTTTACCCTTATGCACCCTGCCTTTGATTTACATATTTCTACATAAAAGCAGGAACTTACAGGATATATCTAACGCAATTATAACCCTCATTGATGGAGTGTCTTATGCTTTGGGTGAAGCTGTAAAATG
>JBDVGI010000054.1:0-3650 GCA_039962885.1 Litorimonas sp. | reverse complement strand
CAACACCGTAAACATTCGCCTGTGTTACGCCTTTAAAAGCAGACAAGACCGCAGCAACTTCGCCAGTTGCGACGTTCTCTGCTTTCCAGCGATACGTGTCCCCTACCCGGTCCATAAAGTAAAAATACCCATGTTCATCGCGTTTCATTAAATCGCCCGTACGGAACCAGCGATCGCCCTTATTGAAAACATCTTTCAGGATTTTCTTATTCGTCGCTTCTTCTGTTTCATAACCTTCAAAGCGAAACCGTGGATCATCATTCCGAATTTCACCAATCATCTCGCCAATTTCATTGGGGTCAGCTTTGATACAAAATCCATCAGAGCCGCGCGGATTTAAGTTTGTTTCTACATCATATCTAACTATATCAATGTTAAATTTCCAAGACAGATAACTCGGCACCCGCCCGACTGCACCAATTGGGCCGTCAACATTAATTAAACTCACATTGCCTTCTGTCGCGCCGTAAAACTCGATTACGTGAGGTACATTAAAGCGCGTTACAAAAGCGTCCCAAACTTCGGGGCGCAGGCCATTGCCAATAATCCAACTAATTTTATGTTCCCGCTCTAGTGGATGCGGCGGCGTCGAGAGTAGAAATCGGCATAATTCTCCAACATATGTAAACATAGTCGCGCCGTGGCGTACCGCTTCATCCCAAAATTTGGTTGCAGAAAATTTAGATTGCACAATGACGGCGCCGCCATAGGTAATTGCTGCGCCTACCCCGACTAACCCGCCTGTTGCATGATACATGGGAAGCACCATAAACATACGGTCTTTAGCGCTCGCCCTCGCGCCTGTTCCAATGCCCCGTAGGTAGTTTTGCGCGCGAACATGCGTAACTTTAGCGGCTTTGGGCATGCCTGTTGTGCCTGATGTAAACATCTTCATGGCTTGCCCGCCCGCGCGTAAACCTTTGCGAATATCTTTGTTGGGCCGAGAGGGGACATGTTCAGAAATCGCAGCATCAAAGCTCTCATAACCCTCCAAAGATGAGAAGGCGGCCCAAACTTTAATATCTGCTGTTATGCTATCTTTAGCGGCATTCCATTGCTCATGCATTTCGTAATCGAGAACAAGATGGCTGGCATCAGAAATATTGACACAGTGGGCGAGCGCAGACCCTGAGAGCTGAAAATTCAATAAAGCTGGCACAACACCAACTTTGCATAGACCCAACCAAAGCGCGACATATTCAAGACGGTTACGGACAAATATCGCAACCGTATCTTTTGGCTTCAACCCTTGCGCCAAAGCCCATTGCGCCACACGGTTAGCATAGGTTTCAACATCATCATAAGTCCACTGCCGGTCATCTTCGATAAAGGCAATATTTGATCCAAAACTATCTATGCGCATTTCAAGTTCATCAGCGAGCAAATGATCGCCTTCTGCATCAACCGTTTTTACGGAACGGAGCATGCGGAGCAAACCAGAAATAAAGTGTATTTCACGTTTTAACGAAAAGCCCATTTGTACACCTATCTGGTTTGAATATCATGCTAAATCACTAACATAAGTGTCTAATGACGTGGGTCAAATCAAAAAACTTCACATCTTATATTTTCCCAAAAAGAAACCCCGCTCGAATGAACCGGCGAGGTGAAGTTGATTAACTTTGGATGTCAAAGGCTTGGTACTCAATAAACCTAAAACGTAAACCTATGAAATGTCTCTCATCTGTTCGGGAGAGTTCATGCAATCGGCATGCCAAGGTTTTCACTGCAAAATCACTGCAAAACCGCTATTTATGAACATGGTTTTGCTATCTAACTCATTTTAAAACACAGCGTGTCCTAAAATATAACACGCAACACCATCAATTTAGAGGACCGCCAGCTAACACATTGCTATCGCCGTCTTGTATCAACAAACACGTTCCATTATTTGGATCATAGATCGTTCCAGATGGGCAGGTGCTAATCAATCCATTAGACGATTGATTGGGTTGAGTTTGCGGCACCGTTAACGGCGGGCGACCTTCAAAGCGCATAAGTTGATCATCATATTGCCCTGATATGGTAAGACGCAAACCTTCAATATAATTAGCGGGGATAAAAATTGGGAAATCCTGCCCCTGGCGATCTATTGCAACAATCGTTAACCCGTCATACCTTGCAGCTTCGAGGCGCTCAGCGGGTATATGCACGCTGAGCAATTCTTCGCGTGCGCAATCCACGCGCGCCGAAGTAATGACACTGCGGCCACCATAATATCCGTTGTAATGTCCACCTTGTCCAAAATCATTCGGGAAGAAGTTAAATCGCTTTGGCCTGTTGGACTGGCTAGATTTTGATTTAAAGCGTTTTGCCCCTGTGTTGGTGTTGCTACGTTTCTTATTCGCAGAATTTTTCGACCGAGTTTGCTTAGGTTTAGCTTGCTTGGACTTAATTTGCTTGGACTTGGTTTGCTTAGATTTAGTTTGTTTGGAATTGGTCTGTTTAAATTGAGCCTTGTTAGATTTTACGCGTTTACGCTGGGATTGAGCTTCTGCACCCGTAGACTTGCGGCGTTGTGTTGACGTATTTTTGGGCGTCCTGTTCTTAGGCGGTTGTGCCGCCACGCGCGTAGCAGGCTTAATAGTTTTATTATTTTGAGTGTTTTCATCCCTTTGCTCACGCCTTACCTGCACATCTGATTGTCTACGCGTATTTGACCGATTAAACCGAACATTATTTCTAGACGTGCGGGTTTGCCGGTTTTGATCTTGACTAACTATGTTTTGCGCAGTTGGGTTTTGCCCAGTTAGATTTTGCCCAGTTAGATTTTGCCCAGCTAGATTTTGCCCAGCTAGATTTTGATTGATTTGTGATTGCCGCAACCCGGTTTGTGCCGAGCCGCCGCGCCGTAAATTTTGTTCTCTTTGCCGATTTACTCCAACACGCCCCCCTTTAATAGGTTGCCCAATTACACGGCCATTTTTGCGTTTCGCTGCCGCGCGGCTGGCACCTAGGCGGCGCACATCTTGATCGTTGTCAAAACGTCTATTCCCTCTATTTCGGTAATTTCTATTGCGGTTCCTATTTCGAAATCCGCTATCTCGGTTAAAACGGCTCGAAGATCGCCTCCAACTGCCAATACCCAGATTGCTAAAGGTAAAACTATTATGACTAAAGCCGCGATTAAATCCGCTGCGATAACCGACGCTTTGGTGGGCAAATCCAATATGGCCGTAATAATGCCCATAAGGATGGAAAAACCCTGAATTGCGGTGAAAACTATGATCATAAACGACGCTATGCACATCGCTGGTACATTCCAATATACGTGAATCACGTAGAATATTCGGCGCAATGTCTCCTGATAAAAATGCGGCGCTCTCAATCCCAATACCATCATGCGTATTATCGCCAGTTTGCGTATAAAAGAACGCTAGATCTAAAATAGCACCGTCTTGTAGCGTTTGACCATCAATAGAAACCGTCTGTGTCACACTGCGCAAGCTTGCGAGTCCTGCTATGTCTGATCTATTTTCAAATGGGTCAAATGTTGGCGCCGTATATTCTTGTGTACCGATACGCCGATCAAATGTAATTTTAACATCTTGCGCAATCTGCTCGGGAGAAAGATCTGTCAGTGAGGCTTGCCGCTCTTGTGCATGACTGACTCCGTGCCACGATGAAGACAGGCATAAAATAGCCAAAAA
>JBDVGI010000053.1:0-38372 GCA_039962885.1 Litorimonas sp. | reverse complement strand
TGGTCTTCGCATCCAAGATTGAGTTTCGGGATTTAATCTAATCATGCGCATCTCTTTAAACAAAAAATGATATGGGTCTATTTAATAATCAACCTCAAAGACGCCAAGGACGCTGCGTTGATAGAGACGAAAAATCATCATCGCCGTCATGCCCCAAATATTACGGTAAACACCGTCTGGCCCAGTATAAGGCATATCTGTAAGGTGAAATTTTTTATCTGTGTAATCAATTATGCGGTCTTTGTGGTTGTCCTCATTCATCAGAAATTCAAGGGGAACTTCGAACACCTCATCAACTTCGCGCGGGTCTGGTATAATCGCCGCTTTAGGGGACGCCAGACCAACAAAAGGCGTAATGCGGAAATGGCTGGCGGTATTAAAAGACGGCAAACGGCCAAGAATGTCTATATCTTGCGCCTTTATTCCGATTTCTTCGCGGGTTTCACGCAAGGCGGTTTGCACAATCGTTTCGCCTGCCTCGCGCTTACCGCCAGGAAAAGCAATTTGCCCTGGATGAGACGGCATTGTTTCTGGCCGCTGCGTTAGGATAACTTGCCAATTATTAGCGTGATTAACTGGGCGGTTCACAAGCAACATAAACACGGCTGCCCCGCGTTGTCCGTCACGTTTAACCTCATCAGCCCCATCAGAAATTTGCGCAGGCAACAACGCCTTGCGTATATTTTCAATGACGGGGTCATCAGCAAATTGCATTGCCCATTTTTTGTTAATAGGTGTCATAGAATACATATCGTAAATAAGTGTCGTAGCTATAAATCAAATTTCGTGCGCGCCTTCTGGCCCAAGCGGAAAAAAAGCGCCGCCCGCATATACACCCAATTGAGTCGCCTTTATCCCTGTTTGTTCAACGGCCAAATTCACAAGTTCGTAAAAAACAGACCGTGATAGCGCGGCCTCTAGGCGTCCACGCACTGTCACAAAAGGCGTTGGCTCTAACGTATCAGGGTCAGTTTCAACACGAATGGGGTTTTCAGGGCCAGCCTCAATAACGTCGCCAAGGTTAGTCGTGAAAAACAAGCGTTGCGCCTTGCCGTCGTCTTGCGTATCCACGCGGGTCGTTACAAAATGCGCGCGCTGTACTGTGATCGCAATTTTTTCAACGGGCGTAACCAAATAGGTGATCCCGTCATCATCTTTGCGTAAGATAGATGCGAATAATTCCACCAATGGACGGCGCGTAATCATACTACCCTCATGCCACCATGACCCATCAGACTTAATCACCATATCCATTTGTCCGCAGTAAGTTGGGTTCCACCGTTCGACGGGACGTTGTCCCTCATCTGTATCAGCCAACGCTTTCATCAAGTCTTGCAAGGAAAACTGAGGCGTTTGGTCCAAGCTCACGCCAATGTGTGCATCACTCTTACTGTCATTTAACGTCTTTTCTGTGGACATGGCTATCTTAGGCTTTCATGGCTATGCTAGAGTGACTAGACTAAAACGATATTCTCATCAGAATCACTGATATGGACTTTTACTTATGAGCCGAGCTGACATGCAAGACATTCCTAAAAATATAGAAACTGCCGCGGCAAAAGCAAGCGCAAGCCTATCAAAGGCCAAAACCAATATTGGCACCGTAGTTTATGGCCAAGACCATGTTGTTGACCTAGCGATTGCCGCTATTTTGTCAGGTGGCCATGCCCTGCTCGTCGGGGTGCCGGGTCTTGCCAAAACGCTGCTGGTGGAAACCCTCGGCACAGTCTTAGGGCTTAGCGATAAGCGTATCCAATTTACGCCAGACCTTATGCCCGCTGATATTGTGGGGTCTGAGGTTCTTGAAGAAGATGCCAAAGGCAAACGCAGTTTCCGCTTTATTCCAGGCCCAGTTTTCACGCAGCTTCTTATGGCTGATGAAATTAACCGCGCCTCCCCGCGGACGCAATCTGCGCTTCTTCAAGCCATGCAAGAAAAATTCGTCACAGTTGCTGGTGAAATGCACGCATTGCCTAAACCCTTCCACGTTTTAGCGACACAAAACCCGATTGAACAAGAAGGCACCTACCCTCTGCCCGAAGCGCAGCTTGACCGGTTTTTATTCCAAATAGATGTTGGTTTCCCAACTCTGGAGACTGAACGCGATATTCTTGTCGCAACAACAGGCGTCACAGATGCGAAAGCTACGAAGGCCATTAGCACAAAACAACTTATCGATATGCAAAAGCTCGTGCGCCAACTCCCCGTTAGCGAAGGCGTGCTAAATGCTATTTTAACTTTGGTTCGAGAAGCCCGTCCAGACCAAACCTCCATCGATTCTATTCGCGAAAATGTAGCTTGGGGCCCAGGCCCGCGAGCGGGCCAAGCCCTTATGTTAGCCACCCGTGCCAAAGCTCTTATCGAAGGCCGTCTCTCGCCGTCTATTGATGATGTCATAGAGCTAGCAAGCCCTGTCTTAAAACACCGTATGGCCCTCTCATTTGCAGCACGCGCCGAAGGTCAGACCATTGAAACAACCATAGATACGCTGAAAAACCACATCCGTTAATTCATGCCCGTCCAAACTTTATCTCATACGAATCTGCGCAATAGCGCGGAACGCCTTGCAGGCGGTTTTCCTGCACTTTTAGCAGAAGCCGAACGCGTGGCTTCGATTGTTGCCTCTGGAGTTCATGGCCGTCGCCGCCCAGGGCAAGGGGAAACATTTTGGCAATATCGCAATTATCACAGCTCTGATAGCGCCACACAAATTGACTGGCGGCGCTCTGCACGCGGGGACCAAGTTTTTGTGCGTGATAATGAATGGGAAGCAGCCAATAGTGTTTATTTTTGGCGAGATGGGCATTCGGGAATGGCATGGGCATCTCATAAAAATCTCCCACTCAAATCTGATCGCGCTAGTATTTTATCCCTTGCGTTAGCTAGCCTCCTTATGCGTGCTGGAGAACGCTGCGCGATCATTGGCGAGACAGATAAACCGCGTGCAGGCCGTATTGGTTTTGAGAGGTTGTCTATGCGCCTTGCTAACTCCGAAGGACGGACGGAAATGCTAGATGCGAAAATCGCGCCTCATGCGAAAATGGTGATTACCTCTGACTTTCTAGAACAGCCTGATATATGGCGCCAGCGCCTTGCTCGCCTATCAGGGCGTCCCGTGAGCGGAGTTTTACTCCATATCATTGACCCTGCAGAGGAAAACTTTCCTTATAAAGG
Organism: Litorimonas sp.; assembly: GCA_039962885.1. Taxonomy (GTDB): domain Bacteria; phylum Pseudomonadota; class Alphaproteobacteria; order Caulobacterales; family Maricaulaceae; genus Litorimonas. Next base: position 35,198 of record JBDVGI010000053.1, on the reverse strand, counting down.
TCGCTTGGAGCTGCGCATTCCCGGCATGGGAAAGGCCGCGCCGTTTGTTCTGGGCCGCGCCGAACACGCTCAAGAGAGATATCAAGCTAAATTTAAAGCGCATTGCCGCGCGATGGATGATATCGCGCGCCGCCTTGGTTGGACGCTTATTCGTCACCGCACTGACGCCCCTGCTACCCAAGCCCTAACCGCGCTCTACCAAGCTCTTGCAGGTGATGTATGAGTTTAGGGAGCCTGACATTACTTGCCCCGTTGACATTATTGGGCCTAATCGTCTTACCCATAATTTGGTGGATCATGCGCATCAGCCCGCCGCAACCGCGCCGCCAAGCCTTTCCTCCCTTACGCATTTTACAAGACATAAATGCCGATGAACAAACACCCGATAAAACACCGCTTTGGCTATTATTATTTCGGCTTTTTCTAGGAGCGTTAGTTGTTTTCGCCTTGTCGAAACCTATCTTTCAAACCCAAGATACAACGACAGCAAAGCCTCTTACGCTCATTATTGATCAAAGCGTGACAGCTGCGCCGGCATGGAATGACATTATTGCAGACGCGCAAGTACGATCGCGCGAGGCTCGGCGCAATAATTTGAATGTTCGCCTCATTGCGAGCGGTGAAACGATTGAAACTTTGCCCGAATTTTTACCTGCGCAAAACACACTTGATCGGCTCAAAACTTTACAACCCTTACCCTATCATGTGGGAAACGAAACTTACGCCAATTTATTAGACAATAACGCAAAGAAAAACACAGACATTATTTGGCTCTCATCTGGCATAAGTACAAAAGACAACGAGGCTTTAAAGGGCTCATCTGCTCTGGTTTTACACCCAGACGTTCCGACGCTTGTACTTCCTGGAAAGGTACGAGAAACAGCTACGGGTTTCGAAAGTGACTGGCATCGTCCAAGTGCCAGCGGTACGCGGACCGTAACAATTGAGGCTTTGGGTTTAGATAGTTCTGTGATCGCCGCACAGCCGTTAAACTTTCCAATTGGACAAACTCTTGGGACTGTCAGCTTTGCCCTGCCCGCACAATTACGCGCTCGCGTAGCCCGTATTCGCGCAGCAGGGATACGCTCTGCCGCGTCTATCAAATTGCTTGATGACAGCTTTGGACGTCCGATTGTGGGCGTATTAACGCCTTCAGCAGATACCTCTAGTCCGTTGTTAACTGAGCCTTTTTATGCCACGCAGGCACTTCTGCCTCATGCCGATATATTCGAAGGCGATGAGGCCACATTACTCGCGCTAGAACCGTCCATCATTATCATGCCTGACAGTATGAAAAGTGATAGCGAAGCCATTCGTCAATATGTGGAAACAGGCGGAATGGTTGTTCGGTTTGCAGGCCCGCGTTTAGCCAAGCGTATTGATGAGCTATTGCCTGTTCGTTTACGCTCAGGCGGGCGCGCCATAGGCGGCGCACTCGCATGGGAAGATCCGCAGCGCCTAGCCCCTTTCACACAAGACAGCCCGTTTTTTGGCCTCGCCATTCCGCAAGAGGTGACTGTATCAAAACAAGTTATGGCCGAACCCGGTATTGAAACTGACCGGAAAACATGGGCGCGCCTCGAAGACGGATCCCCCATTGTAACAACAGACACGATTGGCCAAGGTCGTATTATTTTATATCACGTCACAGCAGGGCCGGAATGGTCAAACTTAGCTATTAATGGACTTTATGTTGATATGTTACGGCGCCTCTTGCCGCTTGCCAAAGGTCGCGCGCAGGGACAAACTCAAAGCGGGGCAGACTGGGTCCTTGACCGTACAATGGATGGGTTTGGAAACTTCACGGCTCCGCCTTCTAATACACAGATACTCAAAGATACTGACTTTGAAACCACCCAAGCTAGCGCAACAACTTTGCCCGGTTATTACCGTCAAGGCACACGCCAGCGCAGCTTACAACCCATTACAAATCCAGCTGATATGAAACTCGTAAAGCTCCCTAGCGGAACACGGTCAGGCAAATATGGCTCTGAGAAATCAACATCCTTCACGGGGCTTTTACTCACGATTAGTGCGGGACTACTCGCCCTTGACGCTATCTTTGCCTTATTCATGTCTGGGAGGTTGCGCTATTTACTCCCCGCAGGTTTGACGGGACGTAGAACTTTTACATCGCTCCTAGCCATTGCCATGATAGGTACAATACCTCCGCAAGCCCGCGCGCAAGATGCCCTAACAAATGACACGACAGCGCAAAGCTCAGACCGTATCATAGCTGCGGCTAGAGGGTTACACCTAGCCTATATTGAAACAGGAGATTCGCGACGCGACCGCTTGTCTGATACGGCTTTAAACGCTCTTAAACGCCAATTAAATGCGCGCACAACAATCGAACCTGCTGGTGTTCACGCGGTACGGCCTGATGATGACGGTTTAAGTTTATATCCATTTATCTATTGGTCAATTCGCCGCGACACCCCCGCACTCACTCCCGAAGCGGCAGATAATTTAAACAATTACATGGCCTCTGGCGGAACACTTATTTTTGACACAGCCGATGAAGGTGACCGCGCCCTGCGTGCTGGCGCCCCGCACCCTGGATTAACCCGTGTAACCGAAAATTTAGATATCCCTGCCCTGTCCGTTGTTTCTGAAGATCATGTTCTAACCAAGTCCTATTATCTATTACAGGTCTTTCCGGGTCGCTGGGCTAATGGACCTGTTTATGTTCAATCAGGGGATAATAGCGCCAGCGGACGCGACGGAGTAAGTCCTGTTATTATCGGCTCACATGATTGGGCAGCAGGATGGGCGATTGACCCCGATGCGGGTGCAGTTGTCGATCTTAACAATGACATTCCACGGCAACGGGAAATATCCATTCGTTTTGGAATTAATATCGCAATGTATGCCCTTGCAGGGAATTACAAGGCCGACCAAGTTCACGCCGCCGCTCTGGTCGAACGTGTTGGGAATAACCGCCGCGATGACCCAAGCATAGAACCTGAAGATTGAGAATGATGAAAGATTTATTCCAAAATATCGCCTTTGACCCGCTTATAAGCTCACCTCTTCTTATTGGCCTAACGGCATTGCTGTTTTTGGCGGCACTTGCATCTGGAATTGGACGATTAAAAAGTTATTTCGCACGGTTGGTCGCAGGGTTGTTTCTCATCCTCGCTTTGATGAACCCGCAAGCCGTTGACGAAGATAGAGAGTCATTAGCCGATACAGTCTTGGTTCTTACCGACACCTCAGAATCCATGCAAATAGGTCAACGCGCCGCCATTGCAAAAGCTATTGAAACAGAGCTGCAAAGCGAATTATCGCTCTCCCCTGACCTCGATGTCATCACGGTGAAAATACCGCCCAGCACAAATGGGACAAACATCGCCAAAGCCCTTAGCGATGGTCTTGCCACGCTCCCTAAATCCCGACTAGCAGGTGTGATAACAATCACAGATGGCCGCGCCCATGACATTACCGAAGAAACGTCAAAGCTCCTGCCAGAAGGCGTACCCTTTCACGCCCTGATTATAGGGAATGAGACGGCTAGAGACCGCCGTATTAGCGCGATTAAGTCCCCTAAATTTGGCGTTGTTGGCGAACAAGCTGAGTTTGAATTACAAGTTGACGACCCAGGATTTGAAGGTGAACGCGCCCGTATTGAAGTCAAATTAAACGGGACACTGAAAGCTCGGTTCCCAATCACCATTGGCAATCCCGTCTCTATCCCGCTAGAAATTGAACGCCGCGGCAGTAATACGGTTGAAATGATTGTTCAAGGCGTAGAAGGAGAGCTAACGCTAAACAATAATTTATTTGTATCAGAAATCTCAGGAGTTCGTGACCGACTACGCGTTTTACTTATCACGGGTGAGCCGCATAATGGCGGGCGTTCATGGCGCAATCTACTAAAATCCGACCCTGCCCTTGATCTCGTCCAATTCACGATTTTGACGGTTCCCGGCGTTAAAATTCGCAATGCCCGCGCGAACGAACTTTCTCTCATTCCTTTTCCAACTCGGCAATTATTTGAAGAAAAGCTAGACGAGTTTGATTTGATTATTTTTGATCAATATGAACGCCGCTCTTTTCCGACGCGTAGCGGACGTCGGCAACCTAATATTTTACCGCAATATTATCAAAACATTACGCGTTACGTAGAAAATGGCGGCGGGCTTTTACTCGCAACAGGGCCAGCCTTTGCAGGGCAAGGCAGCTTGTTTAGAACGCCTCTTGTCAGCATACTTCCTAGCCGCCCGAATGGAGAGGTGATTGAAGATATATTTCGCCCAACATTAAACGAAAAAGGTGCGAGACACCCAATCACATCTTCCTTTCAAGGCGAAACCTCAGATAATTGGGGACATTGGTATCGTGCGATAGACAATGACCCTATTAGCGGAGATGTCTTGATGGACGGCCCAAATGGGTCGCCACTTTTCATTATCGACAAAGTCCAAAATGGCCGCGTTGCTATGCTGATGTCAGACCAAGCTTGGTTGTGGGCCAAAGGTCATGATGACGGGGGACCATACCGGGAAATGTTTCGCCGCACTGCCCATTGGCTTATGGGAGAGCCTGATTTAGACGCCGAGGTTTTACGCGCCGTCAGTGAGGATGGGCGCCTTAAAATTGAGCGACGTTCGCTCAATGATGTGACTGGCCCCATGACAGTCACTTACCCCAATGGCACACAAGCCACGGCGACTTTTGACAAAGGCTCAGACGGTATTTACCGCGCAGAGCTCCCTTTGCGTGGTCAAGGCGCTTACCGTTTGGCGCATGGAAATCTAACCTCGATCACGGCCATAGGCGCGCTTAATCCGCGTGAGTATGCACAGCTGCTACCGAGTCAAGATTTACTAGCTCCGCTCGCGCAGGCAACAGGCGGACGCGTTGTGCCCTTAGGCCTTGATGCGAGTAAGGTTCCAACAATACGCCGCGTTGATGCTGGCAAAAAAACAACCGGCCGTGACTGGTTAGGCCTTGTGGCGCATAAAAATTATGTTGTGAACCAAAGCCGCCGCACACCTCTTGCGCCAGGGATCTTGTTTTTCATGCTTTTCTTTATATTCCTAGCTTGGGCTTGGCGTAAAGAAGGGCAATAGAATTACAAAGTTATAAAGCTCATCTGAATTTCATACTTTCTTTAGCGTATTTATTCACACGTTATTCAATATAATCCTCTATGTATGAGACAGAATAAGGGTGGAATAAAAACATGTCAAAACACATTAAAACAGGGCTTATTGTGACGTTATCGGCCAGTTTACTATCTGGCTGTGCTGTTGTGAAAACAACAGGACAAGTCGCCGCCCTGCCTTTCAAAGCTGCTTACAAAACAACAGAATTTGTCGGCAAAGGTGTATGGGCAACCGGCAAAGGTGTGTATTATGTTGGATCAGTGCCCGTGAAAATTACGGAAAAAGCACTCGACTTATCCTCTGACGTTCTAACTGTGACGACACAGACTTTAGACGCAGCCGGTAAAGCTGTTACCTTGACGCGCAAAATTAAAGCCGTTCAACTTGATGCTGAACTTGCGGCTATAAAGGGGACAAGCAATGTCTTAAGCGTGGTTGTTGACGCTCTCTAAGCCAGCTTTAAACCCTATCACAAACCTTCTTATATAAATCGATTCAATTAGACCTCTCCTAAACGTGACTGCAAAGCCACATTGAATAGGCCTGAGCCCTGTGTTAATATCACTACGTGTTTAGAGGAGGTTTTTAACATGCAGCCAATATTTAAAACCCTATTGATAGCTGGGACAGTCGCGCTTGCGATCCCCAATATTGCTAATGCTCGCGGGTATAAAACAACAATTACCTCACCTCTCACAACATCTGTGAAAATCGAAGTTGTCATGAGTGAAGACATGCAACACCGCGCTAATAATTTACCTAAAAAGCTTAGAGACAGAAGCTCTGGACAATCGCGAGGTATCCGAAAAGGATTCACGGGCAATGGTTTCTTTGGCGATCGTGAATTGGATATTTTATCTAAATCTATCGAGGACCAAATCTCCCGAAAGCTCGAAGGAAAAGGGGTAGTGATTTCGGAAGACGCCCCTGTTGTTCTACGTATTACACTTGAAGATGCCAAAAATAACCGCCCTACGTCCGAACAATTACGCCGAGAATTGAACATATCTTTCCAGAGCTTTGGGCTTGGCGGAGCAGAATTAAGTGCTGACCTTATTAACGCGGATGGGACCTCTTTGGGGACTATGCATTATAAATATTATGCCAACACTTTGCAGGAAGGACAGCAATTTTTTGGAACTTGGTCAGATGCGAAGGAAACTTTTGGGCGTTTTGCTCGCAAGGCCACAAAAACCCTCGTGAGTCAAACTTAAACCCTAATCAATTCCCATAATTTTATGGGTTTGCAAACTTATACGCCATTGCGGATTCGATAGACAAAACTCTATTACAGCCTTTAAATGCGGTGATTGATGAGTTTTCAGAGCTGACATATCCGCAGATAGAAAACTATCATCGCGCGGTTGAAGGCTGAAGATGCTAAAGTTTAATCCCTCAAAGTCTTTGGGGTTATTTTCATTCTGCGGATAAACTAACTTCAGTTCATCACCTGATGTTTGCACAAGCGGTGCATTTGCCTTGGGACTCACGCATAACCAATCAATGCGCTCTGAACCGTCTGGTGCTTTAATTGTCCCATTCGTTTCGACTGCAACCTTAAAGCCTGCCTCATGCAAAGCCGCAATGAGCGTTGTGTCCAATTGCAGTAGCGGTTCTCCGCCCGTGCACACAACCCATTTTTGTCCGCCAACGCCGCGCCATTCCTGCGTAACAGCCTGCGCTAAATCTTCTGCCGTTTGGAATTTACCGCCATTATTGCCGTCCGTTCCGATAAAATCAGTATCGCAAAACTTGCAAATTGCCGCCGCGCGGTCTCGTTCAAGTCCTGACCACAGGTTACACCCTGAAAATCGCAAAAACACGGCCGGAATACCCGCCTGCATCCCCTCACCTTGAATGGTGAGGAAAATTTCTTTGACGCTATAGCTCATGTTGATGACCAAGCTGTGCTGTAAACTCTGACCATCCATTCGCCCGCAATTCACAAGCTGGGCACACGCCGCAGCCATACCCCCAGTCATGCCGCGCGCCACGCTCTCCCATATAACATGTATGCGAGTCTTCTAAGATAATTTGCGTTAAAAGGTCTCCGCCAAGCTTCTGCGCCAATTCCCACGCCCCCGCTTTAGAGCAATGCATAAGCGGTGTGTGCAATGTAAAAGCCTTATCAAGCCCCAGAGAAATGGCTTGCATTTGCATATCCAATGTCTCTTTGCGGCAATCAGGATACCCCGAAAAATCAGCCTCACACATACCTGCAATTAAGTCTGTAAACCCGCGCCGCCAGCCAAGTGCCGCTGCGAAATTTAAAAATATCAAATTACGCCCAGGAACAAATGTAGATGGCAGACCAGATTGATTAATCTCAATTGCAACATCTCTCGTCAAAGATGTCTCACTAATTTGTCCAAGCGCAGATAGATCAATAATGTGATCTTGCCCTAAACGCTCCCGCCATTGAGGAAATGTAGACATTATTTTCTGGCGCACAGTTAGGCGGCATTGCATTTCAATATCGTGGCGCTGCCCATAAGTAAAACCAATGGTTTCGACATGCTCAAACCGCTCTAACGCCCATGCTAGGCATGTGGCCGAGTCTTGACCGCCTGAAAACAACACTCCTGCCATATGTGGATTTACACGCATGGCTCGCCCTATAATCTGTGAAGAGCAAATGTTCCAGTCTTTAATGCCGCTATACTCCATACAAGAAAAATTTGATGTTTAGGTCTCTCTGGCGCGAATATTGCTTTATTTTACTTTATGAAGAATCGTCTCAAAACAGCTCTGATGTTAAAGTTATCTGGAAAAAAGCGCTACATTGCCGCGGCCCTTATCGCGATAGAGCTCGCAAGCTTGCCTGCTGCGGCCCAAATTGTGCATAAAGTTGCCTTTCAGGTTCAGCCAACAGTCACAGCTATAGAAATTCCTACATCTGAAGCAGGCATCTCCAAGTTTATGGTTGTGTCAAACGCACCATTTACGGTTCGCAGCGCGAACATGATTGGCGAGATTGATGTCTCCGTGCATAAAAGTGGCGACATCAATAACAACAGATTTGGGGATAACGCCCAAATGCCCGGCCCAAAAACAAACTGCGCGAATATCATAAGCCCTGCAGAAACTGTGATCTACCAAGCGGATAGAAAAACGGCTTTGTCTCGGGGCACGCCTGTTTCCCAAGCCGTTATTATCCAAATCAAACATGACCCCAGCGCCGCGCCGCGCATTACATTTGCCAAAGATGGCACCGCGCCCAGCGCGCAAGCCGAACCTTGTAACGCAGCTATCAGTTAGGCATTTAAGGTTTCTAATTAAACTTTGACACCGCAATAGACCCTGCGAGTAAACCGCCATCTATCGTAATTTCACTCCCTGTTATATAACGCGCCTCATCTGACGCGAGCAAAACGGCAGCGGCGGCGACCTCTTGCGGATCTCCGAAACGGCGCGCAGGTGTATCGGCGACAAACGCAGCCATGCGCGCCGCGCGTTGCTTTGGCCCATTCCCAAGCAAAGGATCCCACATCGGCGTTAATATTGCAGCGGGATGAATAGAATTACACCGAATATTCAAACCTTGTTGCGCGCAATATAACGCCACAGTTTTACTATGGTTCCTGATCGCTGCCTTAGATGACGCATAAGCGGCAGCCGCTGGTATGCCGACCATAGCAGACCGCGAAGATATATTGATAATTGAACCCGTCCCAGATTCCCGCATCGCTTTAATCGCGTAGCGGCATCCTAAAAATGTTCCGTCTAAATTCACACGATGAACAGCGCGCCAATCGTCCAATGTGGAATGTTCTGGGTCATGCAAGGCTTGGCTGTTTTCAAACCCCGTTATACCTGCATTATTGACCACAACATCTATGTGCGGCCAAAGTGTGTAAAATGTCTCCCAGTCTGCTTCATACTCAACATCCAATATCGCAGCTATGCCGCCCATTTTGGAAGCTGTCATTTGGAGCTCTGTAGCATTTTTATCAGATAGAATAACGCGTGCGCCTTCATCAATAAAAGCCTGCGCGATAGCTGCGCCAATACCACGGGCCGCGCCTGTCACAAGACAGGTCTTTTGGTTTAATCGTTTCATAGAAAATTTCTCAGTCGGAGTGAACCACCATAACCTTGGTTAGGCGGCGGAAATATAATTGCGATTTTACAATTTATATATTCACAGTCTCACTCTCACTTTAGGACTATAAACATGTGATAGGTTTTTCGAAAAGGCAAGATAAATCTCGTGTATAAATCACACCCCAAAGAAGGGCTTTTCATATCCCCTTGCCTGTGCCAATAGCAGCACATTATGGCATCATCACCACGGCAAACAGGGGACATATCCCGCAGCTCCGCGCGCGCCTCTGGCGCAGCGCTACAAGCTCAAATAGATCAAGATAAAGGCCACCGTGCCAAATCGCGGTCTTTGGGACCGCTGCTGCAATTATGGCCTTTTATCGCCCGTTACCCGTTGCGCGTCATCGGGTTTTTAGTTTTCCTGATATTATCCGCGGGGTCGACACTAACCATACCTGCTGTCTTAAAGCTAATCGTCGATTGCGGGTTTGGCGAGAGCGCAGACGCTATTGGATATTGTCAAAGTTTTGGCGGCGGCGGCGCTAATTCGCTTGATAAATACTTCATCATCGCCATTTTCTTTGGACTTTTATTTTCTCTGTTTGGGTCCTTGCGATTTTTCTTTATCACGACATTAGGACAGCGCGTCATTGCGGATATTCGCCGCGCCGTTTTTGACAGGCTCACCACCCTCTCCCCTGCCTATTTTGAGCGCGTTAGAACAGGCGAAGTCCTCTCGCGCCTGACCACAGATACTACCTTAATTGAAACAGTGATAACGGGGTCTATTTCATTTGCGCTGCGTTCTACGGCGACGATCACAGGTTCGCTTATCTTGATGTTCATCGTCAGCTGGAAGCTCGCCTTATTAGTCATCGCGATTGTACCCGTGATTATCCTGCCGCTCGTATTTGCAGGTAAGAAAATCCGCAGACTTTCCCGCGATGGTCAAGACCGCCTTGCCGACGCTTCTGCGCGCGCGGGCGAAGCTTTGGGCGCCATACAAACTGTCCAAGCTTATACGCAAGAGGGAACCGAGAGGCGGTTATTTGGCAGGGCCATTGAAGCCAGTTACAGCGCCCAAAGACAGCGTATAATCGTGCAAACATGCCTAACCATCACCATGTTTGCCATAACGTTGACTGGCATTATCGGCATCTTGTGGTTTGGTGCGCGCTCTGTAGCCAATGGCACGATGTCAGGCGGAGATATTGGTGCCTTTACGGGTTATGCCTTTCTAGCGGTCGGCGGGGTAAGCTCCCTAACGGAAACTTTCACCAATTTGCTACGCGCAGCGGGTGCGTCTGAACGTATTGTCGAAATTCTCGGCGAAGTTTCTGATATTTCTGCGCCAGAACATGCGCAAACGCTTACCGGAAACGGAGGCACTATTGAGTTTAAGCAGGTGAGTTTCACCTATCCGTCTCGGCCTGATACGCAAGCTCTGCGGGATATAAGCTTCACCATAAAAGCCGGCGAAACCGTTGCCTTGGTTGGTCCGTCTGGCGCGGGGAAATCTACGGTCTTTCAAACTTTGCTTCGCTTTTATGATCTGGATGTTGGGCAAATTTGCATCGACGGTGTAGATATAACCCAGCTCGCTCCAGAAAACTTACGCAGCCATATGGCTGTTGTGCAGCAAAACACGCCGCTCTTTTCAGGCTCTGCTCGCGACAACATCTCATATGGAGCAAGCATGAGTCGCGACAACATCTCATATGAAGCAAATCATGATGCAGACATGCAGAATGTAGCCATTATGGACGCCGCAAAAGCTGCATTTGCTCATGAGTTCATCACCTCTTTTCCTGACGGGTATGACACTGACCTTGGCGAGCAAGGCACGACATTATCTGGCGGACAAAAACAACGCATCGCCATCGCAAGAGCTGTGTTACGAAATGCTCCGATATTCTTACTTGATGAAGCAACTAGCGCGCTAGATTCAGAAAGCGAGCAAGCCGTCCAAGCCGCCTTTGAAACCCTGTCCAAGGATCGTACGACTTTGGTTATCGCGCACCGCCTATCTACCGTGATGAAAGCAGATAGAATTCTGGTTCTAGAAAATGGGCATATTGTCGAATCTGGCACACATAAACAGCTCATCAAACAAGACGGGCTTTATGCGCGTCTTGCAAAAATTCAATTCGACCAAACCGCCCAGCTAGCAGATTAAGCTAATCCATATTCCCTAAAACAGACGCGCCCTCTTCTGCGCTGCCTGCCTGCGCGCGCATTGGCGCGAACATGTTCATACCTAAGGCAGCTAGATTTTGGGCAGGCGGCATGACGGCAACATCTCGGCTGCTTAAATCCACCTCTAAGACCTCTACTGTGCCATTTTTCGGGTCAAATTTAATGACATCCCCGTTTTTAATTCGCGCGATAGGACCGCCCATATGCGCCTCTGGATGCATGTGAATAGCGGCTGGAGTTTTGCCTGATGCCCCTGACATGCGGCCATCCGTGACAAGCGCGACTTTAAAGCCTTTATCTTGCAATAGCCCTAAAATCGGTGTGAGCTTATGCAGCTCTGGCATACCATTGGCGCGCGGGCCTTGGAAACGCAGCACTGCGACAAAGTCTCGTTCAAGCTGCCCAAATTTATGCATCGCAACAAGGTCGTTTTGATCATCAATCACAATGGCGGGGGCCTGAACAAACCAGTTTTCATGCTTGACTGCCGAAACCTTCATAACGCAACGACCAAGATTTCCTGTCAAAACGGTTAGTCCTCCATCAGGTCGAAACGGTTTTGATATTGTTGTGAGAACGTCTTTATCAAGGCTTTCGAAGGGGCCGTTCCGATATAAGACTTTATCAGCTTCTGCATGTGTGTTGCGGATTGGTTCGCGCGTATATTCTATCAGCCCTTCACCGCCTGCAACTGTCGTCACATCGGCGTGTAAAAGCCCTGCTCCAAGTAATTCACGTATAAGACAAGCCATACCGCCCGCTGCATGGAAGTGATTCACATCCGCAGGACCATTGGGATAAATCCGACAAATCAGCGGAACAGCCGCCGAAATATCAGCAAAATCATCCCACGTAATTTTAATGCCTGCCGCCGCAGCAATCGCTGCCATATGTATTGTTAAATTCGTTGAACCGCCCGTGGCCATAAGTCCGACTAGCCCGTTCACAATCGCTTTCTCATCTATGATATTACAAGCGGGTGTAAAGTCTTGGCCCATAGCTGTGATCTGCACAGCCCTGCGTGTGGTTTGTGCCGTAATTGCATCGCGTAACGGCGTATTAGGGTGAACAAATGATGCCCCAGGGAGTTGCATACCCATAATTTCCATGAGCATTTGATTGGAATTAGCCGTGCCATAAAAGGTACAGGTGCCAGGGGCATGATAGCTCGCAGCTTCGGCCTTAAGCAGTTCATCACGGCCAACTTCGCCTGCCGCAAAGGCTTGGCGGATACGAGCCTTTTCTGGGTTTGGAATACCAGATGGCATAGGGCCAGCAGGCGCAAAAATTTGCGGAATATAGCCGTAACGTAACGCCCCAATCATTAACCCCGGAACGATTTTATCGCACACACCCAAATGTATCGCAGCATCAAACATATCATGAGAGAGCGCAATTGCCGCGCTATAGGCAATGACGTCGCGCGAAAATAACGACAATTCCATGCCGTCTTGACCTTGAGTGACCCCGTCACACATAGCAGGCACACCGCCAGCCACTTGCGCCGTTGCCCCGTTTCTACGGGCCGCATGTTTAATAATGGACGGGTAGCTTTCAAAGGGTTGGTGAGCCGACAGCATATCATTATAGGCCGTTACGATGCCAATATTTGGCCATTTCGCGCCAAGTAACTCTGTTTTTTCTAAAACAGGACAGGCCGCAGAGGCATGGGCAACATTACCTTCGGACAGACGCCGCCGCCGCGGGCCGTCTCGCATATTATCTTGGCAATAAGACATATAAGCCGTGCGGCTTGTTTTAGAGCGCTCTATAATCCGAGCCGTGATTTTTAAAATATCTGCATTCATTGATTTAACTTATTTTGAAAGACATCATTGATTTGGGCAAAAAACGGATAAGGCCTGCCCCGCTTTTGATAAAATTTTAACAGGCGCATCTAATTTCGTCATTTTATTTGCGCTAAGATAAACTTCACCTTTGGCTGCGCCCGGAATGAATAGAATAATATGACGGGCAGACAATACAGCCGACGCTGTCAAAGACATACGTAGCGGGTGATCTCCTGCCACAAGACAACCTTGAGCATTTATAGCGCAAAACATGTCTGGGTTATTCTCATCCAAAGCTGCGCTAAGGCCTTGTGATTTTGGAAACCATGATGCCGTATGGCCATCAAGTCCCATTCCCATCACACAAACATCAAAGGGTTTGGGACAATTTTCAAACCGCATATGTAAAGTATTAATCGCCTGAGCAGGCGTATCATGCGCCGTTTTCATCCCAATGAATTGCGCTTTACTCGCGTAATTCTGCAGGAGGTTATTGCAGATAAACGTCTCATTTGATCCGTCTTCCTCCATGTCGACCCAGCGCTCGTCAACAAGGCCTATCGTGACTTTCTCCCAAGGTAATTTGGCTTTAGATAAAGCAATATAAACGGGTTTGGGTGAAGATCCGCCCGAGACCATTAGTGAGGCCTGACCGCGTTCATCAATCGCGCGGCGTAAGTGTTGCGCGATTTTTTCTGCAACATCCACAGCGCCATCACCCGTTTCGATGGTATTTATCATTAGGTACCTGACCAACTATCATCATAATGAGAGAGCATGTCTTTGGCGGCATCTGGCCCGTCAACTCCCGCAGGATAATAGGCAACGGTCTGTTCTGTTTGCGCCCAAGCCTCTAAGATACCATCGCACCAACGCCACGCCGCCTCGACTTCGTCGCGGCGCATGAAGAGTGATAAGTTCCCACGAACAACATCCATCAATAAACGCTCATAAGCATCAGGATAACGTACCGTAAAATTATCAGCATAAGACAAATTGAGTGGTAAAGTTTTAAGCCTTAACCCGCCTGCGCCCGGCTCTTTAATTTCTAAAAATAATTTCACTGCCTCATCAGGTTGCAAACGAATAACAAGGCGGTTTGGATTCACCAACGTCCCCTGTCCAAATATAGAATGAGGCACTGGTTTAAATTGAATAATAACCTCAGAACGGCGCTCTGACATCCGCTTACCCGTGCGCATATAAATCGGAACACCTTTCCAGCGCCAATTATTGATTTCAGCTTTAATGGCGACAAATGTTTCTGTTTGGCTTTGATCAACCCCAACATCCGAGAGGTAATCTTCTTGAGCTTCATCGTTCACAACGCCTTTGACATATTGTCCGCGTACCGTGACATCTTTGACATTTTCTGCGGTGATAGGGGCAAGAGCCCGTAGGACTTTGATTTTTTCCGTCCGCAGGTCATCAGCATTAATAGAAGCAGGTGCTTCCATTGTTGACAAACATAAGAGCTGTAGCAAGTGATTTTGCACCATATCGCGCAAAGCTCCCGCTCCGTCATAATATGCACCGCGGCCTTCAACTCCAATAGACTCGGCGACTGTTAATTCAATATGTTCAATCGCAGAACTGCGCCAAAGTGGTTCTAGTAAGATGTTGCCAAATCGTAGCACCATCAAGTTTTGAACGCTTTCCTTACCCAAATAATGATCTATGCGGTAAATTCGGTTTTCATGAAATACTCTGCCAACACCTTCATTGACCTCAAAAGCACTATCGTAATCTGTGCCAATCGGTTTTTCTAAAACAACCCGAGACCCACGATGCGCCAAGCCAGATTTATCTAGTCCTGCGCATAAAACCGTGAAAAGTCGCGGAGGCATAGCCAAATAAAACACACGGATAAGCTGCTCGCTGGCATCTAATTTTGCACGCAAAGACTCCCAATCCGCCTGATCGTCTAAAACATCAATCGCGATATAATCGACTAGCTTACAAAAATCTGTCCATTTCTGATCTGAAAATTGTTCGTCTTTTTCGAAATTTTGATAGCTTGTACGAATTAAATCCAAATATTCGTCCCGCGTCATATTGCTGCGCGAAACAGCGATAATTTTCACATTATCTGCAAATTGATTGTCGCAAAAACGGTGATAAAGCGCAGGCAATAATTTACGGCGCGCGAGATCTCCTGTTCCGCCAAAGACAATAATTTCGAAAGGCGATACAGGCAAAAAAGCCGAGCTAACGTCTCCTGCTTTGTCTATTTGTGATTTTGTTTCTTGTGCTTGTGCTTGTGTCAAAACATCTCTCACTATTTACACTCAAAATTTAAGCGTAATACATGGTTTCGTATGCGCTTATGTTGCCTTATATTAGTACTGTTAATTTGTTATTTTACAATACTTTAACAAACATACGACCTATTTTATTCCTTATCCAGACATCGAGCAGTTGATCCACGGAAAACAAGTTTATAATCAACGATTTGCAATCTAGGTAAGCTGTCGTCTTTACGAGCCAATAATAATTTAACGGCCCGGTTGCCCATCTCATAGATAGGCTGACAAACGGAGCTAAGCTGCGGTGACATTTTGCGCGCAATCGGCGCATCGTCAAAACCGCAAACGGATAAATCAGATGGTACATTGACGCCAAGGCGATTAGCCACACTCACAACCCCTGCGGCCATATCATCATTACTCGCAAATATCGCAGTTGGCCTAGCACCTGATTCTGATAATAGAGCATTGGCTGCGGCTATGCCTGATTGGAAAGTGTAGTCGCCTTGAACAATTCGAGATTTCGGGACAATCAAATTATGTTTTTCAGTCGCAGCTTTAAAGCCTTCAAGCCGCAAATATGATGAGCCATGATTTTTATGACCTTCAATAAATCCAAGGTCCTTATGACCCGTCGCTATCAAGGCTTCAGTCACATCAAATGCGGCTTGTTTATCATCCATGAAAATAGCGGGCGGGTATTTATAATTATTTGCATGCGTCAAATTTTGACTTGGACCGACTCTCACGGATGCAATATTTAGTCGCTTTAGAATACCTAAAACGGTTTGCGAGTCGCATAATGGAGGCGTTAAAATGACGCCATCAACCGCTAAGCCTTTCAACCGCGTCTCTAGCTCTGCGGTTAAGTCCTCATGAGCTTTTGGATTTGACCAGCTTACAATGGGCGTTTTAACTGGCTCTAGAACAAGGTGATAGCCGTGCTCACGGCAGACATCTATCGCGCCATTTTGAATTTCCATGACATAGATTGGATTAATGTCATCATACATTAAGGCTAGCAAATAGGACTTGGAACTCGCCAAGCCACGTGCGGCAAAATTTGGGGTGTAATTTAATTCCCGCGCGATAGCCGTAACCCGCTCTCGGGTTTTAACAGCCACATTTGGTTCTTTGTTCAAAACGCGTGAAACCGTCTTCATAGAGACACCTGCACGCTTCGCGACATCGTTAATTGTGGCCTTCATAAAGCATCCCACCTACCCGCCATTTACCAATATTACACGGGATGGCACATCAATGCCGCATATTCATATGAAAATCAAACAACGGATTAGCTTCAGTCAAAATGAACCGATAACGTCGTCAAATATATAATTTGGATAGGACTGTAGAAAACACTACCGCGAGGCAATGAGGTTTTATAAAGACCACCAGAGTGCGGCAACCTTTTGCAATTTTAGTATTTACAGACCTAAGAAAAATGCCAGTAAAAACAATAAAATTGCGATTAAATATTGTTTTAATATCGAAATCATAAGCGTTGATACCGCAAAATAGCTTAAAAAGATATAACTTTTTAAGCTATTTTTCAATTTTACTTAATGCCATCTAAATTCACCACTGTCGTAACGGGTAAATTCGTAAATGCAGAGCTTAATTAAACGCTCTCCAATGATAATTTACTCATAACCTTTGAAATACATCCAAAATAATAAAGTTCATTTCAGATGGAATTTAACGTCTAGCTCACAAAAAATGCACTCTTATGTTTAGACAATAACTGCTCAGTCATAGACGGAAGTAAATCACAGCGTATACAGGCCACAATGCATCCTCCAAAGCCGCCGCCTGTCATGCGCGCGCCTAAAGCTCCGAACTTAACAGCGTCTTCTACAAGCACATCTATTTGCGGCACAGTTATATCAAAATCATCCCGCATAGAGACGTGGCTATCAATCATAAGTTTGCCGAAACTTTGTATGTGTTGAGATTTTAACATGTCTACAGCCTTAACTGTACGGCGATGTTCACTCATGCAATGATGCGCACGGCGTCGGATATTATCTGGACATTTAACTAAGGTTTCAAATTCTGCATCTGACATCAGACAAATATCCTGACGGCCAAGATGAGATTTAATAATATCACATTCCTCTTTACGGGCTTTGTAACGACCTTCATTGAGCTGGCGATAAACACCAGAATGTATCACGGCCATATGGTAATCCTGCGGCAAACCGATCACATCATAATCCAGAGATTTTGTATTAAGCGCCAAAGCTTGATCGGGCTGTGCAATCGCCACTGCCATCTGATCCATAATTCCGCACGGTACACCAATAAATTCATTTTCAACACGGCGAGCCAATACAGCAATATCCGCATCACGCATATGTGCCCCCGCATGATTTCTAGCTAGCTTGAGTAAGCCAACAATCACCGCCGCCGATGACGACAACCCTGCGCCGATTGGTAAATCGGTTTGAATGGCCACATTCGCACCGCCTGATAAAAACCCTGCTTTATTCGCATAGATAATCGCCCCTAAAACATAGTCAGACCAATTCCCTGTTGTGACTTCGGACATATTACGCGCCGAAACATCCCCAAACTTATCAGATATGATGTGGACCTGATGATCTTGTCGCGGACTTAAGGTTAGGAACAGACCTTGTTTAAGCGCCATTGGTAAAACCATTCCGCCGTTATAATCTGTATGCTCCCCGATTAGGTTGACGCGTCCGGGCGTAAAGCCAGATTGCGCAGGTGCCGCGCCAAATGCACTTTCGAAAATATCCACCATAATTATCTCTAAAATAAGGTTACAAGACTCGTAAAGTCTTGGCAGCCATTTCAGGCATAACATCCACCGTAAACGCGCCAGTGGCTTGTTCGACTGAAGCTAAATATTTCACACGGTTTGGCGCGCGTAGTAATGGATAAAATTGTGCCGTGAAGTGAAACGTATCATTCGCGCCGCGCGGGGCCGCATGCAAGCTGAGCATATATGATGTAGGGGCTTGGAAATATTCATCATAGCGCCGCGTTATATCGCCTAAAAGATGCGCAAAACCGTCCAACTGTGTCTCATTAAATGCCCATGGCCCAGCGGCGTGAGTTTCAGGCGCTATCCAAACCTCGAACGGGAAGCGAGCAAAGGGTGGACAAAAAGCGCTTAACCCTCCTGCATTGGTGACTTCATAATCGGGCCGTGCCGTTTTGATAGCGGCCTCCAAATTATATCCTTCGGCAAATGCACACGCAGCATTACTCTGAACTTGCGGGACAAATGGGAAAGCATAAATCTGCCCATGGGGGTGCGACAATGTAACCCCAACAGCATCGCCGCGGTTTTCAAAGGGCAAAACATACTCACACCCTTGATCAAATAGGCTTTGATAACGGTCATTCCACGCGCTTAAAATCAATCTGCGTTTATCTTGGCCAAGGCTATGCAAGTTACCAATAGAATCGGGCGAATAAACAATCACATCACACCGGCCTTTGGCACGCGCAGTTTTTATATCTGCTGCGTTAAGAGGCATAGGTACAGGCGCACGGGCATGTAGACTCGTGAATTTATTTTCAAAAACAGCTAATTCAAAGTTTACGAAAGGAATTTCTGTGGTAGCGCCGCCTTTAACTGACGGCGCCAAAGGATCATCTGCAGCAGAAGGTTTAAACGTGCGCGCCTGACGGTGGGGGGCGTAGACATTCCACTCACGCCGTAGGGGATGCCAGCGTAGTTCTCCGCCTGTAGCGACCGCGTTATTATCTTGTGCAAGCGGGACTTCATTATGCGGACTATAGCCATAAAGCAGTAAATCACGGCCATCTGCTTTTTGGAAGTGGCGACGATAAACGCGCTTATCCGCTACTCGCTTTGGTAATTCTGTTAATGTGTCAATCAAAACGCCGCCATATTTTCTCTCAATTTATGAATCAGAATTTTACACAAGCAATGAGATTCATACCACACCTTCAAAACCTCTTCAGTCCTATATGTTTTGGAATACGTTCCATATTGAAAACACAGATAAATCAACTAGATAAACATATACAGCTCATCTTTCTCATTCGACATCAATTAATAACAGTTCGCATCTTATGCAAGACTGGCCCTATGTCTAAAGTCGGTTTTTAGCCAAACATAATCAAAGCAATATATAAAGCCGATCCAATTATAAGCCCTATAAGAGTTTTACGGCGGTAAGTTTTGGCAAAAATACCCGCTAAAAACCCACTTAGAATAACTAGAACGAGCACCAATGCGACAAGCTTGTGATAGCTGCGAAGAATTTTCGGGCCGTGCCCTTTATGAATTTCCATCATCGCTTTTTGGAAATTTGGCTTTTTGATTGATGCTTGTAATCCCTTTGGGGTTTGCGCAATTTCTACATAAGTTCGAGAGGTTGGTCGCGTTTGAATAAGTCTACCGCGGTTTTTAATATAACCAAATTTAACATCGATATCGTTTTGTTTAAAAAGCTCCCGCACATCGGCCTCTAAGGTCGGGCTTTTAAAATCCAGTGTCGTGCCGGCAGGTAAAGTAACGGATTGTGTTTCTAATTTTTCTCCGCCGCCAACCATATGAAGCCCGCCTGTTATTGCAACAAGCCCAAAGGCAGGAAGCATAAATGAAGCTGCAAACAAATGCAGTAAAACCATCAATCGGCGAAATGTTGTCTGATTCATTATAATATCTCTCATGGAATAACATACCCGCTCTTCAATGCCGTTTTAACACATTAAAGCCAAGAAA
This sequence comes from Litorimonas sp., assembly GCA_039962885.1. Classification (GTDB taxonomy): domain Bacteria; phylum Pseudomonadota; class Alphaproteobacteria; order Caulobacterales; family Maricaulaceae; genus Litorimonas. Next base: position 15,085 of record JBDVGI010000053.1, on the reverse strand, counting down.
AATATCAGAATATGACAGGAATTAATTTCACTTTCATATATGGCTCACATAGTATCACAAAGGTGAAAAGGATATGACAGACTTTATACTTAATAATGAAGCTAAGCTGCGCATGGGAGTGTTCTTATTTATCCTGCTGTCTATGATGTTTTTGGAAGCGGTATTACCACGTAAAGCTCGCACCCAAGCCCGTCCTGTCAGATGGTCCTCTAACCTCTTACTCGTCGTCATTGATAGCCTTACCGTTCGCATTTTATTTCCAATCGTAGCCGTCGGTGTTGCAACTATGGCGGCCGCAAAGGGTTGGGGCGTTTTCAATATAATTCACGTACCGAATTGGCTGTCAGTCATAACAACAATAATTATTTTAGATATGATGATTTATTGGCAGCATGTCGTATCGCATAAATGGTCATGGCTGTGGCGGTTTCACAAAGTTCACCACACAGACAGAGACATAGATGTCACTACGGCCCTACGCTTTCATCCTATTGAAATTGTTTTGTCTATGGGATTTAAAATGGTGCTAATCGCGCTCATTGGCGCGCCCGTTATTGCTGTAATTATTTTTGAAATTATTCTTAATGGCAGCGCGATGTTTAATCACGCGAATTTACGCTTGCCGCCTCGTGTAGATATGGGTTTGCGTCGTTTTATAGTCACCCCTGACATGCACCGTATTCATCACTCAACCATAGAGCCCGAAACCAATAGCAATTACGGCTTTAGTACATCCCTATGGGATCGAATTTTTGGTAGCTATACTGTCAACCCAAGCCTAGGCCATGATAAGATGACCATTGGCCTTGAAGAGCATCAGACCACTGCACCCGCGAATTTATTTTGGGCTTTAACACTCCCGTTTAAGCGAAAACTATAACGCAGCTATTGACGGCGTGCGCTAACGTCATAAACATAGGTTATGCTATTTAAACGTCTCAAAGATATTGGGCCAGGCGCCCTTATCGCCGCAGCCTTCATTGGTCCTGGAACCGTCACAGCCTGCACAGTGGCAGGAGCGCAATTTGGTTACGCTCTGCTTTGGGCCCTTGTCTTTGCCACATTAGCAACAATCGCTTTGCAGGAAATGGCGGCGCGCCTTGGCATTGTGACACAAAAAGGATTAGGTCAAGTGTTGCGCGAAACTCTGTCGCAATCCCATTTGAAATGGCCTCTTTTCATCATCATTGGCTTGGCTTTATTCATAGGAAATTGTGCGTATGAAGGCGGGAACTTATCTGGCGCAGCGCTAGGGGTTGGGTCTATATTTGGCGATAGCGCTCTTATTTTCAAACTCTCCATTATTGGAATCTCTGCAATCGCAACTTTGTTAGTTTTGCGTGGTAATTACAAAATAATTGAACGCTTATTACTGTCACTTGTGATGCTCATGGCGATTTCATTTTTACTCGCGTTTTTTATGGTCAAACCAGATGTTACTGCGATGTTGAAAGGATTGTTTACGCCCAGTATTCCCGATGGAAGTTTGTTTATTCTCATAGGACTCATTGGCACAACAATTGTGCCTTATAATATCTTCCTCCACGCCTCTGCTGTGAAAGACAAATGGCATAACCCAAATGACTTAAAGGCGGCGCGCGCCGACACCGCCATTGCCATTGGTTTGGGCGGCTTGATTACAATTTTGATAGCCGCAACTGCGGCGAGTTTTGCGCTCGAGCAAATCGCAAAGGGTCAGACAGTGGATATTAAAAATGCAGGTGATATGGCCCAGCAATTCACTCCGCTCTACGGACAATTTTCTGCTTACATTTTAGCGGTTGGCCTGTTTGCTGCAGGCTTAACCAGTAGCATCACCGCCCCGTTTGCCACGGCTTATGCGATTACCGAAATCATGGGCATCAAGGATGGTGTGCGCTCAAAACCTTTCAAAGTCATAAGCCTTATCGTCATTGCCTCAGGCGCTTTAATTGCCCTAACAGGCATCAAACCCATACAAATCATCCTCGCGGCGCAATTTGCCAATGGGTTGCTCTTGCCTATCGTTGCAGCCTTTTTGCTCTTTGCTATGAACCGCAAAGATATGCTCGGCGATTACGTTAATGGAAAGGTAGCCAACACCATTGGCGGCGGGATTATCATGATAACAATAGGGCTTGGGCTACGCGGAATATTACGGGCCATAGGAGTGATGTAAATGCGTATTTATTATACAGATAAACATTTGTCCCATAACCCGGTCAAAGAACTACACCGCGGAGAAATGATAGCCCCTCACGAAGCCCCGCACCGTATGGCTATGTTATTAGACGGGTTATCCAAACATGGGTTCGCCAATCATTTATCCGCGCCGCGCCATGATACATCGCGCATAACCGCTGTCCACAGCGAAGACTATGTAGAGTTCTTGCAAACGGCTTGGACGCGTTGGAAAACGGCGGGTTATGCAGGCGATGTCTTACCGATGAGCTACCCATATAATGCACGCCGTTCCGCCCCGCCCCAAGATATAGACGGCGCGGCAGGCTATTATAGCAGCTCCGCCGATACGGTCATCACACAAACAACATGGGACGCTCTAACAGCAACCGCGGATTGCGCCCTTAGCGCCGCAAATAGCGCATCTCAAGGCCATGCTAGTTTCGCCCTCATCAGACCACCGGGCCACCATGCAGGGGCGACTTATATGTCAGGATATTGCCTGCTTAATAATAGTGCTATTGCCGCTCAAGCCCTACGCGATAACGGAGCAAAGCGCGTGGCGATTTTGGACGTAGATTTTCATCACGGCAACGGGACACAAGATATTTTCTACGCCAGAGATGATGTGTTTTTCACCTCGATTCATGGCCATCCTGATCACCACTTCCCGTATTTTTGGGGTCATGAGGATGAAACAGGCACTGGCGCGGGCGCGGGCTTTACCGCTAATTACCCGCTACCGCCCGATACGGACTATAGTAAATGGAGCCAAGCTTTAACCACAGCGCTGCGCTCTATTGCAACCTTCAAAGCCGACGCGCTTGTCGTTTCTCTTGGCGTTGATACATTCGAACATGACCCGATCTCCGCCTTTAAACTCAAGACGCAAGATTTTGCACATTATGGCGCAAAAATCGCAAAGCTTGGCCTACCAACGTGCTTTATCATGGAAGGTGGTTACGGCGTGCCCGAAATTGGTGATAATATCGCAGGAGTTCTACGCGGGTTTAGCGGCGGCTAATCGCATTCACCCCTTTGCGCTACCTCTTCAAAAACATATGCAAACACGCCTATGTCCAGCGTTTCCATTTTGGAACTAAAAAGAGCTGTCTTGTATATGAAGTAGCAACTCTATCTTTTAAAACCGATGGGAACTGTTGCGGTAACGGGCCATTGAACAGTTCTGGAATAGAATCTGAAAATAAATATCGGCCTATACCTGTTATCCGAAAGTCACTATTTCCACCTGAACTAAACTGCGTTAACAGATAAGTTCCAGGCGTCAGGCAATCTAATGCCCGAACTTCTATCCCGTCGGCATTTGCTCCAATAGCATGCAAGTACCATCCAGCTTGCAAGGTTATCGGCGTGTCTAAGTCAAAGTTCTTATGCCCAGTTTCATCGGCGGGACACATCCCAAGATCAGCAACCTGCGCTCCAGCGCTCCAATTATTCCCATTGGCCTGTCCTAATTCATAAAGTCCTGCACGCATAACACTGCCTGATATGGGGCTCGCAGCAATAACAGCGCAAGCTCCGCCTAAATATTGCGTAGGACGATCAACATAAAAAGCACTAAAATACAAGACATTAGCTTCAAAATCGAATGCTGCACGCGCTGTCAATACGGTTGTTAAATTTGGCGGGCCAAGCACTGTATCAACTCCGCCTGCATCCGTGATCCCGCTGACGAGACGGGCCGCATTCACGCCTTGCGGAAAACTCACATCGCCATTTTGATTGGTCTGAATCGCGGTCTTAAAATTTTGACCATCTGAGCTGACATTGACCTGGAAATCATTACTGCCCGATAAGCCAAATTCAGCGTGACCTGTATATTGTGTTTGAAAAATAATGCTGCAATTATCGGTTTCTGATTGCTTGTTAATATTCAAGCGGTGATCATTTTCCTCATAATCAAAAAGAGATGCAGGGCTTTTCAAGCTTAATCTATTTGTCTCATCTGCGGTGGTTTGAATACCAACGGATGTCAGTTGATTGAAACGGTTATCATCATCTTGCCCATTATCGCTTGTCAGTTCTGACCAAACTCCATTTTTAAAAACCAACAAAGCATCATCTTCAAGTGACCAAGTCCTCCATCCATCGCGCGGCGTAATATATTCCCATGCTCCGTCCGAATAACAAGCTATCGCCTGCGGGTTTTGCCCCCATTCCTCACTCCCTGTTTCGGGGATAAGATAGCAATCACCATTATCAGGCCTGCTTGGCGGGGTAGATAAGCTGCGAGATTGCACCACAAGTTGCGCGACATTATCAAGGCGAATAAAACTCTCATTGACGGTGACATGTTTTTGCGCTTGCGCGGCGGTGAGTAAAGATAAGTTCAAAGATGGTGTTTTAAGCATAGAGCCTCTCAGTAAAGTTTGAGACTCAGATTATACGCAGCGGCTATGGCGAGGATTAAACTCTATAACCGCTATAATTCGTCCGCATATTTACAGATGATCTTCATTCACTCCCCCGGTTTGTATATGCGCGTTGCGTGCGCTTCAACATCTTCGCGGTAATAATGCACATCTTTGAAATCGTGATTGATATAGCGCTGTATTTGATCGTCAAAATGCACCGATTTAGGGTCACCGCTCTGACCGCCTGCCAGTAAGCTTTTCGCCTGAACTTTATCGCCAAATTCAACAACAGCTACAAAGCTATTGCCTCGGTAGCCATATAGCTTTTTCGTTTCATCGCCTGCCCGCGCGCCATAAGCCGCCAAAGCCCCCCAACGTCCAGACGCAAGCGGCACACCGTAACTCGGCGCATCATCGTCAAATGGATGGTCTATATCTCCCGTAAGGCGCTGAAACCGGTTAATCTCTTGCCAAGGTGTCTTCCACGTCCCGAAATCGGCGTTCATTTTGCTTATAGCGGCTTGTAATAAGTCCAGTTGAATAGCGCCAAGCGAGGATTGAGACGTAGGGTTTGAGAAATATTGATATGTTTCTAACCGCGTTAAGCCTTTGGGCTTTCTATCAGTGCTAAGCATTTCCATGCCATAAAAATGTGCAACAGACATGGCCACAGAATTGCCTGAAACCGTATGATCCCAGGCCTTTAAAATGTCTATAGCCTCAGCCAAATCGGGGTTTTTATTACTCGTCTCATAAGCGTTAATTAAACTTGGGGTGATCATCTCAAACGCTACAAGTTTTGGATCATACGCCAGTTCTATTAGGCTATCGAGTGTCACATCTGCGGCACTGGACAAAACATCTACCGCATGAAGTCCGCGCGTGTTTTCTTTGTCAGGCGCCATATAGGCTGGGTAGTTTTCCCGCTTGGGACTATGTTGCGGGCCTGCCGTTGTAAAGGGCGTAGAATTCGCGTTTTGTATCCAACCATTCGGCGGATTGAGTAAGGTAATAGCTTCGTCAACGCTATGCGTGCCTTGCCAATCTGTACGAGGGTCGGCCCCGTCTACCGACTTCGAATAATCAAATTGTACATCGCGGCGCGGGATAAAATTTCCATGGTAATAAGCAATATTACCTTGTTGGTCAGCATAGACGGTATTGTTCGACGAATTAGTTCGAATATCCATCATTTGGTAAAACTCTGAATGTCCGTTTGTTTTCGTGCGGAGGAAAGATTGTTTGAGTGCATTAACAGGGTCCCAATTAATCTTGGTCACAACCCATTGGCCATTTTCCATGTGCGTCACAGGGCCATGATGCGTGTGATACATTGGGAAAGTTTTTTCTGAAATCTGATCTCCGTCTTTATATTTGAGTATCACTTGGGACGTTTTAACGGGCCGAGCTTTATCACCGTAGCGATACCAAAGCGTCCCGTCTTTCTCAAAGACTTCTTGGCGATAGTGATCAATGAAATCAACATAGGTTGATGTATGCATCCAGCCATTTTTCTCGCTAAAGCCTTGATAGACAAAAAACTGCCCCCACGTCACAGCCCCATATGCATTGAGGCCCTGTTCACTCACAACATGAATTTCTGGGCGGAAATAAAATGAAGTGTGCGGGTTAATCAACAACATCGCATCACCCGAGTGTGTTAAATCTCCAGATAGCGCAAATCCATTAGAGCCAGAGGGTTCTTCATACTCCACGGGGCGTGTCGCCTCTGATAAGGGGGCCGCTTTAGGATTACCATTGCCGTAAAACGCACGAATTCCTGCAAGCGGAATTTGCTCTATGTCTCCCCCAATAGATCCTTCGGAGAAGAACATCGGCATCCACGGTTCAAATTTAGTGAGCAATTTTGGCGTTACATCTGGATTTACGGCAAGATAATAATTCAAGCCATCGGCAAATGCCTCGCATAAAGCTTTCACATCCGCAGGCGCATTGGCATAAGCCGCCTTTGCCTGATCTATTGTCATATAAAGCCGTGCACGTAAGTCACTATAAAGTGCGTCTTCCCCGTCTATTTCAGCCAAACGCCCCATCGCCCAAATGTAATTGCGTTCTATGCGTGGAAAATCGTCCTCAGCCTGTACGTAGAGCATACCAAAAACAGCGTCGGCATCGCTTTTGCCGTAAATATGCGGCACGCCATAATCATCTCGGATGATTTCTACATTTTTAGCCCGTTGTGATAAATGATCTACCTCAATCTGTACCTCGTTCAAATTAGGCGAAGTTGTATCAGCATTGCTACATCCAGACGCTACGCCGAGCGCCAAAACAACTAACACTAAAGACTTTTTCATAGTTCCCTCTTTTCCTTTCACGCTATTCGGCAAAATGTTGAAGTGCAAGTGCGCTCTTTTACATTCTCCATTAAAAAATTCCGATGGTTTAAGCAAAAATCATTGTTATTATCTATCGTAGATATTGGAAAAAACGATTGTTCCACAGACTGACAAAGCGCTATGAGTTGTTAACTCAATTGAAATAGGAGAGATTCATGGGCGACATTAGTAAATGCCCTGTCATGCACGGTTCCAACGAAGCCGCAGCATCAGGAAGTACATCAAATCAACGTTGGTGGCCAGAAGCACTTAATTTAAAAGTTTTAAATCAAAACTCACCAAATGTGAATCCTATGGGTAGCCAATTTAGCTACGCCGCAGCCTTTCGCACCCTAAATCTAAGCGCCGTCAAAGCCGACCTAACAGAACTCATGACCAACAGCCAAGATTGGTGGCCAGCAGATTACGGCACCTATGCAGGTTTATTTGTGCGTATGACATGGCACAGTGCCGGCACTTACCGGTTATATGATGGCCGCGGCGGCGCAAATACTGGATCACAACGCTTTGCACCTCTCAACAGTTGGCCAGATAATGGAAACCTAGACAAAGCCCGCCGTCTACTTTGGCCAATTAAAGCCAAATATGGTAATAAGTTATCATGGGCTGACCTTCTCATCCTTGCTGGTAATGTTGCCATGGAATCATGCGGATTTAAAACTTTTGGTTTCGGCGGCGGACGCGAAGATGTTTATGAACCTGAAGAAGATATTTACTGGGGCCCCGAAACGGAATGGCTCGCTGATAATCGTTACACAGGCGAACGCGATTTAGCGACCCCGCTCGCGGCGGTACAAATGGGTTTGATTTACGTCAATCCAGAAGGCCCGAACGGTAATCCAGACCCATTGAAGTCCGCTTATGACATTCGCGATACATTTGGACGGATGGGGATGGATGATTACGAAACCGTTGCTCTTGTCGCAGGTGGACACACCTTCGGTAAAGGTCACGGCGCAGGGCCGGAAGACAACGTCGGCGTGGAGCCAGAAGGCGCGCCAATGGAAAACCAAGGCTTTGGTTGGATAAATACGCATGGGTCTGGCAAAGGCGACGATACAACAACCGCTGGCTTTGAAGGCGCTTGGACGCCCTCACCTGATCAATGGAATATGGAGTATTTCGAAGTGCTTCTGGGCTATGATTGGGAGCAAACAACAAGTGCTTCAGGTCACGTACAGTGGACACCCGTTGCAGGCCAAGGTGCACCAGAAGCCCCTATGGCGCATGACCCATCACAAACACAACCTTTGATGATGACAATGGCTGATATGGCTCTCAAGCTATTCCCTGATTATGCGAAAGTCTCGCAACAGTTTCTTGACAATCCCGAAGAGTTTGCGGAAGCCTATGCACAGGCTTGGTTTAAGCTGACACATCGCGATATGGGACCAAAAACACGCTATCTTGGCGAAGAAGTGCCTGCAGAAGATTTTATCTGGCAAGATCCACTTCCAGCTCATAAAGGCGCGCTCATTGGCGATACTGAAATTGCAGCCTTGAAAAAAGATATCCTCGGATCTGGTTTATCAGTTGCGCAGCTTGTGAGTACGGCTTGGGCATCTGCGTCCACCTTCCGCGGATCTGACAAACGCGGCGGCGCCAATGGTGCGCGTATTCGTCTGGCTCCTCAAAAAGATTGGGATATCAATAAAGGCACAGCCGACGTGATTACCGTGCTTGAAGGTATAAAAGCCAAATCGAGCGCAAACGTCTCATTGGCCGATTTGATTGTTCTAGGGGGTTGCGCCGCGATTGAACAAGCTTCGGGAGAATCTGTACCCTTCACACCTGGCCGTACAGATGCCACACAAGAGCAAACGGATATCGCTGGCTTTGAGGTTCTTGAGCCAAAATTTGACGGCTTCCGGAATTACAAAAACACATCTGACCCGCGTGCAACAGAAGCCTTACTTGTTGACCGAGCACAGCTTTTGACACTAACTGCACCTGAAATGACGGTCCTAGTTGCTGGCTTGCGGACATTAGGAGCCAATGCAGGTGGTTCAAATCACGGTGTCTTTACTGACAAAGTTGGGACACTCACCAATGATGGATTAAAGAACCTGCTTGATATGAACACGGCTTGGAGTTCTGACAAGTCTGGCGAAATTTTCGAAGGTAAAGACCGCAAGACGGGCGCTGTCAAATATACGGGTACGCGCGCTGATCTTGTGTTTGGCTCGAATTCAATCCTGCGCGGGTTGGCCGAGGTTTATGCCGAAAACGGTGTAGAAGCCAAGTTCAAAGCTGACTTCATCGCGGCGTGGGACAAGGTTATGATGGCTGACAGATTTGATATTACAAAGGAATCTTCCGTCTAAACCCAAATCTAAAAAACTTTTACGTATTATAATAAAACGGCGTCATACTTCGTGTAAGGCGCCGTTTTTCTTTGCGAACTTATCCACGCAGCTCCAGAAATGCGCCGCACAGAAGACGGAGCCATCTGTTACATTACTCTCAACAAGACCTAAACTCTTTAGATATAGAAACCTACATTTGAGAGAACATCTTGAAGAAAACATGTTAAGAAGACTGTTTTTATCTCTAAAATAACGCACAAAAAAACCCCCTGAAATTCATCAGGGGGCGTTAATCTTAGCTAAATAGACTTAACTCTATTCACATGCATACATGTAGTTACCACATGTTTTCATGAAGTGAACAACTGATCCATTTGCACTTTGGATACGGAACGCTTCGCGATCACGCTGATTTGTTGGTAGAATTGAGTAATTATAGTGATGCTGCTTACCAAGTCCTAACAATCCGCGCGTACCAACTGGTAGCACTTCTTCTGAGAACATATAAGCCTGCGCATCGGCCCAACCATTTGAGTAACCCATAGATTTAAACAGGTAGTTCAAATAGGCTTTGTCCGTTGCATTATCTTTATAACGCGCATCTAGTTTCTCATAGAACTGCGATGGTGTTAAGCTATGTGAATCGCCAAACTCAGGCAATGTACCAAGACGTGGCAACTGCTTAGGTGTTGCATTCACTGGCACATTAAAGATTGCCACAGGTGATTCAGCACATAAGTTTAGGTTTGCACGTTGCTCCACAACCTGTGTTGGACACGTTGCTAAATCATACACAACGCTATTATCCCAACATGTGTATGTTGGCGGAGGAGGAGGCGGTGTAGAACACGTAGCAGTCGCGTTAATGACTGAACCATCCCAACATGTTTGTGTAGGGACAGGTTTAGCCGCACATTGGCTAGATGTTTCAACAATAGTATTATCCCAGCATGTAAATGTTGGTTTTGGCGGTGTTGGCGGAGGTGTGAACGCTACTGGCTCTGGTGTATGACTATGGCCAAACTTATAACGCAAACCTGTTACAAGAGTGTGTGCACCAGCCCGCTCTACGACTGCGTCAATAGCTGTCTGCGCGCCTGTTACACCGTTTGTCTGTACGCCTCTAACTTCAACATCAGGCCCTTGTAGATATGTATAATGCGTATCCCAAGTCAAATTATCTGTAAGCTCATAGCCCAAACCCGCAAGAAGTTGGAAGCCAATGCCTCTATCGAAATCATCAATAGAACAGCTTAAACCTTGATTAGCTGTTGCAGCTGTTCTGGTACCAACACACGCATCAGACTGTACGAACTGTCCAGCCGTCGCGAAATCATGCGCAACTAATTTTGCATTCGTGCTAACCAAACCAACACCAGCACCGATAAACGGTTCAAATCTTCCAAGTCCGTCGAAATCATAAAGCGCGTTCAACATAACTGAAGTCGTCCGCAACTTAGCAGAGGAAGCAGGCAATTGTCCAAGAGATCCTAGATCTGTCTGAAGGTAATCGCCATCCAGCTCTACACGGAAGTTATTTCCGAAGTCATAGCCCGCACCAACAGAGTAGGCAGGGTCGCCTTCACTTTGAACGCCACCATCATGGACTCCGCTTAAAACATCTCCTGTAATACCACTTTCCGTGTGTATACCATAACCCGCGTTACCGCGTAGATACCAACCGTCATCATCATTAGCATTTGCTATAGATGATGATGTCATTATCCCGAACGCGGAAACAGCGCTCAATAATAAAACCTTTTTCATTTTGTATTCCCTAATGTTTAACTACATTTCATAAATCTGCCATCCCCACCCCGGGACTCTGACATGTCATCAATGAATAATGCACTTATAGCGCTAAACTCTCTGAATATGAAGTGAATAAATAATTACAAATCATGACACCTTATCATAATCAAAAAAGCAAAACCGTTCATTAATAAAAATGAATTAAATTCAATAACTTAACAAATAAAAACGTTCTTTTTTTGTTTTTTTTCAACTACCTTTTTTGCAAAAAATGACTAAAAACAGTAAAATTACGCTCTTAAACACCCTGTTTTACAAAGATTTTTGAAACCAACCTCGTTCTGAGTCGTATTTTCAACCGCTGATAAAATCGTATTACAATCGATAATATGCAGGCAATTTCACAGTTTTAAAGGCTCTAGCAAGCTTGTCAGCTTGTCTCGCTTATGGATCAAAAAACACTATAATACTCAATGGAGATATAATTCCTGCTTACATAACCCCAAATATAAAACCCCGAAAATATAGCTCAAAATTAAACCAGTCTAGATCTGCATTATAATAATTATCCTTCGAAACATTTCGCTCCATGGGCGCAGAGGTTCTCACACAAAACACATAAACAAATTCACTCCAAGATTAAGCCTTTAACATCACGTCGCTTAGCGCAAATAATCACTATAACTTACTGTAAAAATTACAAAATATAAAAAATTTATCGCATTAATTAAAAACATTATTCGGAATATTACGATCTACGCCTACGTCGTCCGCGCGTTTTATCCCCAGATGGAGGCGACGCAGTTGGAAACTTCATAGCATCCACAAAGTAGTCTTGAAATTTTGGCTCTAGGGCCGTCTCCATTTTTTCAATCTCGTTCACAGCCGCCCTAATGCGCACGCGTTCATCGACATTAAGCAACGCCATAGCCGCGCCCATCCCTGCCGCGTTTCCAACAGAGCTAATAATATCCGCAGGAGCCATGGGAATAATACCAATATCTGCCACATATCGACTATCCAAATGCGTTCCGAATGCACCAGCGAGTAAAACCTCGTCGAATTTCGTGCAATTCAAGCTTTCTGCCAGGAGCTGCGCGCCCGCATAAAGCGCAGCCTTAGCCAGCTGAACAGCGCGAATATCAGTTTGCTTGACGATGATTTGGTTTCCCACTTGATCAACCAAAAGATATTTCCACACATTCCCATCTTGACTAAAACGATGCGGAGCCGCTTCAGGTTTAAATAAACCACTCTGATCAAGCAAACCAGCAGCTGCCATTTCCACCATGACTTCGAATATCCCAGATCCGCATATTCCAACGACTTTATGCCCTTCAAGGGTTCCGTCCGTGTCAGAAACCCAGTCATCATGGCCGATAATTTTTACTTTGGCATTTTTGGTGATTGGATCAATTCTAACCCGCTCAATCGCACCCAGAGTCGCGCGGACGCCAGAGCTAATCTCCGCCCCTTCAAGGGCTGGCCCTGTTGGAGAAGACGCCGCAGCGACTTTGCCATTATGCGAGAGAACAATTTCTGCGTTCGTCCCAATATCCACTAGCAAAACGGAGCGGTCTGTCATACGCGCAATTTGGGTTAAATACGCCGCAGATGTATCGGCCCCAACATGACCGCCAATGAGCGGAAATAAAGATACTTGCGCCGTGTCAGACAGGCCTAAGTCTAAGTTTTTAGCGGGAATATCAATCCAGTCTTTAATAGCAAGTGTGAATGGCGCAACGCCCAGTTCAACGGGATTAGCCCCAATAAAGAGGTGGTGCATGATGGGATTCCCCACACATATGACATCTAATAGTTGATGCTCTCCTAGCTCTAACGTTGTTACGGCCTCCGCTAGCATTTCCCGAATTTGTGTCCGAATTGTATCTGTTAACTTGGCCTCTCCGCCTTTATTCATCATAATATAAGACACACGGCTCATCAGATCTTCACCAAACCGAATTTGCGGGTTCATCGCAGCTTTTTCATAGATGAGAACGCCCGTGGCCAGATTATACACATATAGCGCTATGGACGTTGAACCTATATCTATCGCGGCCCCAAAGAGGTCAAAGGGTGACGGGGGCCACACATCTATGATTTGGTCGCCATCGCGTACAACTGCAGTGACCGTGCGCTCATGTTTGCGCAATATCTCTTGCAGTTTAATCATCATACGGTGAGACGTTCGTGCAGTTATGGCGTGTTCACTTTTAAGCGCTTCAATTAAAGCCTCCCCGTCGCAAGGATTATCTTCGAGTGTCGGAACAGGCAATTTGACCATATAAAGCGAAATAGCAGGATTTAGCTCTGTTTCGAATGTTGTGCTTTTCTTCTCAATCGCAGTTTCACGCTCGCGGGAGTCTGCGGGGATATTAACAACCAAATCACCGCGTATTTTGGTGCGGCAAGATAGGCGGCGACCCTCTGGTAATTCCCCATCATGAATAGCCTTTTTCTCAGTTGGGGAGAGTTGCGAGTAATTGTTTTCTGAAACTGCAATTTTGAACTTAGCATGTTTACCTGTATCAATTTCAATTTGGCAGCGCTTACACAAACCCTTGCCGCCGCAAATAGATTGAATATCAACCCCTGCACGCAAACCCGCATCATAGACGCTTTCTCCGTCCTGAGCGTTCATTTTCAGCCCAGAAGGTGTAAAGATAAGTGTATGCGTCGTCATTATGCAATACTCGCAGAAATATAATGGCGTGATTGATTTCCGCCAAATATAGGCAACCTCATGAGTTTTTGGCTTAGATGGTAATGACAATGCCGCATATCTGATACGTCTTTAGCACTACACAAGACAGTCCCGCAGAGGCGCTTACCTGCGTTAGTTTTTTTCACATGAGTTTTATTTATATGATTAGCCACGACGGCGCCGTCCCCCACGGCCTCTGCGGCCTTCACCCTCTGCTGGGGCAGGACGGTAATTTTTAATCCAGTTTGCGCAGCTTGGATCTACGCCGTTAAGAACATCCGCCGCGCGTACTGCTGGCACCAAACCAGCATCAAGTGGATTCACGATAGCTGATGTCATGCCCGCCGCTGCGAGCATAGGTAAGAAGGCATTATTAATTGTGTGACGTTCAGGCAAACCAAAGGCGACATTGGACGCGCCGCAGGTTGTATTGACGCCAAGTTCCTTACGCAAACGACCTACTAATCTGAACACATCTGTGCCCGCACTATTGACCGCGCCGATAGGCATAACAAGCGGGTCAACAACAACATCCTCGGGCTTGATCCCGTAATCTGCCGCGCGGTTAACAATACGCTTAGCGACCTCAAAACGCACATCAGGGTCTTGGGAAATGCCCGTATCATCATTTGAAATTGCCACAACAGCGCAATCATATTTCGCTACAAGCGGCAAAATACGTTCCATGACTTCTTCTTCTGCGGTCGTGGAATTTAGCAATGGGCGGCCTTTATAGACCTTCAAGCCTGCTTCTAATGCATCCATAACCGAGCTATCAATACATAAAGGCGTATCAGTGAGGCTCTGGATAAGCGGAATGACTTCGGACATAATTAATGGCTCATCGGCGAGCGGAACGCCGACATTCACATCCAACACTTGTGCACCGGCCGCGACCTGAGCCAAGGCTTCTTTCTTGACACGCCAGTAATTAAATTCTTTCAATTCCTTGGAGAACAATTTTCGCCCCGTAGGGTTAATACGTTCGCCAATCATGGTGAAAGGTTGATCAAATCCTATAACGACCTCTTTGGTCTCAGAGGCTAATATTGTTCGTGCCATAATAAATCCTAACTTATGGTTCAGACAGGTGTTAAACCTATACTATACTTTAAATCTTTGCGACATCATTGCCAGGTGACCACGGGATACGAGGTCCAAGCACTTTTGAACTTTTCACGACATCCCCCACCCATTTTTCTTGACGATAAGCCATAAGATGAATACCGCTCACGCCTTCAATTTCTTTCATTTCTTGCATCATTTCCGCGCAGATGAGACGGCCTTCATGGGCAGGTTTATCTGCATCTTTAAGACGTTTAATAATGTGGTCAGAAATATGCACACCGGGTACATTCTCGCGCATCCAAATGGCGGTTTTAGCGGAAGGAATAATCCCAATTCCCGGCAGAATAAAGCAATTCT
>JBDVGI010000052.1:0-27525 GCA_039962885.1 Litorimonas sp. | reverse complement strand
TTTCCTTTTATAAACCATTGCAAAAATCATGCACAAACAACCTCATGGGTGTGATTTATTAATATAAATCACTTTTAGTGTTGAGGTGATTTAACGCGACTTTCATAAGACCTATTCTTTTAAACTTCACATCAAACTTAAGGGGTTGGGGTTACAGGGGTTGCAGGGGTTACGGCAGATCGCGACGCAGCCTGCAAGGCTCCGATTTGTATGAAGCTCGTGGCTTGTTGGCTGTTTGTAGCAGCGACACCAACTATACTTGAAGCAATGGAAGGGGCTTGCGTCACAAGCATGAGAGCAAATAGTGCCAATATCCCCGATGGTGCTATAGCGGGTATTGACCACTCTGACCCTGGTGGAACGCCTCCGCCAGAAACAACAGTTAGAAAGCTGCCGCCTCCATCATTTGCGATAAGTTGTAACATTTCAACCATGACAATGCTTAAGGATGCAGCGCCAATAATAAATACAAGAATGGCCGTCAGGAACGTAACGGCTAAACTACGAAGCCATGACATTAAAAAATTATTCGTAAACCCAAGTAGAGAAAATCCAAAAACAAGAGGGGCAATAATGAATAAAACTGCCGACACAAATTTTGCTATAAAAATAGAAATAGTTGTTAAAAACATCGGCGCCATGAGTGCAAACCAAATAATCAAGCCTAAAGTTTCACCTCCGCCAGGGGCAGCAGAAACTGAACTCCCGATGATGGTGACTTGCCTTGCATATGAATCCATCAAGCCATCAAATGCATTGTCTACACCTAAGCCAAGGAAGTTTAAAACGCTTCCTAATAAGCCGCCGCCTGCGGAAGTGTTGATAAATGGACTTAAGCGATCGGCAAAAAACGCGCCAATACCTTCCGGGATTTCCCAGACTTGATTATACAGACTTAACCCTAAAAGACCTCCTGACGTGGTTAATAAGTTCAGGATGAAAAGTATGAAAACTATTTTTGCAAATTTTGATCCCATTTCACGAGCTGTTATCTTAATCATGCCTGACATTACGGAATAACCCATCAAAGCCACATATATTACTGCCATAGCCGTTACAAATATTGAGAAGGAGTTTGCTACGTCCCCTACAATGCTAAACATGGCGATAAGAGCCAAATCAACAGTTGTTGATACAGATGAATAAACACTCGAAATTTCAAACCAATTTGGCATCTTAGATTCTCTTTTTTAGGGTTCTTGGCGTTGATGTTTTTTAATTAACGACTTGATTCTAATTAATTACGCTTTGATATTAAGTGTTCCGTTATCCCTAAGCCGAATTCCAGAAATGTCGGATTCGAGTAACATTTCATATTTACCGAGATCGATGTTCGCTGTCTTAACGCCATTGATAGGAGTTCTGTTTCCACATGGGTCGGTGAGGCCAGCGGTTGGCCCGCACGGAGCTTTTAGAGTTTGGTGCGCGCACCCTGTAATGCCGAAACAAAGAATCGCGAGGGTGGTTATCGTGTGTATCTTTTTCATGATTTCTCTCTCAATGTATTATTTTTATAATTGCCTTTAATTATTGACTTTAAGAATCTGGGCCAGTTCCGCGCAAGCCGAATATATTTGAAACAGTTTCGCGCTCACGCGTTTGAGTGCGCAGTTGTGCAGATTGATTATTGAGCTGCGCTGTCTGCAAGTGAATGAGTAAGGCAAGGTTTCTGCCATTTTCAATCAGGAGGGCGTTATTGATATCGAGCGCCTTATGGATGTCATCGGAAACTGATGCTTTCTGAGATAATTCTTCATAAGCATCATAGCGAGCTTGCCGTGCCGCATCGACTTCCCCTACAAGCGCATCGGCATAATATAGGGCTTTTTGTTCATCAATAAGCTGGTTTCTTAGAGCTGAATTGGTTGTAACTGGGTTACCATTACTGTCGGTAGTCGGGTAAAGCTCTTCAGGTTTTAAATATCCATACCGCTTAAGGTAATCATTAAGATTTCCACTGTCCGGGGTTAGGGATGCTAGGCCAAATGTACTACCACTGCCTTCCGATATACTCAAAATAGCTGTGCGAGCTTCATCCTGCGTGGCCAGATTGGTAAAAATCGCATCATCGCGCGTCTCACTTTCAATATGACTCATGGCATCGATGACAGCATCAAGACGTTCTATTGCATCAGTATAATAGTCGGACGTTTTACCGTCCTCAAACTCGGTTCGGACTCTATCATGCTCTTCAATTACCCTAACTATCTCTCTTTCAGCCTCTTCAACTGCATCTTCAACATCATTATCTCTTACAATAATTTGTGCCTGAGCGGAGACCGCGGGGAGGATAAAAGCCGCCGAGACAAATCCTGTCACGAGTAGGTTCTTTAATGTTATCTTTTGCCTCATTCTTGTCTCCTTTTGTGGAAAATAGGGAGCCAAACATCTGGATCATCCCCGACTTCTTCTCGTATGTCCCGTAATAAATTTACCGTTTCTGTGCGGCCTGATAAAACTGCAATTTCATCGTCCATGCCCGCTAAATCCAATTTTGCGACCGCAGAGCCATTACCTTGTTTGATTAGGAATTGGCGTGAGCCAACGGGGCTTTCTTTGACAACTCGAAATTCAGCCTCAGTTAAGGCGAATGCGCCGCGGTAGTCATCTTCTTTGGCTTTTGAATTCGGCATAAAAATTTGCGTCGGGCATTGCTCGATTAAACTATCGGAAATCGAGCTGTTGGCTGCGTCACTGGCCGATTGCGACCCAAACCCAATAACGCCGTTCATTTTTCGAATTGTTTTAAGCCAATCTTTGATTTTATTTGCAAAGACTGGATCATCTAGAGCCTTCCAGCCCTCATCAATAAAGATGAGAGACTTAGTTCCGTCAAGCGCCATGCGAACTCGGTGAAACATGTAAAGTAAGGTTGGTGTACGAATAAGAGGTGTGTCTAGAATAGAGGTTAAATCAAAGGCAATAACGCGCGAGTCTAAATCCAAAGTGTCTTCTTCATTATCAAATAACCAAGCGTATTCACCATCGGAATGCCACTTAGCCAGGTCTTGCCCAAGCTGTTCATCTCGGCTTTGCCCTAAGACCAGCTCAGAGAATATGTGGAGGTTTTGAGCCGACTTACTTTGTTTGAAATTTTCCCCAATCGCGGTCGTCAAAATTTTATCCTCATCAGAGGTTGTTTTCCGCCCAATTAAGCTTTTGATCCAATCTAGTAAAAAGGCTCTGTTTTCCTCGGTGTTGGGCAATTGTAATGGGTTAAACCCTGTCGGGACGCCGGGTTCAATTAAGCCATAACTTCCGCCAAGTGCGCGGATAAGAATTTCTGCGCCACGATCTTTGTCAAAAAATATACATTTCGGGCTGAATTTTTGAGCTTGGCTCATTAAAAATCCCAATAAGACAGTTTTGCCGCTTCCTGATGGCCCGATACACGTAAAGTTTCCAAGGTCATTTACATGGAAGTTAAAATGAAAAGGCGTTCCCGCAACCGTTTCAAATGTGGTGACGCAGTCTCCCCAATGGTTGCCCGTTTCTTTGCCGTATGGATAATTATGCAGGGATGAAAAACTTGCAAAATTTAAGGATGATATACCTGCGCCGCGCGCTATATAACTAAAGTTACCCGGAAGTTGAGCCCAGAAGGCAGCTTCCAGATTGACGTCTTCTCGCACTGTAATACAGCCTGTGTTCGTAAATGTGGTAATTGCCTTACTGACATTTGTGTCGAGGTCTTTGGGATTGTCACTTAAAACTTGCAAGGTTAAGTGATGGCGACCAAACGCCACCGCACCAGCCTGCACCTGATCTTTTGCATCAAGGAGTTGTTGCTGCAAAGTAATAGAGTCATCCGCAGATGCATATTTACGGCGTGTTGTATCTAGTCTGTCGACAGATTTCTGCCGCCCTTCAAACGCGAAAGACTGTGTTAAAACATATGCAAATGGCAAGGATAAAAGTTCGTCCAACATACCGGCCATAGTTTCTGGCGCATAATCCTTGATGGATATGATAGATGAGAACCGTTCTTGGGCTTTATGAGCGCCGCGGTAATGTAAGCTCTCGCGGCCGAATACGAGACGCGTGCTGGGAATGTAATCAGAAATTTCTTGGCTCGGCAAAGCCACGGGGCGTTGTACGCCGTTCACAAGCTCATAAATGAAAGCTAATGGCTCCGAAAGCAATCCGCCAGGAGACGTGTTTTTGCCAAGCAATCTAACGCCGTACTGGGAAAGGTTTTGTTCAAGAAGCGATGACTTTTCGTCAAGGATACGCAAGCTCTGAGCATCAATGCGAGCGGCCTCAGTTTGTTTTTCGGCCGCAACCGCCTTTACGCGTTCACGCGCTTTTGGCGTAAGCTTACTGAGGTCACGAGGTTTACTTTTTTTAGAAAACTTTTGCTGACTCTTCGTTAAAAAGTCAGGGCGCTCAACGATTGTTAAGTAAAGCGCATTTTCATAAAGCGTTCTAGCCTGCAGGAGGCTTTTATATTTACGGCCTAATTCACGACTAAATTCGTCGGGCATCTCACCAGGCAAAGCCGTATCTGTTTTTCGCCGAATTATGTGTGTGTATATGGCAGTAGTCGGGGAGGATATACCTCTATAAATTACATTTTTGAGGGCTTTTAGCGCGTCAATTTGGTCATCATCAGTTGTTTCGAAAGGCCAGCCTTCAATGGCAAGAACTCTCATCATTGCGCCATCACGTAGCTTCACAGTGCTATGGTCTACCATGCGTGTATATGGAATGTGACGACCTTGTGACATTTCGGCACGTATTTTTTTACCAGCCATTAAGCGCCGATTTGCAAGTTTTGTTGGCATATCGTTACGCCCCTCGCAGTATATTAACGCTCATATGATTTACCGCCCCAATATTTTATATTTGGAACCCCTGAGCTCTTTTGGGCCCGCTTAACAATTACATCGAGCAGTTGAGGGTCTTTTAAACACAACAAATAGCCGACGGCATGTATTGGGACGCCGATAAGGAGAACAAGGGGGTTTTTCAGTATGACATATATAAAAGCGACACCAAAGGCATTGAGCCCCATAAACAAAAAGGTGACGCCTGCAATCATTGGAGGGCGTGTCATGCCGATAAAGAGTGGATCTTTAGATTTCATAACAGCCCTCCCTATGACTTTACCTTAAGCGATGCCTGTCGATATGAATTCAACAATTCTAACGGCGCCAAGGACCAAAACAATACCGCCAGCAATTGTAAGCGCGCGGCCAAGCTCCATACGTCCTGTGAACCAACGATAACCAACCATTGCAATGGCGACTGCGCCAGCAACTGTTGCGAATGTGCCTGTCATGAAAGCAAGAATGGTGTCTGCTGCATTTTCCACAGGCTCGAGCTGTGCGTAAGCTTTAACCGGCAGTAAAGTTGCCATTGCGACTAATGCCGCGATTCTCTTTTTATGATTTAATTTAAACATATAGTTCTCCTCTTGAGCTTTAAGTCTTAGTTGTTTGTGGGGTCCCTTGATTTTGTATAACTGTGTTGAATTTGTTATTTTCCTCAACACGTCCCCCCATCTTTATTTATAATTAACACATTATTACCATTTTTTTAAATTGCAACCCTTTGTTATATTTAATGTATCCAGTGATAAAGCTTTCATTCAACCTATAATTTTTAATGACACAAATTTCATGGAGTTAGCTCTACTAAGCCGTCTAAAAATTGTGCTTTACGGGATGATGCGTCATGTTGTTCCGTATTTGCAATATCCAGAGAGTAGCTTCCCCTTAAGCGAAGGCGATCTTGGAATTCAGGATTTTGGATTTTAATGCCAATGCAGGGGATATCGTTATTTGCGGTAGACGCTACCTTGCAAGGAGCCTTTGTTGGGCTGTGTGACCAAAAATTTACCCCTAAATAGTCCGCAGTAGAATTAATTGTGCTACACCCTGTCATCAAACACGTTGAGGAAAAAATGAGTATTGCTTTATTTATCTTCGGCATAATTTGTGTCCCTTCAGATTGTACCGAGCAATAAGCGTGCCAAATTACGTAATCTTAACTCACTTTGAAGCTTTTATGATTGATGGCTACCAAACTCTCCTAAAACGAGAAATTGATTATCTTGATTATTACTTGTGACTATGTAATTATGACTTATCTATCATTAAGGGGTAGTCATGACGGTAAAATTGTTTTTCAAATCAACGGTGGCAACTTTAGCGTGTTTGGCGTTTATTGGTAGTCATAGCAAAGAAGCGCAAAGTCAGGAAAGCTCATCAGCGCGTTGTGAAATATGGTTATGTCTTCCTGGCCTGATGCCAGAAGCCACATTTGCAGGCTCAAATGCCTTTACAGCAAACTGTAATAACGCATTTTTGCAATACATTGTTAATGTAGCCATCCCACTTCAAACAGCTCTACCTGATTTTGATTCTTGCGTGTCATCTGATTATAGACAGCGACATCCGGATGTTAACATACAGGCGAGAGCAAAGCGATCATTGCGCCCTATAAACCGTTTTGCGAGTGGTTGGGAAGAGTATGAAATCGAAGTTTTCCAAAATAATATTAAAATAGGCGAATGGACATTTCAGCATCGTTATAATGAGGTTTTAAATACCCGCCGCTGTCGGCGTAGTGGTAGTTTTGGTTCACTACAATGCGTGTGGTTCTAACTCACAGCCATTAGCGTATGTAGGTGATGCCTGCCGCATTAAAATGAGATTGCACAAAAGGCCTAAGGCTTGAGGTCATCTTTGCACTGCCTGCTTTTAATCAGAATGCGGCGTGGTTGATGCCATTTTGGCACTAAATTTTCGGATGATTTTAATAAAGTCTTCCGCTTCATTCTTACCACCTTCATTGTCTTCGAGCAGGGCTGTGATCATAGTTTTATTAATTCTCGCGGCAATTTTCTGGTATATGTTCAAGCCCGTCTGCGTTATCTGTAAAGCCGAACGTCGCTTATCTGTTTGTGATAGTGTCTTTTTGATTAAACCTGTGTTTATCAATGAGCTTACGGCGCGGCTCACAATTGTTTTGTCCATAGGCGTGATTGTTACGACCTCGGCGGCTGTTCTGCCAGGCTTATCGGCAATGGCCGCTAAGACGCGCCATTGGCTAGAATTAAGCTCGGCCTCGTCTTTTACAATGCTTAATGTGTGGCGGGTAATTTGATCTGCTAAGACAACAACGTGGAACGGCCAGAAACTATCGAGGTCTATATGTGTGTTTACATGTTTATCCATATGTATATTTTGTGAGAATATAGTTGCAATTGCAACAGAAAATCATTAGTTGCTATCGCAACCAATAACGTAATTGGATGGAGTTTCAGATCGCGGACCTTTTTAAAAACCCTGCTGGCTTAGATGGGTTTGAGTTCATCGAATTCTCTGCGCCAAAGGAAGGCATTTTGGAGCCTATTTTTGAAACTATGGGGTTTTCAAAAATTGCTCGTCACCGCTCCAAAAACGTCGAGCTTTGGCGGCAGGGCGGAATTAATCTGATTACAAATTACGAACACAATAGTCCTGCATATTTCTTTGCTCGCGAACATGGGGCAAGTGCCTGCGGGATGGCATTCCGTGTCAAAGATGCTCGCAAGTCCTATGAGTATTTGTTGGGGCAGGGGGCTGAACCCGTTGAAATGAAAACAGGCCCAATGGAGCTTTGCATCCCAGGTATTCGCGGTATCGGAAATTCTATCATCTATTTGATTGACCGTTATGATACGGGCAAAGGTGAGCTTTCGATTTATGATATTGATTTTGAATATATAGAGGGCGCTGAGCGCAATCCAGAAGGATGCGGCTTTCAATTGATTGATCATCTAACTCATAATGTTTACGGCGGCCGCATGAGCTATTGGTCTGATTTTTATGAGACATTGTTTAATTTTAAAGAAATTCGATATTTTGATATTAAGGGCGAATATACAGGATTGACGTCCAAAGCCTTAACGGCCCCTGACGGCAAAATTCGTATTCCTTTGAACGAAGAAGGACAAAGCGGCGGCGGGCAAATTGAAGAGTTTCTACGCGACTTTAATGGTGAAGGTATTCAGCATATTGCATTAATCTGTGATGACTTGATTACTTGTTGGGATCGTCTCAAAAAGAACGGAGTCCCGTTCATGACTGCCCCGCCAGAAACATATTATAAAATGCTCTCTGAACGATTGCCAGGTCATGGCCGTGATGAAGCGGCGATTAAAACTCGAGGAATTTTACTAGACGGGACGACAGAAAACGGTCAACCAAGGTTGCTGCTGCAAATTTTTGCAGAACCGCAGATTGGCCCCGTCTTCTTTGAATTTATCCAGCGTGTCGGTGATTATAAAGACGGATTTGGCGAAGGAAACTTTAAAGCCTTGTTCGAGTCTATAGAACGTGACCAAGTTGAACGCGGAGTTCTGGACACCGCTACGTAAGTTCTGCCGCATGAAGGAGATTTCTATGCCTATCAAAACTGACGGGTTTCATCACGTCGCTTACCGTTGCCGCGATGCAAAGGAAACGGTTGAGTTCTATCAATCTCATTTAAACATGGACTTTCAGCTCGCGATTGCTGAAAATCATGTGCCAAGCACAGGGGCCTATGACCCCTATATGCATATCTTTTTGGATGCAGGAAATGATAACGTGTTGGCGTTTTTTGAGTTGCCAGAACAACCCGATATGGGCCGTGATCCAAATACGCCCGAATGGGTGCAACATATTGCCCTACGCGTTGGGAGCCTTGATGAGTTGCTAACGGCCAAAGAGAGTTTAGAACATGCGGGCATTGATGTGATTGGGCCAACGCATCACGGTATATTCAAATCCATCTACTTTTTTGACCCGAACGGGCACCGCTTGGAACTCGCGGCCAACATCCACACGGCTGAGCAAATGACGCAGCTCAAAGAGGTCGCGCCAGATATGCTAGCCGAGTGGTCAAAGACAAAAAAAGCCCCGCGCCACGCGGCGTGGCTCCATGAAAAAATTGCAGAGGAAAGTTAATGGTTGATAACTTAAACTTTCAAAGAGCTGGCTCGTTAAGTAATGCTCATGTTGGTAGAGATTTTGAATATTTGGCTCAAAATTTATTATTCAATGAAGGCATTATGGTTTATCCAAACTTTCCTTTAGAGTTGGGTGTTGGCTTGATAAAAAAGAAACATGCATTTGATTTAGGGTGCGCAGAAAGTAAAATTATTGTCGAATGCAAATCTCATAAATGGACCTCTGGTGACAAAGTTCCAAGTGCGAAGCTCACCGTTTGGAATGAAGCGATGTATTACTTTCACTTAGCTCCATCTGAATACAGAAAGATAATGTTTGTTTTGCACGATGTAAGTAAGAAGCGTGGACTTAGTATTGCGGACTATTACCAAGATAAATATAATCACCTTATTCCAGAAGATGTAGAGTCTTGGGAAGTTAACGAGATCACCCAAACATTCAAAATTACTAAATAGGAAGCTAAGATATGAAACTTGCATCCCTAAAAGATGGCCGCGACGGGACACTTGTTGTTGTTTCGCGTGATTTGGCGAAAGCCGCTGACGTGAGTGATATCGCGCCGACCCTCCAAGCTGCGCTTGATGATTGGGACGTTGTCGCCCCGCAACTCGCGGCGCGGTATGAGCTGCTCAACGCCCATCAAGGCGAGAGTTTTGACTTTATCCAAACCGATTGCGACTCGCCCCTGCCGCGAGCCTATGCGTGGATGGATGGTTCTGCCTATCTCAATCATGTGGAACTTGTGCGCAAAGCGCGCGGGGCGGAAGTGCCAGAGAGTTTTTATTCTGACCCTTTGATGTATCAAGGCGGCTCCGACACATTCATCGGTCCGCGCGACAATATTGTGGCTGCCAATGAAGCTTATGGCATCGACATGGAAGCGGAAGTTACTGTCATCACAGACGATGTGCCCATGGGCGTGTCTGCGAAAGAGGCCGAAGCTCATATTAAACTTATCATGTTGGTCAATGATGTGTCTCTGCGCGGACTTATTCCAAATGAGCTGCGCAAGGGTTTTGGTTTTGTACAAGGCAAAGCATCAAGCGCTTTTTCGCCTGTAGCTGTCACGCCAGATGAGCTTGGTGATTTATGGCAAGATAGCACAATAGACCTGCCATTATTGGTGGATTATAACGGGCAACCTTTTGGCAAAGCTAATGTTAAAACGGATATGACTTTTAATATGGCACAGCTCGTCGCCCACGCTGCTCATACGCGCGATCTTTGCGCGGGAACTATTATTGGCTCTGGAACTGTGTCCAATAAGTTTGAAGGCGGAGAGGGTAAAAAAATCGAAGATGGCGGCGTTGGTTATTCATGTATTGCCGAAATTCGCATGATCGAAAAAATTCAAACGGGCGAATTTATCACGCCCTTTATGCGCTTTGGCGACACGGTCGGCATCGAGATGAATGATCGTGATGGAAACTCTATTTTTGGCCGAATTGAGAATGTCGTCGAGAAATATGAAGGCTCATAATTTGGCGTTTAATGGAGCTTGAACTATGATGACACTTTATGGATATTGGCGCAGCTCGGCGAGTTATCGCGTGCGAATTGCCCTCGCTCTTAAGGGTGTTGTTGTTAATTATGTGGCCGTCAACTTACGTGAGGACGCTCAAAAATCTTCGGAACATTTATCAAAAAACCCGCAAGGCTTTGTGCCAGTTTTAGAGCTTGAAGACGGGACACAGCTTAATCAATCTTTGGCGATATTAGAGTATTTAGAGGCGATATATCCTGCGCCTGCCTTGCTGCCTAACACCCCTGTTTTGCGCGCGAAACTACACGCGGCCAGTTTGATGATTGCAGCCGACATATCACCTATTCAAAATCTATCCGTTTTAAAATATATTCGAGCAGAGTATCATCAAGATGACGCTGGGGTCACGCAATGGGCTGCGCATTGGATTGTGAATGGCTTTACAGCCTTGGAAGCTCTTGCGCAAAAATATGAGACATCTTTTTTTATGACCGAAACGCCTAGTCTTTTTGAATGTTGTCTTGTCCCGCAAGCGTATAATGCTCGCAGGTTTGGCGTGAATATGGGTGCCTTTCCGCGTCTATCGGCGATTGATGCCAAATGCCGAAAATTGCCAGCTTTTATCTCGGCCGTGCCTGAAAATCAGGCGGATGCGATATGACGTTATTTTTGGCGCGGTAGCGGAAGTTTGGCTTAAAAGGCTTTGCCGACAGCAAGTCCAAACACGATGGCATTCTCTCCGCCTGATATATCATAATGTAGTTGCGGAGAAATGGTGAATTCATGCTCGAATTCAACTTCATAGAGCGCGCCTATCCGTCCAACTGCGAAAGTTTCGTTATCAACAAATTCAATGCCAGGGCCAACCTGTATGGCTAGGCCTTTCCAGAGATGAATGTCGGCAACAGCGATTAATGTGGTTGCATCAATCTCTCCGAAAGCTTGCTCGGCAACAAAGCCTAATCCAATTAGGGGGGTGAGGCGGTACTCATAATCTACACCGAGTGTGAAAACCGTCTTATCGGCTTCATCAATATAACTTCCGCCTGTGAAAATAGAGAGATGGTGGGGTTTTTCTTCATCAAATTCGACATCAATTTGGGCAAATGCATGATGCGGGATTGCTGCGAGCAAAAGCAGTCCTATTAGAATTAATCGTGTCATGCGAGGAAATCCCTTTTCATTTTATGTTCAAGCTTATGCATGCGGCTGCTTAAGAGCTTTGTGCGATACATTTGTGTTATGCGCCTATAATTCGTTCGTAAGTATATGCGCTTGCAAGCGGAGTTGGTAGCGGCAGACATATTCGAAAGGCGGGCGTTTTTCAACAGTCAGTTCGTATTTGTTTGACTTTATGAATAGATCAAACTGGAATCACATTTGCGAATCTTTCATGAGTTTCTGCAGGGTTTTATGATGGAATTTTATGGGTAAAAATTGACGACTGCCTGAAGTTAAATTTAGCCGCTCTTGTTAACCCGTTAAACTGTCAAATTTATGAGCCTCTTAAACGCTAGATGACTTGTGGGCGAGTTTAAGAGGCTTACTGTATGTTTGTTGTGTTGTGTGCGCTTAACCGATTGCTCAAATGATTGGGTGTCTTAAGGGTTAGAGAAAAAGCTGCAATATTGAGAAACCCCCATTAGCCCCACGCTGGAAATGGATCCGTGAGATCCGTCCGTGCGTGAATAATAGGTTGCTCTGGCCCCGCGAGCGCATCTGTTAAGCAGGTGTCTAAACGCTTTGTAATTGCGGCATGATCCATACCGATTCCAATAAAGACGATTTCTTGGCGTCTATCTCCAAATGCAGGATCCCAAACTTTCTCGATATAGGACGTCAGGCTATCCGATTGTTGCCATTGCTCGCGAGGCACACTGGCCCACCATGTCCCTATAGCTTGATGGCGGACAAGGGAACCTGCTTGGCTGACCTCTCCCGTCAGATTAGGTCGTGTGGCAAGCCAGAAAAAACCTTTAGCCCGAACAACATTAGGCCAAGCTTCATTGAAGAAAGCATAGAGTTTTTCGGGGTCAAAAGGCCGGCGCGCGCGATAGACAAAACTATCAATATTATATTCATCGGATTCGGGCACATGGTCGGCGAAACCGTAAAGCTCTTTGGCCCATAATGGATGTTCTTCCGCTTTTGCAAAATCAAATCTCCCTGTCCCCATGATTTGACCTAGCTCAACTTTAGAAAATGAGCTTTCAATAATTTGAGCATCTGAGTTTAAGGCCCGAACGAGTTTTTTGACAATCACGAGCTGATCGGCAGATACGGCATCGGTCTTGTTTAAAATGATAACATCCGCAAATTCGATTTGTTCCACCAGTAATTGCACTAAGGGGCGGGTGTCGTCTTCTCCCAAACTTTCCCCGCGCCCAGAAAACCAGACAGCACGGTGACGGGTAACGGATTTAGAGACATTGAATTTTTCCTATTGTATTTGTTATGATATCTTATAACGTATATAGTTATGACACTGCAAGTAAACCTTTCATCCTCAGATACAGACCACAACTTTGACTCCAAAATTGATATTCGGACGCGTGACCAAACACCTTATGTGCGTCTCGCGAACGACTGGCTAGACATGGCGAAGAGCGCAAAGAACGACTATGTGGAGCTTGTCTTATGGAAACGTCCTCAGAGCGCCTTGACCACGATAAATGTAGAGCAAGTGTCTCCGTTTGAAATTCTCTTAGGGGAGCGGGAAGATATTCTAACTGGGTTTGACGACATGCTCGCCGCTTCAGCATGGCCCGCGTCTTTACACGAGATCGTTGAACAAGATGTTCGGCACTGTTTGGAGGCATTTGAAACAATTCTGCCTGGGTCACATTATCGCTTAAGATTGCAGGCAATATCCGACGATGCTTGTTGTAAGTTCCATCAGGACCGCACTTTCCAACGATTGATTATAACTTACCGCGGAGGCGGCACTGTTTGGCGCGATGTAAATATTGCCGTTGATCAGCAAGCCATAGAAATGGAATGCGTTTTGCTGCGTGGTAAGCGTGCGAATCGGGAGCCGCAGATTCTGCATCGATCTCCCGTTTTCACGAAGGAACGATTGCCGCGATTGATTATGGTCATTGACGTTATACCGAGCATTTACAAAATATAGGCTTTAAAATGAAACCCTCTAACTACGATGACTGGAAGAACTGCATTACCGTATCATGCGGCATTGCGTTAGCGGCTGACTATATTCGGCAACGTATTTCGGACCTTGAAGACCCGAGTAATTATCACACACAGAAGTTCAAAAAGACATGGGGCGAAACTTATCTTGAGACTGTCATAGGTTGGTTTGAAAGAGCTAGAACTGAAACCTCAAAATAACATAATTAGGCCCGCCATTTATGAACGTCCCATTATTTAGAGATACTTTATGATGACGCGGATTTTATTGTGGCTTTTCCGCCCTTAGGCGATTGCGGTATTTGCGCGGTGTTGTCCCAAACCAACGTCTCGCTGCAACGCTAAAGGCTTCTACTGAGCCGTAGTCTAGCATACAGGCCAAACGTTTAATTGAGATATCAGTATCGCGTAATTGACGTTCGGCTATGGACTTGCGTGTATCTTCTAAAACTCGGCTGAATGACGTGCCTTCATCTTTGAGGAGCCTTTGTAATTTCTTGGGATTTAATTCAAGAAAGCCAGCCACCGAATCTAAATCGGTCTTTTGTATACCAAACGTGGAAAGTAATGCATGATTGACCGTCATTTCCATGGATTCTGTGTATTTTTTATCTTTGGATAGCTGATGGTTCAGGTATGCGCGTAATAAGGGTTGCCCAAACCTGAGTTTTCCCGCCAATTGAATGCTAAACACGTCTGCGGCGAAGGTGAACTCTGTATTCTCTGCATTAAACTCAACAGGGCACCCCATTTTTTTTGCATACCAAGCGGGATCGCTTAAAGGCTCGTGTTGGAACTTTATTTTTTTAAAATGGAAGTCAGGTAAATTTCGCGCGCCCATTTGACTGATAATCCCAACAATGTGTTCTGAGTATTGGGGGCATGGCGGCGATAGGGGGTGAAGTATAAACCTCCCTGTTATATCATTGGTTTGTGGGTTTTCTGTATAGCTGTAAATGATGCTATTCGTGTGTATTTTTTGATACTTAATTGCAAGGTCGGCAAATTCGCGAACATTTTTCACTGTCATTGCAAGAAGGATATTAGGGCCGCTAGTGTGGAAATCATCGGGTTGTTCCAGTCCAGACTTTAATCCAAATTGTGGGTCTTTCAAATGTTGCGCTGCAGCTTCAAAAAAAGCACATACAGCGTTCCAAGAAATAAATGTGTTATTGTCTTTTGGGAAAATATCTTCCCCTGTCGTTACGCGCCTCATGGCTTTAAGATCACCACCTTGGGCTTGAATAAACTCGAGCAACCCGCTTGTGACAATTGACCTGACATATAGTTTTTCTCTTGTCATGCTATGCTAGTTTCGTCCTCGACCATTATTGTTTTGTATTACACGGGTCTTGTTGCGCAGGTCCTTTAAAATACGTTTGACCTTTAACATACTGAACATAAGAAAAGACATTAATCCTAGCCAATCGCTCATACATTATCCCAATTTCATGAGCAGCGAAGGCTCTGTCTGTGAAAGCGTAGATCAATGTAAGAGGTATGTGTCCTCAAATATTAGTTTTAAGCTAAATTTTTGCAGATAACATAGCTTATAATACCGCCATAACTAATATTTGAGGACATAACCCTCTTATCTTTTTATCTGAAATTGTTATGTCGCTTACGTGCTGTCTTATCCTTTTGGGAAGAGTGCAGATCATGTTGACAACGCCTCGTTAATGTGATGTTTGACTCCTTACGGGGAGGGGTCAGCCACATCTTTTGCCATCATGATTGCGTGCCAATATGCGATATAACTGTCGTCATATTCATATAAACTTACAATAACTTATAGGATTGAACGGTATTCGCGTTATAGGGAGCTATGACGATTTTACTGAATAATGACGGCCATTGGCACGATCAATGGCGCGCAGCGATAGAGACCTATTTACCAGGACGCACGGTTGTTGAATATCCAAATGTTCCTGACCCTGCCGCTATTGAATATGCGCTTATATGGAAACATCCTGCGGGAGACCTTGAAACCTATCCGAATTTGAAAGCCGTGTTTTCGCTCGGGTCTGGTGTTGACTATATTGACGCTTATCCAACTCTCCCAGAGGCGCCAATTTTCCGTCTCATTGATAAGAATATGGCCGATGATATGGCGCTTTATACGCTGTATTGGGTCATTCATTTTCAGCGCATGTTTGGAACGTATTACACCCAAAATCAGCAGGCTTTGTGGACTCGCTACCCGACCCCTCTTGCGCCTGAATTTAAAGTTACCATGCTAGGCCTAGGGGCAATTGGCGCGCATATAGCGCAAGTTTTAGCCCGAAATGGATTTGATGTTTCAGGATGGTCGCGTAGCCCCAAAGATATTACGGGGGTGAATTGCGGATACGGGGAAGACGGCCTTTATGAGATGTTGCCGCAAACGGATGTGCTAGTTTGCTGCTTACCACTTACAAAAAAGACCTATGAGTATCTTGACGCGTCAGTTTTGTCTCGACTTAAAAGGGGCGCATCAGTAATCAATATAAGCCGCGGCGCGGTCATGCATGAAGACGATTTACTTAAGCTTCTGGATAGCGGTCATATCCGCAATGCGGCGCTTGATGTGTTTCATACCGAACCCTTGCCCGAAGCTTCGCCGTTCTGGAGCCACCCCAATGTTCATGTGACGCCGCATATGTCCGGCGCGACAAATCCTGATACGGCGGCTCAGATTATTGCTCAGGAAATTACCGATTTTGAACGCGGCGTCTGGCCGCCTTACCCTTACATTCGTGATCTGGCATAATAAAAATTGGTATGCAGACATTAAAACTGGGGGATCCACAATCGCTCGAAACAGATATTGGCCCCATCATAGATGCGCATATTACTAAGATGAAGGCGGCGAGGTGGTCATTTTATACTAAAGCACCCGTTGGAAACACAGAGCCATTAACGTTAGATTAAAGCGCGTCATCATGCTGACATGCGGCATATGTTCCATTGTGTGTGAAACTGCGGCACATAATGATAAATAGTGTTGAGCTTATAGAGCGAATGACGTCATAAGGGGCCATGCGTTTCTTTTCTTATAAAAACCGTCCTGTCCATCTTGGTCCATTCCCTTTGGAACGGCTAGTCAGGCAAGAAACGCCAGCGGATTTATCGTCCGCACCTGATATGGTTCCGCTAAGTTTTAAAGATACAGATAACCGCGATAATTTGATTAATGCTATGGGACCATATGCGGCGATGCTCGACGTCATTCGTGATGGTATGGTAAAAAAAGAGCGCGGTATTATTCCAAATGATCCTCAAGAGCGTAGCAACCACCTTAAGGCTTTTGCTTATTATCATGATGCTTCCCAAGCGGGAGTTTGCGAGCTTAGCTCTGATATGTTTTTAGATGCGCCAACCCTCAATCCAGATGTGAAGGCTCTGGCTCATGAGCTTGCGACCAAACAAACCCAAACGCTCGCTAGCGGGATTGACGTGGTTATGGCTGAGCTTAAAGAAACGATGGAAGCTCCGCCGCAAGATATTAAACACCACACTCATGCCTTAGTGATTTTATATGAATATCCTCGCGACCCTGCTGCGGGCGAAACGGGCACAGATTGGTTTCAAAATGCCCAAGTCCAACGGGCGAACGTACGTGCGGCGGAAACTACAGTTGTGCTATCTAATTATATCCGTCTTTTAGGATATGATGCGCGCAGTCATACGGGGAGCTGCTCGGATGTGAATTTAAATAAACTTGCGATCGCAGCAGGACTTGGCGAAGTGATCGACACGCCAAATGGCCCTGTGGTTAGCAATCCTTTTATTGGGCAAAACTTCGCAATTGCAGCCGTGACGACGACTTTTGAGATCGCGCCTGATAAAGCGCTTAAACCTGCCGCGACCCAATCTATTATTGAAAAGCTGAAACATCACGGCCCAGCATGGTGGGTTGGGAAGGGGTTTGAAAAAAGTGTTTTCAATAATGTTCCTTATAAAAACCGGAAATTTAAAGATGGGGCTTTTGCGTTTGAGACAATAAAACGCGTTGATAAACCTACCACATTTATGGATGAACCGCGTATCCCGCGCGTACCAAAACGAACAGATATGTTTGCTCGCGCTATTTTTGGAGATATGGGACGGCATGTTCAAGACAATACCCGAAACGGGAATTATGTCCGAAAAAACGCAGCCGCTTATGGACCGCGGCGCCCCTTAGCGGCCTTTGTTTTAATGCAAGACGGGCAGGTTGCACCTACAATATCCCCAACAAGCCTTGATGCCCAGCGTAATGCTGACAATATGCACGGCGCACTGTATTTTTTAGGGGCTGACGCTGTAGGGATTTCACGGTGTCCTGATTGGGTTTATTACTCACATGATGCGGTTGGCGATGAGATTGCGCCTTATCATGAGAATGCTATTTCTATGGTGGTAGACCAAGGCCATGAAACTATGGAAGGCGCAGCAGGAGACGATTGGATTGCCTGCTCACAATCCATGCGAGCCTATTTGCGGTTCTCACTTTTAGGCGGGATTATCGCCGAACATATTCGACAGCTTGGTTATAGTGCCCGAAGCCATACGGTGATGGACGGCGAAGTTTTGCAACCGCCGCTTTTGCTTTTGGCAGGCCTTGGTGAGGTGAGCCGTATTGGCGAAGTTATCTTAAACCCATTTCTTGGCCCGCGGTTGAAATCGGGCGTGATTACGACAAATATGCCACTTGTCCATAGTAAGCCGATTGATTTTGGACTGCAAAGTTTTTGCAATAGTTGCAATAAGTGCGCGCGTGAATGTCCAAGCGGCGCGATTACAGCGGGACCAAAAACCATGTTTAATGGCTATGAGATTTGGAAGTCTGACAGTCAGAAATGCACAACTTACCGCGTTGGCCAAAAAGAAGGGGCTATGTGCGGGCGATGTATGAAAACATGTCCGTGGAATCTTGAAGGGCTTTTCGCTGAAGCGCCATTTCGTTGGGTCGCAAGCCATCTTCCAATGGCCGCCAAACCGCTGGCTAAGCTTGATGACAAACTCGGTAATGGACAGATAAACCCTATCAAGAAATGGTGGTGGGACATAGAAATGGTGGATGATGGTCCCTATACACTCACGCAAAATGGCGCGAGCGCACGCGCTTTACAGCCTGAATTGGACTTAAAGTTTGAAGACCAAACTCTGGCGGTTTATCCTGCCGACTTAGCCCCGCCGCCATATCCGTTCCCGTTTCCTATGGACAGAGAAAAAGGCATAAAAGCCTATCAAGATATGCTTAGCCCTGATGAATATAAGCGCCGCCTTGCTGCGGGGCAAACTGATGGCCTTGCACATACATACCCAGATTATAATTTGGAAGACGCGCCTGTCATACGGGTTGAAATCACAAAAGCTATCCAAGAGACAGACGGAATTACCAAATATGAATTTGCAAAGATTGATGGGTCTTCTTTGCCAAAATTTGAAGCAGGCGCGCATATTGACGTTGTTGTTGCGCCAGAATTTTTCCGTCAATATAGTCTTTCTGGCGATCCTGCTGACCGATCTAAATATCAAATTGGCGTATTACGTGAAGATAATGGGCGCGGCGGATCGGCTTTATTGCACCGTATTTTCACTGAAGGCCGTAAGGTCTTTGTCTCCAAACCAATTAATCACTTCCCGTTAGAGCCGAGCTTGTCCAAAGCTTTTTTAATGGGCGGGGGCATTGGTATAACGCCAATGATTTCCATGGCGCATAGCCTGCACCGTGATGGCCGAGATTTCGAATTTCATTATTCTTATAAAAATGAAATATCTGCGGCATTTCTGGATGATATTCGCAGCGCGCCATGGTTTGACAAAGTCCATTTGCATGTCTCTGAAGACGGGACGCGGGCAGATTTTGATAATATTCTCAAGGGTTATAACGCAGACTGGCATCTTTATACATGCGGGCCAGATCGTTACATGGCGGCTGTGTTGATGGCGGGGCTTAAGCAAGGCTGGCCTGATGAGGCGCTCCATAAAGAATATTTTTCCATTCCTGAAACGCCTGATTATGAGAACTTTGACTTTACATTAAAACTTAAACGCTCTGGCCGCGATATTCACGTCAGTGCAGATCAATCGCCGACGGATGCCTTGGCTGCGGCGGGCGTACATGTCGATGTGAAATGTTCAGACGGGATTTGCGGCGTGTGTAAGTGTGGCCTTGTCAAAGGTGATGTGGAGCATAGAGATTTCGTGCTGTCTAATAAGCAACGCGAGACGCAAATTATTTTGTGCCAGTCTCGCGCGGCGCAAGCGGGCGGTGTTATTGAAATCGATTTGTAACTCATAAACTTTGGCGTGCCATAATTCATCTGGTTGACGCATATTTATGCCGCATTCTGTCGTAAATGCCGTGAAAGCTCCTTAATTACGTCTTCGCCAAGCCATGATTGCATTTCAGTAAAACCCTATCAATATTGGAGGGTTTTATGTCATTTCGCCGTTATTTATTTATCTCTACTCTGTGCGTTTGCACGCTTGGAACGACGCCTAGCGCCTTTGCTAATAATGCTAAAACCGCGACCGAAACTGCGCTTCAAAAGAGAGAGCTGACGCCCAGAACGATCAAAAAGAGTGAGGCGCATGACGGCTCATTGTTATTTAAAACAGATGTGCCGGGCCGTTATATTAAAGCGCCAAGTGTAAAAACGGATGTCGACATAAATATTGCAGGTCCGGTTATTCGGACAACCGTATCGCAAAGTTTTCAAAATAATAGCGACGGCTGGGTCGAAGGTATTTATGTTTTCCCATTGCCTGAAAATGCGGCTGTGGACCGTCTTCGAATGGTCGTTGGCGGACGCTTAATTGAGGGACAAATTAAGGAAAAGCAAGCCGCCAAGAAAATCTATGAAACAGCTAAGCATCAAGGCCGCAAAGCTAGTCTTGTTGAACAAGAACGCGCGAATGTTTTTACTGCCTCCGTCGCCAATATTGGCCCGCGTGATACGGTGTCTATACAAATCGAATATCAAGATACGGCAGAGATTAAAAATGGTGTCGCATCTATGGTCTTCCCAATGGTTGTCGCGCCGCGCTATTCGCCTGAGCCTGAAGCGTTGCAACTGGCATCCGCTGATGGAGGCACTGTGACGGCCATTCTTGATCCTGTCTTAGATAGGCACCGTATTACCCCGCCTTTAATGTCGCCAAAAGATGAACCTACGGAATATATTCGCTTGCCTGTATCTATTGATATTCATTTGGAAGCTGGGTTTGATATAGAGGAAATTACAAGTCCTTATCATAAAATTGATATAGATACACGCGATGAAGATAGCGCGACAATCCGCTTATCTGATGACGCAGTTCCAGCTAATCGCGATTTTAAGTTAACATGGAAAGCGGCTTATAATCGCGCTCCGCAAAAATCTATTTTCAAAGAAATCATCGGGGATGACACATATCTCATGAGCGTCATCACACCGCCAAAACAAAGTTTTGTCGAACCTGTGACGGCGCATAACCGCGAAAGTATTTTTGTTATAGATACATCTGGATCAATGGGGGGAACCTCTATTGAACAGGCGCGCGAGGCCTTAAAACTTGGGCTTGCGCGGCTTAAGCCTACGGATAGTTTTAATGTTATCCGCTTCTCAAGTGATTATTCGTCTCTCTACAATCAGGCCAAAACCGCGACACCTGACAATGTTGCCAAGGCTTTACGTTGGGTTGAGGGGTTAGAGGCTGGAGGGGGAACGCAAATGATGCCGGCTATGCTATCTGCACTGCGAGGCGAGGCGGGCGATGGCCGGCTTAAACAAGTGATTTTTATCACGGACGGGGCAATTGGAAATGAGCAGCAACTTTTTGCTCTGATTCAAGATGAGTTGAATTCAGCACGACTTTTCCCTGTAGGCATTGGCAGCGCACCTAATCGATATTTTATGTCACGAGCTGCAAAGTTTGGCCGCGGCACGGCCGTTGTTATTGGGAATGTAAATGAGGTTAAAACTCAGATGGGAGACTTGTTCGCTGCACTTGAAAACCCAGTTTTGACGAACCTTCAACTCAGTTTAAACACGCAAACCGAGAGTTACCCTGCTAGCTTACCTGACCTTTATGAAGGAGAGCCTGTTGTCTCAGTGACAAAAGTTGCGTCTATTGATCTGCCAAAGTCTATCGGTGTCCAAGGGGATTACCCAAATGCAATTTGGCAAGATAGTATTGATTTGAATCATGCGCAGCCAGCGAAAGGCCTATCTGTTATTTGGGCGCGCCGCAAAATTGCCGATTTAGAAGAGCGGCGCTTTGACCGTGCTAGTGCAAAAGATATTGATACACAAATATTGTCTACGGCGTTAAAACATCATCTTGTAACGCGGCTTACATCCTTGGTGGCCGTTGATATAACCCCGTCGCGCGATGTGACAGACTTGCTCCAAAGTCAAAAGG
This sequence comes from Litorimonas sp., assembly GCA_039962885.1. GTDB lineage: Bacteria > Pseudomonadota > Alphaproteobacteria > Caulobacterales > Maricaulaceae > Litorimonas. Next base: position 5,583 of record JBDVGI010000052.1, on the reverse strand, counting down.
TCCCGACGATGTTGCCAGAAGGTTGGGATTTTGCAGCCCTTAATAGCTCAGGCAAACAAGACGCTTTATCTCACCGCCAAACGCCCGCACAAATTAGGCCTGCCTTGGCTGCGCCAAGCTTGCAATTACCCAATACAGCCAGTCCGCATATGTTCTTAGGCTTGTTAGGGTTGATTATGTTGGCCTTCGCTCGCCTATTTAGGCCTCAACGCCGCGAGAGATCATGTTAAAGCGAATAGCGCACCTTGGGTGCATTGTTTTTGGAGGGATTTGTTTGGCCAAGGCTGCCTATATACCCGCCAAGGCTTTCACGGCGCAAATTTTATTAGACCGCTCTTGGAGTAAAATGCAAATGACGGGAGACATCCATTTGCCTTGGTCATGGATGGATGCCTACCCCGCGGCTAAACTGCATATGCCCAATAAGGATACGCATATTGTTTTGAATACAGATAGCGGCCAAGCTCTGGCTTTCGGGCCAGCGTTAATGAGCGGGTCAGATTTATCTGGGGATAAGATGATCGCGATTGCGGCGCATAAAAATACACAATTTAAAACGCTTCAAACCTTAAAACGCGGAGATGTCATCGGGCTTGAAACGCCAATGGCTAACAGGATTAATTATAAAATAGAGCGCTTTGAAATCATTGATAGCCGCATATCTGGATTAGCTATGGAACCTGCGGATAGTTTGGCGCTTGTCACATGTTATCCATTTGACGCGATAAGTTTTAACGGGCCAATGCGGTTTGTAGTATTTGCTCATAAAATGACATAGAAGATCGTTTTGCTTGCACAAATTGTCGTGTTACATATTGAAAAACGGTAATAACTCCCTAAGTATTATAGATATAATACAATAAAAGGGAGAAGATATGTCAAATTTAGACGTACAGATTGAGCAATCCAGAAAAGAGGTCGAGCAAGCACAAAGTAAAATCGCAGAGCTTAGCTCGCGTATTGATAGTGCCAGATCTAAAATGGAGCAAGGATCTGACATTACATTTGATATTGATAATGCTACCTTAGACGATGTTCATGCCCATTCGAATAAAATGAGCGCAAATATTGCGGAACTGATTTTAGGCCTTGATGATGTTACCGCAGGGTTTTCCAAAGACTTTGATGCGATGCGATCTAAAACAGGGTGGGAAAAATTTGTTGGCGTATTTTCAAAAAAACGTTCGGAAATGATGCGCCAAGAACGTGTTCGTGTGGCATCTATAGAAGATAAATTACAAGACTTGATTGGGAAATCTAACGTCATTTCGAAAATGCTCACGGATCAATTAAATGAATTGAGCGTGCATAAAAATCAAGTTGAAGCTAATTTAACCAAAACTTTGACGGACCGCGAAGTGGCCGTGAGTAAGCTTGAGGCGATTAAAGCTGAGCTTATAGCCATGGACCCAAAGGTGATTGAGCTTGAAGGTAAATTGTCCATCGAGACCAAGCCAAAGGCCCGCGCAAAATTAGAGGCGGAATTGGCTGCGTTAAATTCTAAATATAATGAGCTCGCCCAAGAAGAGCAAGTTCGTCTTGCTGAAAGCCAAACCTTAGAGCGTTATATCGAGAAAGGTAAAACATGGCTTGATAGTTTGCAAAATCAATCCGCCACGCAAATGGTTTTAATTAATAAACTACAAACCGATACGAAACAGCGTGTTGTGCTTTATGATGCCTTATCTAAATCTTTGAAAACGGCGCAGCAACAAGATGTCGCCCATCAAATCAATGAAATTGGTGTTGCAACAGACAAAGAAGCGCAAGTGGCAATGGCTGGCATTGGCGCAGCTACAAATAACCGTATGGCTGATATGATGGAAGCGCATGAAGATCACATTGTTTTTGCGCGTAAAGTTGTGGAAGAAAAAATTAAAGCCGATGAGCGATTCGCGCGCCGGTTTGAGAAAATCGTCGAAATGCATGATAAAAATGCCTATGGGCAGGGTGACGTTTAAGGTCCGTCCGCATGGATTTAACTTATACTCATGCTGTATTAGATAGCGCTGCGGAGACGCGGCGTTACTTTGCGAAATTCGAACGTATCATTGCTCATCTAGAGGCGGTGGCCGAAATTTCAATGGATGAAAAGCTTATCACGACCATGGAAGTGAAAATGCTTAAGGGGTATTTACGCGCCTTATCCAATACTTTCACGGGATTATCCTATAAATATCTCATGGCAGACCGCGTTAAATTGCAATCAGGTGACCAATTTAGCATTGATAAAACTGAGAGCGGATTTCCTGTGTTTAGAGAAATCATGCAGATGAGCGTGGATATGACGCAAGCCAATAAGCACTTAAAATCTCTGCCTAGTCCTGCTCGTCTTAAGAAAGATATGGTCAATCATATTTTGACAGAAAAAACGGCCCCGAGCCAGCTACAATTCGCTATGAGTCAACGAATTTATTATGAGTATTTAGATAAAAAAGACCTGTTTTTAACGCAAAATGACCCTGAAGTTATTTGGGTTGGTATGGATGTGAAGGATGTGCGCCGTAGCTATCTTATTCATTGGGCTGTTTATGATAGCCAAACAAATTTGCCGGTCATTTATTTTATGGAATTAGAGGACACGGCGAGCAGGGCTCTGCCTAATGATGAGCGGCGCTGGCCGCGTGTTCAAGCCCATCTGATGGCGCAATCTGTTTCGAGTTTAAAACTTCTAACAATCGCGCAGGGCTTTGATAATGACTTTGATACGCTGCACCCGAAAATGGTGCGCCGCTTTCATCTTGGCCCCATGCATAGCCATGCTTTTACGCAGCAGCATGGCCCTATTCGGGATGTGTTAGCTGAAGCGAGCGGAGAGGCCGGTCTGGATTGGGCCTTAGCTTGGACGGTTGAAAGCCTTGTGTCAGAGAGCATAAGAAAAGAAAAAGTTGGTATTTTCAAAACTGCGGAACGCGAGGTTTACCATCTTGATAAATTAGATTTTCAAATGGCAGATAGCGGTGCGTCGGATATAAGCCGCGCTCTTATTTTACCGCATCGTGCCTATCAAGTTCTAAACGAGAAGCATAAATCAGAATTTGCAGATGTACGAAAATATGTTGTTGGGACGAACGCTAAAATTCTGAGCTATTAAAAGGGAAATTCTATGTCTAACCCTTCCGATCTAATGGAAATTAAGGAAGACCTTATTCGCGAGAAATATTCTGTGGCAGAGAACCTGCTCACAGCTTTTGACCATACGCCGCGCATGGCAAAAAATACGATTGTCGAAGCCCTCGAGAAATCCCCAGGCATTGGCACGCGGCGTCGGTTCCGCTCGACAACGCCAGGCCTTGTCACGAAAAGCAATGCTCGTCCTGAAGGCGTCCGCCTCATAAACCGTATCCAAGGCGCGGATGATGAAAAAGCAACGGGAGATAACTTCACCAGCCCTGTGCAAGCAACAATCCTGCATTCGCTTCGCCGCGCGTTGGCAACGGCTATGGTCGTTGTCGATCAATATGCCGATCACACAGGGTTAGCGGCCATGTTGAAGGATAACCTCCAAGGCGGTCTGGCAAGTTCGAAGAAAGATCAGTTCAATGTCCTGCTCGCAGCCAGCTCTGTCATTGGTCTGCATGTCTTTGCAAATATGGCGAGCTTCCTGCTGTCTGGGTTACAAGCCGATGCTTCATCCTTGAGTATTGAAGTCGGCGAAATTGAAGAAATTTTGACGGATAATTCGCATCAAGCCTTTGTCGGTGCGCTCTGGGAACTCGATCAAGATTTAGCGCTCTTTGCGCCGACAGAAGATAAGCTCGTTCCGACGATTTTAGCTTTCCTCGAACAGCTCATGGAAAAAGTGGCCTTGCGCGCTTCTAACATACCGCAACTAGATGCTTTCACATCGGTTAGCTATCAAGTCGAAGAGGACAATTTCATTATCAATGGTTTTGCACCGTTCAGCCGCGGGAAATCCTCCACGCTGACGATGACATTTAAAAAGCCGCACGAAGTCGTCGGCAATCACATCGCAAAATACCAAGCGATGAAACTCTCTAAAATGCTCATGGCCTATGATTTTGATCGTAAGCTCAACCCCTTTGCAGATTTGGGTGGTTTCATCTTTACCTTCATGGGCGACGGCGCGCCGGGCACAGGTAAAACAACGCTTATTCAAATGATGGCAGGCCTGCTCAATGATTATTGCAATCATGCGGAGTATCCCTTCCGCTATGCTAACTTAAGCACAGATAGTATCGACAGCTATCAAGGTAAATCCGCGCAAAATGCGAAGAGCTTTATCAGCCAAATCATTGATCCCAATGTTATCGGCTTTGGGACAATTGACGATATTGACCAGCTCGCGGGTAAACGCGGGGATCGTCAATCCTCTGCCGGGCAGCTTGAAATTACGGCGGTTCTTATGGAAAGCTTTGCAGGGGCCAATACCGTTATTCGCGGGAATTGTACCTTTGGCATGTTTTCTAATTACCCTGAAAATGTCGATGATGCGCTGCGTCAACGTGCGGCGGCGCGTTTCTTGGTTGACGGCCCGCAATCTCGGGAAGACTACATTGATATTCTGCACTTGTTAATGGGCGATAATCATAAAATCCCAACAGGGAAGCATAAATTATTTGCCGCGCAGGAAATCAAAAAAGCCGTCGCCGACAGTTATGAGAGCTATGCTCGGCCGAAAGAAGATGGCCTGATTAAGGTTTTTGAAGCTGTCTCTAAAGACATCGGAAAATTAGATACAATCGCAAAATTAGGAACATATCTTAAAGGCATCCAAGCTGCAGATGCGCGCTTCACGGGCCGTGCGATTAAAAATATCACGGACGCCATTAAAGTGCGCGCAATGGATTTTGAATTACCTGATGAATGGATGGAAGACCCAGAGCTATTTTTGTTCAAAGATTATGATAAAAAGAAGTCCATGATTGCGGATCTATCACAGCCCATCACGACGGATATGGTTGTCCAAGAAATTAATCGCTATGCCGATAGCGAGTTCCGCTACGCTGATAAATCGGACGAAGTTGCGATTGATAATATGGTGCGTGATTTCGGTAGGCAAGCTGCGGCGAAGAAGCGGTATTTGGAGAATGAAGGGTGATCAGAATCGACGCAATTATTTTCCAGACTTCAGCACTTTTGAGGACTGTCTAAGCTATGATGCGTCTTGTTAAAAATGGCTTGATGTTTGGTAATCTTGTTGCCGTGACTTCGCCTGCGCTTGTCGGGCGTTATAACCGCGCGCTGGAGCATTTAATTGGCAAGACAACGGCGTTGGCCGAATTTCATATAGATATTTCTGGCTACTCGCCTGAGATAGGGCATGAACTCAATGATGAGTTATATCTCAACCCGCAGGGGTGTAACCGCATGTTTATTTTGTTAACAACAGACCAAAGAACAGCGCCATTATTAAACTCGAAATTTTCAACGTCTCGCTCGATTTTGCAAAATTATATTCAAGAAAATGAAACGCAATTATTTGCTTTAACGGCCCGCGAAGCCGTCGCAGGGGAATTGATGAATTCGATTTTTTCAATGCGAGGGCCGCAAGACTTGCTCACTATAAACCGCGTTGACGTTCAAGCCGATACCATTCAAGAGCATGTGGCAGAAGCAGGG
>JBDVGI010000051.1:0-10049 GCA_039962885.1 Litorimonas sp. | reverse complement strand
CGAATGCGATGACTTTAAAAGGGCAGCTTGGCACGTTGATTAATGTGCAAAGCGCCACCTTGGATAAATTGTCCGAAGGCATTGCTGTGTTTGGAACAGATGGTCGTTTGAAAATTTCGAATGCAGCTTTTGCACGTATGTGGAATCTAGGCGAAGATAATGTGAAAGATAATCCGAGGTTTTCCGAGATTATAAACCTGTCCTTGCCGCTATATCATGACACCGCATTTTGGAATGATTTAAAGGCGCGTGCGACCGACCCTGACCCTGAAATACGCCGCCAAGTGGAAGGTGAAATCCGTCGTTCCGATGATAAAATGCTAACATGGCTGTCAAAGCCGTTACCTGACGGAGCGACTTTGATCGCATGGAACGATGTGACAAATGCACGCCGTGCCGAAGCTGCTTTGATTGAACGAGCCGAAGCCATGGAAGAAGCGGATAGAATGAAGTCTGAATTTGTTGGCCATGTGAGCTATCAATTACGTACGCCGCTGACAACAATTTCAGGATATTCTGACTTTTTGCAAAATGGCGGGGCGGGCGAAATGAATGACAAGCAAAGCGAATATGTCTTTGCGATTCAAAGCGCGTCTGAAGATTTAGCGAAAATTATTGATGATATTCTCGATATCGCGGCAATCGAAGCTAATGTTTTGGATTTGGATTTGGGGGATGTGAATATTTACGAGATGCTGCATCAAGCCTTGGATTATGTCGCGACGAAAGCAGACGATACACAAATTTCTATGCAGCTATCCTGCGATGAGAATATTGGTGTGATTCGTGCTGATGAGACACGTTTGAAACAAGTCGTGCATAATTTGCTCTCTAATGCGCTCCGATTTACGAAACCCAACGGGCTAATACTTTTAAGTGCTGCGCGTGCCTCTGGGGGCGGAGTCACTATTTCTGTGAAAGATGATGGCGTTGGGATCCCGTCAGACCGCCAAGGTCAAGTCTTCGATAGTTTTGAGAGTAGCCGCGGTGGGGCAGGTTTGGGCCTCGCTTTGGTGCAGCGTTTTGTTGAACGCCACGGCGGTTGGGTTGAGTTAGAATCCGCTGAGGGTGAGGGCACGCATGTAACGTGTTACCTACCTGAAAAGGCGAGCACGCAAGCCGCTCACCCAGAGTTGTTCGAAACCTAATATGATATTTAGATGTAGTCAGTAGGCTATCTGTGAGAATAGTCTGATACACCTAAATATAGGACGTTCTAATTATCGCGATATTATTGCGATTCTGGAGTTGTGACCTTAATGCCGTCCAATGTGTCACTCATCAAAATTTGACAAGATAAACGTGAGTTATCCTGAACGCCTTCGGCAAAATCTAACATCGAATCTTCCATGTCATCTTTGTCTTTGAGTTTACCTAAAAACGCTTCGTCCACATAGATATGGCATGTTGCGCAAGCACAGGCTCCGCCGCAATCTGCGTCGATTCCTGGGATCATATTTTGCACGGCGACTTCCATGATGGAGGCTCCGTTTTTAGCTTCGACTTCGCGCGAAGCTCCTGTGTGGTCGATGAAAAGAATTTTAGCCATAATTTTACTCACTTTAGCGATATTTATCGCTTATCTAAGGGCTTGTCATGATTTTGCAAGTTGTTATCACTGTGGTGTGACACGTTATCTTTTATCCAATGAGACTAAAACTCTGGCGCTAGGGGCAAAACTAGGACCACTTTTACAAGTAGGCGACTGTATTGCGCTGCGCGGCGACCTTGGAGCGGGCAAAACAAGTCTTGTACGAGGATTAATTCAAGCCCTTATGGGGCAAATTGATGTGCCGTCCCCGACTTATACGCTTGTTCAAACTTATGATTTGCCTGATTATGAATTATGGCATTGCGACCTTTACCGATTGGATACGCCCGATGATGCCTATGAGCTGGGTTTGATGGACGCTATGTTGGACGCTGTCTGTATTTTGGAGTGGCCAGATAAGCTAGGTAGGCTGCTTCCAGAGACAGCATTGACTATAACGCTTGATTTTGACGGAGATGGCCGCGTGGCTGTTTTAACAGGTTGGGAGGGGCGAGATGTCTGATAATTTACGCATGTCACAGATCAAAGATTTTTTGACAGCAGTTGGTTGGGGCAGCGCTACCCGCAAGGCTGTTCCTGGGGATGCGTCCTCTCGGCGTTATGAGCGCTTAGAGTTAGGTGACCATAAAGCGATTTTAATGGATGCGCCAAAAGGGAATGAGCCGCCCATAGAGCCAAACGGCGCGAGCGTTATAGAGCGCCGCGCGCTTGGGTATAATGCCTTGGCGCGGCTAGCGGGATCAAATTGCGAAGCTTTTGCTGCGATTGCCAATGAGCTAACGATTCGCGGATTTTCTGCGCCAAAAATTATCGCTGCTGATATAGATCTTGGGTTCATGTTGCTCGAAGACTTTGGCCCAAATGTTTACGCAAAGGTGGTAACTGCAGACCCTGACCAAGAGCGCGGACTATACGAAGCCGCAAGCGACACATTAGCCGCAATTTACCGATCAAGTTTTCCGTCTGTCATGCGTTATAAACAACATGATTGGCGCGTGCGTGATTATGACGATGCGGCGATGCTTGCTGAAATGGACTTATGCCATGATTGGTATGCTAAAGATTTTAACCGAGATATAAATACCGATATGCGAGCAGAGTTTACCGCGTTGTGGCAGGAAGCTTTCACGATTTTACAAGCCCATCCGCGCGGTTTGGCTTTGAGAGATTTTCATGCTGAAAACCTGTTTTGGCTCCCAGACCGAGCGGCGGTTTCTCGCGTCGGATTGATAGATTTTCAAGATGCACTCATGACGCATCCTGCTTACGATCTGATGTCATTTATCACTGATATTCGCCGTGATGTAAGCCCAGAGCTAAAAGATGATTTAATCTCGCGGTTCTGCGCAAAATCAGGTTTAAAGGATGATGCAGATTTCCGCGCGGCCTATGCTGTACTTGGCGCGCAACGCGGAACCAAGTTGCTGGGATTTCCAGTCAGGGCAGATTTGAAGTTCGGCAAGCCGCAATATCGGCAGCTCTTACCTCGGGTCAAACATCACCTTCAAGATGATTTATCTCATCCTGCATTGTCAAAAATTCGCAACTGGTTTGAGCGTTACATTCCAGAGGCTTTATCATGAGCGTGTTAGAGACAGCTATGGTGATGGCTGCGGGGCATGGCACGCGCATGAAACCTTTGACGGATGATCGGGCCAAGGCAATGGTAGAGCTTGGCGGGCAGCCTTTAATTGGCCATATGTTGAGCCGCTTAGTTGCGGTTGGCGTGAAGCGCGTGATTGTCAATGTTCACGCACATGCCGATCATCTTGAAGACTATTTAAACGCTCAACCTTATGATTTGGACATTATAATTTCAGATGAACGACAGGTCTTGCTTGAAACTGGCGGCGGGGTTGTCAAAGCCCTGCCTTTATTGGGTAACGCGCCAATATTAATTTGTAATATTGATGCGATATGGGCCGAGTTTTCTGCTGTTCTGCCTAAACTGATTGGCGCTTGGAATCCCGAAAATATGGATGAATTATTTCTATTGGCACGGCGTGATGCCGCTTTGGGGTATGATGGAAAAGGTGATTTTGACATGGCTGATACAGGTCAAATAAGCCGCCGTAACGCGGAATATGCACCTTATATTTACGCGGGAGTTGAAATTTTCAAACCCCATTTAGCTAAGCCTTTTAAAGTTGAAAAATTTTCGCGCAATATCATTTGGAACGAAACACTCAAACGTAGACGTGTCTATGGTATAGAGCTGGCAGGATATTGGATGCATGTTGGTGACCCGCGCGCGCGCCGCGCGGCGCAAGCTGTGCTGCAACAAGTCAAGCACGATAATGCGGCAAGACAGTTATGAGCGCTAATGTCTATAATATGCCATCAGGGGCGGCGTTTCTTCCGAGCCTTGCAGCGGGGCTTCGTGCCGAATTTGGAGATGAGCTGCAAGACGGGCTTATCTTACTACCAACACGCCGCGCGGTGCGGGCTATGGGCGATGCTTTTGTTTTAGCCGCGCAAGATGACAAAGCTATGGCGGCCTTATTACCGCGTATGCGGCCTTTGGCGGATGTTAACCCCGAAGAACCGCCTTTTGAACCTGGGGAGCTTATTGGGAAAGTTGCTCCCGCCATTGATCCGATGCAACGCAGGTTTGAGCTCGCCCAACTTATAACACGCTACCATGAACGCGCCGTAGATATGCCGCTTGACCCTGCAACTGCATTAGCAATGGCGGATCCGCTTTTATCTATTATGGATGATGCAGCTATGGAGGAGGTCAATTTTGCCGAAACAGATGCGTGGAAACAGGTCACAACAGAGGCTGCAATTCATTTTCAACATGCCGCGACATTATATGAAATCATAGAAAAATATTGGCCACAGCGCTTGGCGGAATTAAAACTCATGGAAGCCCAAGCGCGTAAGGTGGCTTTGCTGAATTTACTAACTAAAACATGGAGGGACAACCCGCCAGATTACCCCATAATCATCGCAGGTTCGACAGGTACACTTAAGGCGACAGCGCGGTTGATGCGCTGCGTGGCAGCTCTCCCAAAGGGACGAATTATTTTACCTGGACTGCAAGAGGCAACTGACGATGTTTGGGAAAATATTGACGTCCAACACCCACAATATTCACTTAAAAACCTACTGGGCACCATAGGAATTGAACGGCAAAGCGTAAGAGCATGGCCCGCAATAATACATAAAGATGATACCATTGATCTTCCCGCGCGTAGATTGCTTCTCTCAGAGGCTCTCGTGCCCGTCAATCGTACAAGTGACTGGCTAGGGCGTATTCAAGTTTTGCGGCAAAATGGCGGGGATGATATTTTTGCCCGTGCTATGAACGGTATGTCTTTAATTGAAGCGCCAAGCGATGATGACGAAGCGCTTACTATTGCGCTTATTATGCGCCATACTCTTGAAACTGACGGGCGCAGCGCGGCGCTGATTACGCCTGACCAAGCACTTGCAGGTCGTGTTAAAGCCCGCCTAACGCGCTGGAATATTACAGTCGATATGTCCCAAGGTGGTTTATTATCTGAAACGTCTCTAGGTGTGTTCTTGGATGCAGTGTTAGAGCTGTGCCAAAATCCCGAAAGCTCTCTTGCACTCTCGGTTCTTTTTACGCACCCTTTATCCTCTTTAGGGCAAAGCTCGGACACTCTAACGACGCAATGGCAAGCTTTGGAAGTTGAAAAATATCGCGGAATTATTAATCCAGATAAGCCGCCAGAAATTGACCGAGGAAACGATAAAATTGTCAAAGAGCTCATGGCTGCTATGGCTTCGCTCTTGAGCCTCACAGGGGCTGATAACGCTACGCAAAGCCCGTCTATTTGGGCGCAGGCATTGATTGATGCGGCTGAAAACATTGCCCAAAGTGACGCGGCGAGTGGAGCGCAAAACCTATGGCGCGGGGAGGCGGGTGCTAGCGCGGCCAGCTTGCTTGAAAACCTTATAACACATGGCCAAAGCCTACCATTTGTTGACGCGATAGGGTTTTCGCGCTTGCTGCAATCTTTGATGGGCGGCGTGAGTGTACGGCCTAAATTTGGGACGCACCCAAGGCTTTCTATTCTTGGCCCGCTTGAGGCTCGGATGTTGTCGGTGGATGTCACCATTTTGGGCGGTTTGAATGAAGGCATATGGCCTGTAACGCCTAAGTCAGGGCCGTTTTTGTCACGCGGAATGCGCAAAGCTATGAAGTTATCATTGCCAGAACGACGCTACGGATTGGCCGCGCATGATTTTGCAGAACTGGCGGCAAATCCTGTGGTTTATCTCACGCGGTCAAAACGATCTGGGTCTGGTCCTATGATTGCCTCGCGGTGGGTCTGGCGTTTGCAAACCTTACTGCGCGGCGCGTTGGGGGAGGCGGGCACGGCGTCTGTATTGGCTTGCCCAACATCTTATTTGGATTGGGCGCAACATTTAGATAGGCCTGATGCAGTTACGCCTGCGACCCCGCCTGCGCCAATGCCGCCGGTTGATAAGCGCTGGGGGGCAAATAATAAGCGCGGAATGTCCATTACATCTGTGCAAACATGGATCCGCGATCCTTATGCTATTTATGCCCGCTATTGCTTAGGTCTGAGTAAGCTTGATGGATTAGAGGCCGTTCATGGCCCGCGTGAATTTGGGAGCGCTGTGCATAAGGGCATTGAGACTTTCTTAGAGAAAAATATGCACGCGTCATTTTCGAAATCTCAAACCGCGCAGCTAACAAATGATTTCAAAAAAGCCATGAATTATTACGGCTTTCCTCCAGAGGATGTCGCTAAAGAAACCGCGCGTTTTGAGATTTTGGCGAGCAACTTCCTTGACTGGCTTATTGCCAGAAAACAAGACGGGTTTGATGTCATTGGGACTGAAGTCTGGGCAAAATATAGGTTTGAAGATTTAAACTTTAATTTGCGCGGCATATTAGACCTCGTAGAGCAACGTCCAGATGGATATAGCTTTATCGATCATAAGACAGGCGCTCCGTCTACTGTGAAAGTCGTTGAAGCTGGATTTGACCCGCAGCTTCCACTCGCTGCTTTTCTGGCGGAAAAAGGCGGGCTTAAAAACATGAAAGCAATGCCAACAAGCGCGCTGGGGTATTTGCGAGTCAAAGGCTCTAATGATGGGTTTGAGCATCGCCGTATTGCGCAAAATGATGATGCAAATTTAAAAACCGCCCAAGACCTTGCAGATGAAGCTGTCGACGTTTTGCGAAAATTAATTGAGGCGTTTGATAAGCCAAACACAGCGTATCATTCACAGCCTCGGGCGCAATATGCGAATAAATATGGGGATTTTGATGATCTTGCCCGCCGAGGCGAATGGTCGGGGCTAGGTCAGGATACGCAATCATGAGCGCGGCAGATAAAAACGCGGCCAATGGCGCCGCCGCTCTGGTTGATGCAACTCAGCAACAACGTAATGCGGCCAACCCTGCCTTTACGCGTATGGCATCAGCTAATGCAGGGTCTGGAAAGACGCGAGTTTTAGTCGACCGTGTATCGCGTATTTTGCTGCAAGGTGTAGAGCCAAGTGATATTTTGTGTCTGACTTATACCAAAGCCGCTGCGGCGGAAATGCAAGAACGCTTATTTGAAAAGCTAGGCGGTTGGTCAATCACCAGTGAAGAGGATTTGGCACAGGAACTGGAAAAACTCTTTGGCCAAAAGCTTGAGACTATATCTCCGCCTATAAATTTGAAATTGGCACGGCAGTTATTCGCCAAAGCGTTAGAAACGCCAGAAGGTTTGAAAGTGCAAACTATCCATGCTTTTTGCGAACGTATTTTATCACGCTTTCCTATTGAGGCGGGTATATTGCCAGGATTTGAGCCGCTTGATGATGGCCAAATGATGGTTTTACGCGCGGATGTTCGGCGGCAAATTCTTATCGAAGCGGCGCAAGATATGGACGGAGATCTTGCCAAAGCTATCGCGCAACTGACTGTGGCTAAAGCGGATCAATCACTCGATGAGCTATTGAGCTGGATGGCGGGTGCGGGCGAGAAAATTCGTATATGGGAGAGCGAAGGCGGATTAAAACCTCTATCGGATATTTTGGGCGTAACTCTGGGACAGACGGCAAGTGATTTCGCAGTAAGGGCATGGGAACAAGCAGATAAGCCGCAATTAGAGAGTTTTCTGACGGCGTTTTCTGGAAGCGCATCAAAGACTGATCTCCAAAAGGCTGAGAATTTACGCGCCGCCATGGCAGCCACCGATGCGGAATTAGCCTTCGAGGCATATTGTAACATTTTTCTAACTAAAGAGAGTGTCCTTCGCTCACGTTTTGGCACAAAGAAATTAAGCGAAGACGTTTTAGAAGACCTTACGATTGAAGCGCAGCGTATTATGGCGACCATAGAACTGATGCGCGGAGCTGAGGTTTTGGAACTCACGCAAGCGGTTTACATAATTTCGTTACGCTACCGCCAATTATATCAAGAGGCCAAACACGCGGCGCGCGGCCTTGATTATAATGATCAAATTCTCTTTGTGCGTGATTTATTATCGAACTTAGCCGTCGCTGATTGGGTTAGATATAAATTGGACGGCGGGATAGAGCATATTCTTGTGGATGAAGCCCAAGATACATCACCTGACCAATGGGCAATCATTGACGCGCTTGCGGCTCCATTTTTTCAGCCTAGCCCAGATGATGCGCGCATAACTCCGCGGACACTCTTTGCCGTTGGCGATGAAAAACAATCTATTTACAGTTTTCAAGGGGCTGTGCCTGAAATGTTTTTGGACAAAATTCGCCAATATCTCCCTGCGGATGGGATGGGGGAGGTGCGTATGCGTATGTCATTCCGATCTACGCAGCAGGTCTTAGATGTTGTTGATCATGTGCTAAATGAAGGCGGAGCCTTGCAAGATATGTTCGATGTGAATAGCTTTCCGCCGAGTTCGGATATTATTCGCCATCCTGCTTGGCGGGCCGATGCAGGCGCCGTTGAGCTTTGGCCAATTGTGTTGCGCCCTGAAAAGCAAGACGACCGCGAAGCATGGGATACAAGGCCCGTAGATGCACTGGGAGAGAGCAATCAGCGCGAAATTTTGGCAAAGGAAATTGCAGGTCAAATTCGTGGCTGGATAGATGATGCCAAACCCGTTTTTATTCGCGATAAGAACCACCCTGATGGAGGTGAATTGCGCCCTATTCATGCAGGACATATCTTAATTCTTGTGCGCCGTCGGGGCTCGTTTTTTGAAGCCATTATTCGTCAGTTGAAAAAACATGATATTGCTGTAGCAGGGGCTGATCGTTTAACGCTGCAAGACAGTTTGATTGTCAAAGATATGTTGGCGCTGACGCGGTTCGTACTTTTGCCGAGGGATGATTTGTCCCTTGCGGAAGTTTTGAAAAGCCCGTTTTTTGGACTAAATGATGAGCAGCTTTTTGATGTAGCCGTTGACAGAGAAGGGAGCTTATGGGCTTCGTTGCAATCTCGGGAGCCAAAGATTGCAACAGCGCTAGAAGATTTAATCGAGCTGTCTCGGACACGTATGCCTTATGAGTTTTATGCGGAATTTTTAGACCGCAAAGATGCACAAGGGCAGAGCTTCCGTAAGCGTATTTATGGACGGTTGAGCCTTGAAGCTCAGGACGCTTTGGAAGCGTTTCTAGCTTGCGCGTTAGAACATCACCTTAATAATGTGCCAAGCTTGCAACGGTTTTTGCAAAGTTTTGAAAGTAATGATGTGCAGATTAAACGCGAGATGGACGGAGCAGCGCAAGAGGTGCGTGTGATGACCGCTCATGGTGCCAAAGGTCTCGAAGCTCCTATTGTTATCTTGCCTGATACAACGCAAACTCCAACGAATCGCGCGGCGCTTATGCGTGTTGATGCAGGATTTGCTTATAAAGCCTCTAAAGCCAAAATTCCAGCCGTCCTAAAGGCTTACGCAGACATGCTAGAGAATAAGCAACTTCAAGAGCAATTACGCTTATTATATGTGGCAATGACGCGGGCTGAATCTCGTCTCATTATTTGCGGATTTGATAATGGGCAGAGTAAAACGGGTCTCAAAAAAGGGTCTTGGTATGACCGTATTTCGCAAAGCTTTGAAACACTAGAGACAACACAATTTGAAACGCCTTTTGATGTGAACGATATAACAGGAAAGCGTTATGGCTCTTTGCCTAATGTTACTTGCGTTACCAAAACAGACATATCTGAAACTATTACGGCCGAGCTTCCTGCTTGGATACATAAAGATATAGACACGGATACTGCGCCGCCGCGCCGTCATGTGACGGCCTCGCATTTATTGGCAGAAAATTTAGACAGTCCCGCGCAGCGCTCTCCGAGCCGAGCCAAGGATCAACGTAAATTTCTGCGTGGTAATGTTATCCATAAATTGCTTGAAGTCTTGCCCGAATTCCCCCCCGAGCGGCGTGGCGACATAGCGCAAACCTTAGTTCGCGGGTACCCTGATTTACAGAAAGGTCAAGCGGGCGTCATAATTGATGAAGTTTTCACTGTACTTGAGCACCCTGACTTTGCGTCAATATTCGCAGTTGG
>JBDVGI010000050.1:0-9798 GCA_039962885.1 Litorimonas sp. | reverse complement strand
CAAATATAACT
The DNA here is from genome assembly GCA_039962885.1 of Litorimonas sp. Lineage (GTDB taxonomy): Bacteria > Pseudomonadota > Alphaproteobacteria > Caulobacterales > Maricaulaceae > Litorimonas. Next base: position 9,787 of record JBDVGI010000050.1, on the reverse strand, counting down.
GGAGATGTTTTGACACTTGCTATCTGTGCAATTTTGATTGGCTATGTTGTGGACCGTGTTGTCGAAGGTATTTTCATGCGATTGAGCGGGTTTCATATTCATGTTTGGACGAAATTTAATTCTGGCTTACGTTTCTTTATCGCAAGGCGAAATCCAAATATGTTCGTGTTTATGATCGGGATTATGTTGTCTGCCCTATATTCGCAGGCCGCAATTTACGCGTTTTATGCGGTAGCGATTTGGACATGGGTTTGTATAGCGCAAAACACGATGTTCTTATTGGCGGCGTTGCATTTACGTAAAAAGACAACTCTATCAAGTTGGATGGACCCTTAACTAAATGCCCAATATAGCTATTTTTGATTTAGATTATACGCTCACTAAACGCGGGACGTGGGGGCGTTTTGTTTTCCTAAATGTTAGAAGCCGTCCGTGGCTTTGGCTACCCTTATTGTTCACGGCTGCTTGGCATCAATGGCGTTACAAAAAAGGATTTATCCCGCGTATTGCCGTGAAAACGAGCATGATGAAATGGAGCATGGCGGGTAAACCGCGCATCGAAATGCTGAAGATTGCCCAAAAATTTGCCAGCGATGAAGTTCCGAATAAATTACTGCCGGGTGCAATTCGTGCTTTGGATATGCATAAGAAAGCTGGTGATACGATTATAATTGCAAGTGCAGCCGTATGTGTTGTCGTCGATATGATAGCGCAAGAATTGGATGTCAAATATTGGGTTGCGACAAATATGACGTGGGAAAATGATCGTTTAGGGTCGGGTTTTGCCTCTAAAAATTGCTATGGCCCAGAGAAATTACAACGTGTGCTACAATTATTAGACGAAAACCCAGCTCTGAAACATTCTGACACACTTATCACTTTTTACTCAGATAGTTATTCTGATATTGAAATGTTTACCTTTTGTGACATAGGAAAAGCTGTAAATCCTGATTCAAAACTGCGGGCAACCGCGGAAAGTTCAGGAATTGAGATTGTTGATTGGAATACATAACCTACACAATGTGTAAACGAATTTATCTTATAAGTCTTTGACACTTTTAGGGAATACTATGCGAGCTATAATACTTTCAGCGGGACGCGGATCTCGCTTATTACCTTTTACAACGGATCTACCCAAGTGTCTTTTGCCAATTGGTTTGACAACTGTGCTTGGTTTGCAGCTCGATACACTGTTCCGAGCCGGTATTGAGAATGCGACTGTTGTGACAGGTTTTAATGAACATCTAGTACGCGCGGAAATAGACAAACGCCAAACAGGGCCTGATGTCGAAGTGCTTTACAATCCATTTTTTCAAGTCGCTGACAACCTTGCGTCTTGCTGGATGGCTCGTAACCATATGAAAGAAGACTTTTTGATTATCAATGGTGATACACTTTTCAGTCCAGACATTCTTGATAAAGTTCTAAAAGCTCCAGCCAAAGATATTACAGTTACAATTGACCAGAAAAACCATTATGATGGTGATGACATGAAAGTTACGCTTTCAGAAGGTAAACTTTTATCGATTGGTAAGACGCTCTCAGCCCCGGTAACGCATGGCGAGTCTATTGGGATGTTGCGATTTATGAATGGTGGCAGAGACATTTTCACAAATGAATTAGAGCGGTTGATGCGTATGCGAGATGGTACAAAAAGTTGGTATCTATCCGCGATCGACGGCCTTGCGCAGTCTGGTCAAGTGATAAACACAACTAATATCAAAGGGTCAACTTGGGCCGAGCTTGATACGCCAGAAGACTATGAAATCTGCCGCAATTTATTTGGTGATAGTGACATGGCTCGCAAACGGTTTTCTGTTATATAAACCTGACGAACCCTCTGACATGAAATTGATGGTTGCGGGTGGCGATCATTTATAGCATTGAGCCTCTAAGCTGTTATGATTGCGTAAAATTCAGCTCTAATATGCTATAAGGCTCCACCATGAAATTACTCGATGCAATGATGAAGCGTTTTGTGAAAACAGGACAGCTTACTTTGATAGACGCGGACGGAACCCCGCATATTTACGGCCCAGGCGGCGTGCCAAGTGCCACTATTCGCATCACCGACAAAGAGCTCTACAAATCTCTTGTGTTGAACCCTGAATTAATCGCTGGCGAAGCCTATATGGATGGGCGCTTAGTCTGCGAAGAGGGCGGTATTCGCGGTTTTCTTGAAGTTTTTGCGCATAACCGTGATGGATTGCGGAAAGGCCCATTTCGTCAAGCTATAAAGAACTCGCAAAAACCGTTTAAACGCTGGCAGCAACGCAACTCTAAAGCTGAGTCGAGTAAAAACATTAAATCACATTATGATTTGTCCAATGATCTCTACCGTATGTTTCTGGACGATGACATGCAATATAGCTGCGCTTATTGGGGTGAGGGAATTGAAACTCTCGAGGATGCGCAACTTGCCAAAAAACGCCATATCGCGGCAAAGCTAAACCTAAGTGAAGGGCAACGTGTTCTGGATATTGGGTGTGGTTGGGGCGGTATGGCTATACATTTAGCCAAGGAGCACGGCGTCAAAGTCGTAGGTGTGACTTTGTCTAATGATCAATATAGTTTGGCCGTGCAGCGCGTGAAAGATGCAGGTCTTGAAGATCTTGTCGATATTCGTTTGCAGGATTACCGTGATGTCAAAGGGCCGTTTGATCGTATAGTTTCTGTTGGGATGTTCGAACATGTTGGGATTACGAATTACCGAGAATATTTCGGAACAATACGCGATCTTCTGACTGATGATGGGTGTGCATTAGTGCATTCAATTGGCCGTAAAGGCGGCCCTGGAACAACAGGTAAATGGATTAGGCGATATATTTTCCCAGGTGGTTATTCACCAGCTCTATCCGAAACCTTCGCACAAATAGAGAAGGAAGGCTTATGGGTTACGGATTGCGAAATTCTACGGCTCCATTATGCAGAAACTCTATTGGAATGGGATAAGCGTTTCCAAGAACGCCGCGAGGACATTGAAAAAATGATGGGCGCAGAGTTTGTACGGATGTGGGAGTTCTATCTTGTTATATCAGAGTTTTCTTTTCGATTTGGGAAGCACATGAACTTTCAAATACAATTGGCTAAGACTGTAGATTCTTTACCAATTACGCGTGATTATATGCTCGACCTAGAACGTGAAAAAAGTTAAAAGAATTGCAATATGGCCAGCACTGTCGAAAAACCTAAGCATTTAAATAATAAACGCCGCGCTTTTGTTAAAAAAACAGGTAAAAAACTTGTGCGTAAAATTGCGGTTTTTCAATCTAAACAATCCATGGTGCCTGATACGCCAAAAATAGGAAATGAGCATTTTACATTTCTCAAAGACTTCACAGATAACTGGGAAACCATACAAGCTGAATTGCGTGATGTTTTAAAGTTTCGTGAAGCTATACCAGGTTTTCAAGAAATATCCCCAGATCAATACCGTCTTGCTACAGAGCAAAACTGGAAAACCTTTGTGCTTTTTGGCTTCGGGGATCGCCTTGAAAAAAATGTACAACTCGCTCCCAAAACAGCAGATATTTTAGACAAGGTGCCAAACTTACAAACAGCAATGTTCTCTATTCTGGCGCCAGGTTACCATATTCCAGCTCATAAAGGGGTGACGAAAGGTATATTGCGTTCACACCTCGGGTTGATTATTCCGAAGGAGCGAGAGAAATGCCGTATCCGTGTGGATGATACGATAACGCCTTGGAAAGAAGGCGAAATTTTTGTTTTTGACGATACATACGAGCATGAAGTTTGGAATGACACGGATGAAGAACGCGTCATTCTTTTGTTTGATTTTGATCGCCCAATGAAGTTTTGGGGTCGGTTTATGAACAAAGCTTTTTTACAAATCATGAAGTTCACAGCATTTTATCAAGACCCGAAGAAAAATTTGCAAAGCGCAGAAGACCGTCTTGAAGCGGCTATTCGAAAAGCCGACGCGAACATAGAAGCGATGAGTGAACCAGCGGGATAATTCGCGGTTTAATGCCTCATAAAATCAATGCTTTAAGGCCTATTTTGACGTGATTTCAGAACACAAGGTCTTGAGCTGTTTTCAGCGTAGAGATTTTAAAAACACGTCTCAATATTTCAAGTAACAAAATTTTGAATATACTTGTGTATATTGTTAATTGGAAAGACCTGCATTCTCATTAGACATAGACCTCAAGGGATAACTCAGCTTGTTATGTAAGGGATAACCTAACAAGCGTGATAATTTGAGAGTTTACTATGAATGGTGACTATTGCACACGCGAAGGTGCCGAGCGACTTAAACAACAGATTGAAACTTATTGGGCCGAACGTGGCCATAAAGTTCATGTTAATCTGGTTCAAGGCGGATTTCTGGCTTCTATGCGATCGGCGCGAACTGATATCCGGTCTAACTTAACAAATGGAGTGCCCATTCGTCAGCCTGAAGAGTTTGCGTAATCTAAACCTTATTTTTATTCAGGTTAAGATGTGAGAGCGTCTTAAGAGCTGTTGGTATTTGGCGAAAATCAGATAGTATAACGTCGGCCTTTAACCGCATCAAAGATATTGGCGTGTAACCATATCTCATCAATATTGACGGTGCGCGCGCATTATGCGCTGCACGAATATCAGGGTAGGCATCTCCGACCATGACAATGCGTGAGCTCTCTCTATGGCTTGCAGCGGCCCAAATGTGACGCGGATCAGGTTTGGGTTTTGGAGCTTCATCGCCGCCGATAATATCATCAAAATAAATGTCCAAATTAAGAGCTTCCAATAATGGTCTCGCTAAATACCCTGGCTTGTTTGTACAAACGCGTAGGTTTACCCCGCAAGCTTGCCAGTGCCGTAACGTATCTATAACGCCAGGAAAAGGACGGCTGAGTTGTGCAATATCCTCGGCATATAGTTTCAAAAATAAATTTCGAAGCTCATCGATACGCTGTTCACTAAGGTTATGATTTTCGCGGCTCAAGGCCTCAGTAATCATGCGCCTTGATCCGTAGCCAATCAGCTTTCTAATGGCTTTATAATTTGTTTCTGGCAGGCCTTCTTGTGCGATCACAAGGTTTAAAACCCGAATAAGGTCAGGGGCCGTATCCACAAGCGTGCCATCTAAATCAAAGCATAAGGTAAGGCCTGACGAATAGCTGTAAGTTTGTGGCGGATATAGCTGCGAGTGTTTTTTGGTGAAAAAATGCATAAAGCCTTCAATCGAATCGTGCGTTTAAGGATAACATCGGCTAAGAGAATGTAGGTTAAAGGGCTTAAAAGGTTATTACGATGACATCCGTTAAAATTCCTCGTGCAGCAATTATATTAGCGGCAGGAAAAAGCACCCGCATGAAGTCATCACGCTCTAAGGTGCTTCATGATGTGGGCGGGCGTACAATGCTCTCATGGGTAACGGCTTTAGCGCGCTCAGTTGGAGTGGATAAAATTATTTGTGTTGTTGGGCAAGACAACCATGATGTGCGCGCCGCAGCCGAAGGATTGGGGCTTGATATAGCGATACAAGAACCGCAAATGGGCACAGGCCATGCTGTGCAATGTGCCAAGCAGAGTTTGGTGGGCTTCGAAGGCAATATAGCTGTGCTCTATGCTGATACGCCGTTGATTGAAACGCAAACTCTAGAAAATGTCTTTCAAGCGCTTAATCAAAATGATGTCTGCGTATTGGGGTTTGAACCCGAAGACCCTGGCGCATATGGCCGCCTTATCACTTCGGGTGACAAGCTTACTGCGATTGTTGAGGCCAAAGAGGCTAGTCCTGAACAACTGGCCGTAAGGCTTTGTAATTCGGGCGTTATGGCTGCTTCAGGACAAGATTTATTCTCATCCGTTGATCGCGTTACAAATGACAACGCCAAGGGCGAGTATTACCTAACGGATATTGTAGAAATTCTTGGCTCTGACGGGAAATCTGCGAGCGTTGTTCGGGCAAGCGAAACCGAAGTTATGGGCGTGAATTCGCGGACTGATCTTGCGCTTGCTGAGGGAGCCTTTCAAAATCGAATGCGTGAGCGGTTTATGACGGCTGGGGTGACTTTACGTGACCCGCAAACTATATATTTTTCTTGGGATACAGAGATTGATAGCGACGCTGAAATTGGAGCCAATACAATTATTGGACCTGATGTGAAAATCGGGCGTGGCAGTGTTATTCACCCGTTCTGCCACCTTGAAGGGGCGCATATTGGGCAAGATGTCCAAATCGGCCCATTTGCTCGTCTGCGCCCGGGGACTGACATGCAAGACGGTTCGAAAGCTGGGAACTTCGTTGAAACCAAAAAGGCCGTTATCGGTAAGGGGAGCAAGATTAATCACTTATCCTATATTGGCGATGCGCGATTAGGGCAGGGCGTGAATGTCGGTGCTGGCACGATTACATGTAATTATGACGGATATAACAAACATCTCACGCAAATTGGCGACGGGGCATTTATTGGAACGAACTCTTCGCTTGTTGCGCCCGTAAAAATCGGAGCGGGAGCTTATCTAGGGTCTGGCGGGGTTGTTACGAATGATGTACCCGATGACGCTTTGGCTTTGGCGCGTAGTAAACAAGTCAATAAAACAGGTTGGGCAGCGCGTTATCGTGCTATGCAAGAAGCTCGTAAGGCGAAAAAGAGAGATAACGGATGACAATCGCAAAAGAAAATGCGGCTATGGCGGCGCTCGATTTCGTAGAAGACGGCATGACGCTTGGCCTTGGGTCAGGCTCCACAGCTGAAATATTTTTAGAAAAATTAGGCGAACGCATTGAAGGCGGCTTGAAGGTTCAGGGCGTCCCGACTTCCAAACGCACAGCGCAATGCGCGGTTGACGCGGGCGTACCGCTTGTTGATGCTGATAAGGTTCAGGCTATTCATTTAACCATCGACGGGGCTGATGAGGTTGGACCTTTATCAAATCTGATTAAAGGCGGCGGGGCATGCCTTCTGCGCGAGAAAATAATTGCAAACGCCTCTGAGCGTATGGTTGTTATCATTGATCCATCAAAGATGGTTGAATATTTAGGGACCTTCCCATTGCCTGTTGAAGTTGACCCGTTTGGAATGGCATTGACGGCAGAAAAAATTTATGATGCTCTCAAGTCAACGGGCTGTACTGAGGCGCAAACCGTGTTGCGGCAGATGAAAGACGGCTCTGGTCCGTTGATCACGGATGGAGGAAATTACATCCTCGATAGCCGCTGCGAAAAAATTCCCAATGTTGCCGATACAGCTGCGGCTCTTGCACGTATTCCAGGAGTGATGGAGCATGGCCTATTTGTTGACCTTGCCGATGTGATTATCATTGGCGAAGAAAGCCATGTTAAAATCATGGAATTATCGCGTGAATGATCTCATATGTAATTAGGACAAAATCTGTATGTCTATTCCAAATCAAATAATATTGATATTTTTGACTTTATTTGTCTTGAATTGGTATAGGTTGCACAAAGGAGAGGCCGCCAATAAATTATACGATAAATTAGATATTGAGCCTGTTTTTGTGGAAGCGTATAATTCGGCTTATGAAAACGTATCACAGCATATATCGGAAGAAAAATACTTAGAACACGCTCATTTGTTTCACAGAGATTTTCGCTATGATGTCGTCAAATTTATGAATGAGAGTTTGCAGGCTAGTAAATTAAAAACGTTGAAAAAAGAAGCCAAAAGTACAAACTTGGTATCTTTTGAATTTTTACCGAGTGAGCTTCAAGAGAATGTGAATGAAGTTGCAGAAAAATTTGTTTTAGTTTTAACAGAAGCTTGTAAACCTAAGCAACATGACCCGCAAAAACCAAGGCGTCGCCGACGCCGATAACGAAAGTTTTTCAAATGTCCAAATATGATTATGACCTTTTTGTTATTGGTGCGGGGTCTGGCGGCGTTCGTTCGGCTCGTATGGCGGCGCAGCTCGGTAAACGTGTTGCTGTTGCAGAGGAAAGCCGCCCGGGCGGAACCTGCGTTGTACGCGGCTGTGTACCAAAGAAATTTTTAGTTTACGGCGCAGATTATGGCTCTGCTATCAAAGAAGCCAAAGGTTTTGGTTGGGATGTGAAGGGGGCCAAATTTAATTGGCCGATCCTGCGTGATGCCGTACAAGCAGAAGTTTCGCGGCTATCGGGTATATATGCGAATATTTTGGCAAAGAATGAAGCCGATTTGTTTTCAGAACGCGCTGAATTTGTTGATGCTCACACGGTTCGCCTAACGCAAAGCGGCAAAGAAATTACGGCTGAAACGATTTTAATCGCCGTTGGTGGACGGCCTTGGGCGCCTGACTTGAAAGGCGCGGAATATGCGATTAGCTCTGATGAAGCGTTTACATTGGACGCACTGCCTGAGCGGGCGCTTATTATTGGCGGGGGCTATATTGCCTCTGAATTTGCGGGTATTTTTGCAGGACTAGGTGTGGAAACTATTCAGGCTTACCGCGGGGCATCACTCCTAAAAGGTTTTGACGACGAAGTGCGCGCGGAAGTCGATGTCATTCAAAAGAACAATGGGATTGAATTGAAATTTAATGCGTCACCAACCGAAATTAAAAAAACAACTGGCGGTTATATTGTCAGTTTTGACGATGGTACAAAGGTTGGAACGGACCTTGTCTTTATGGCAACGGGACGTAAGCCTCATACGGTAGGTCTTGGCCTTGAAAATGCGGGTGTTAAAGCTGATAAAAGCGGCGCTATTATCGTTAATGAATTCTCACAATCTTCGGTCAAAAATATCTATGCCGTTGGAGATGTCACTAACCGCGTTAATCTAACGCCTGTAGCTATTCGCGAAGGTATGGCTTTCGTGGAAACATGCTTTAAAGACAACCCTACGGCTTATGACCATAGCGATATAGCCAGCGCAGTCTTCACACGTCCGCCTGTTGGGGTTGTTGGTTTAACTGAAGCCCAAGCTCGTGAGACATATGGAGATGATGTAGTTGTTTATGCAACGAAGTTTAAACCAATGAAAAACGCTCTGGCAGGTAAGGAGCAAAAATGCTTCATGAAGCTTATTACTGAAGGTAAAGATGAGCGTGTTATCGGCATTCATTTGGTTGGTGATGATAGTGCCGAGATTATACAAGCGCTTGGTATTTGCGTAAAAGCAGGGCTTACCAAGGCAGATTTTGACCGAACCTGCGCGGTTCATCCGACATTGGCCGAAGAAATAGTCACCTTATCCGCGAGGCGCTAAACTCATCTGAGTGGATGATGAATGGGTAATTTATAAATTATCTCCGTTAATGTAAATGGGGGTGGAAAAATTTGCCGTATATCACTATGTATGGCTTAAATATTAGAAAAATATGCTTGGAAAAGACCATGACGAAATGGACCCCCTCTAGTTGGCGCGCATTGCCTGCCAAACACATACCGAGTGATTACCCAAATCTCGATGAGTTGCATGATGTGGAAACAACGCTCAAAGGATATCCACCGCTCGTGTTTGCTGGGGAAGCAAGGCGCCTTAAATCTCGCTTAGCGGAAGTATCGAAAGGTAATGCCTTTTTATTGCAAGGCGGAGATTGCGCGGAAAGCTTTAAGGAATTTCACCCAGATAACCTGCGGGATATGTTTCGTGTAATGATGCAAATGGCTGTTGTGCTTACTTATGGGGCTGGGCGTCCTGTTGTGAAGGTTGGTCGTATCGCTGGGCAATTTGGTAAACCGCGCAGCTCTCCCATTGAGGAGCGTGACGGCATTACTTTGCCAAGTTATCGCGGTGACAATATTAATGGTATGGCTTTTACACCTGAGAGTCGTACTCCTGACCCACAAAGACTTTTGAAGGCTTATGGTCAGTCGGCGTCTACACTT
>JBDVGI010000049.1:0-15215 GCA_039962885.1 Litorimonas sp. | reverse complement strand
TTGCGCCGCTTTCAGGTGAAGATAGCAACATGTTGGGCGCGAGATTGCGGAGTTTTTTTGCTTGGTTTTTGGTATAGGCAATTAACAAGACTTGATCTGACATATCATATTTTTTGATTGTTGATATGACGTTTTGCATGTTCGCTGAGGACTTAAAATCAATCTCGAGATAAATCTTTCCTTTTGCCGTTTGAAGCATGTCTTCAAACAAAGGGGGCCTGTCTGAGGTATAGGTCCCTTTGCGGGTTTTTAATAAAATTTTCTCTAGGCTTTCCTTTGTCGTGCTGATGACGGGGCCCTTTCCTGTTGATATATCATCCCAAACCCCGTCATGAAATGTAATCATGGTAGAATCCCGCAATCCCGCAACGTCAATTTCTGCCAAAAGATAATTTTGTTTTATGAGTTTTTGCAAAGCTGAAATAGAATTTTCTGCCGTGTTCCAGTCTCGGCTTGTGCCGCGATGTGCTGCGATTATGGCGCCGTCTTTTGGTAAGCACTCAATGGCTGCTTTAAGCGGGGGTAGATGCTCGGGGTATGGGGTTGTCTTTTGGCAAGACATTAAGATGAAACCCAAAATAGCTGCAGATAGAGTCAAAACTTTCATGCCGTTATGTTAGACCTTTATGTTATCGCGAATTTCGCTTTAGTTTTGACACTAAGCCTTTTAAAGCGGGTTATGATCTTGGGATATATATAATGCTTGCAGATATTGATACAATATTTGCACTGTCGTCGGCGCCGGGGCGTGCGGGGGTTAGTGTTTTTCGGCTGTCAGGCCCGCAGAGCCAATCCGCGCTGGAAAAAATGACACAGAAAAAGACCCCCACAGCCAGACAAGCTGTGTTGCGCAAACTTTATGACGTAAGCGGAAATGTTCTTGACCACCCCCTTATATTTTGGTTTCCAGCCCCGAAGAGCTTTACAGGCCAAGACTGTGCTGAATTTCATGTCCACGGGAGCCTTGCAGTCATTGAAGGTGTCGCTGAAGCTTTACTAGCTTTGGGTCTGCGCCAAGCGAGGGCAGGGGAGTTTACGCGCCGCGCGGTTGAGAACAATAAAATGGACTTAACGGAGGCGGAGGGGTTGGCAGACCTCATTGACGCGCAGACTGATGGTCAGCGCCGACAAGCTTTGCAGCATATGGATGGAAGCCTTCGTCATATTTACGAGGCTTGGAGAGAGTTACTACTCGATGCTATGGCACAAATTGAAGGTGAAATAGACTTTGCCGATGAAGGGGATGTGCCAGATGCGCTGTCTCACGCAGCCTATCCGTATTTACGCGATTGTGCCAAGGATATGCGGATCTCTTTGTCCGAAATGGGGCGAGGTCAGGCTATTCGTTCGGGGCTAGATATTGCTATTATTGGCTTGCCTAACGCGGGTAAGTCGACGCTGATGAACCATTTAGCGCGGCGTGAGGTCGCTATAACGTCTCCAGAAGCAGGCACGACGCGCGATATAATTGAAGCCAGTGTTTCTCTTGCGGGCTTGCCTGTTACCATATCGGATATGGCGGGTTTGAGAGATACGGATAACGTTATCGAAGCCGAAGGCGTGAAGCGGGCGCTAAAGCGCGGCGATGACGCTCACATTCGGCTATTCATATTGCGCCCAGAGCTTGATTTGGATTTGGAGGCACAGCTTATATCTTTGAGTGTTAAATTCAAACCCGATGATATAATTTATATCAATAAATCAGATACTTATGATGAAAATAATTTCAACTTTAATGATAAACATTGTGTCGTTGGAAGTGCCCTTAAAGGTGAATCCACAGACAATTTACTTTCTCACTTCGAAGAGCTTATAGCGGATAAATATACCCAAGGCGGAGCTGCGGGATTAACGCGTCAAAGACACGCAGATTGCGTACGCAAGGCTTTGTCAGGGACAGAGCGGGCTATGAATAATTTAGGCGATGCGCCAGAGCTAGCAAGTGATGATATACGGTTATCTTTGCAGGCCCTAGAGGAACTTGCGGGGCGAGCGGATATTGAGCAAGTCTTTGACCGCATTTTCTCGCGGTTTTGTATTGGTAAATAATCAGGCCAGTAAGTCCGTGAGATGTTTCACGTGAAACATTGTGATTGAAGACATAATATAGAGTCTATCGACTTTTAAGCTCTCTGCCTTTATGGACAGGCTCATGAGCACAGATAAAACTATAGTTTCACAATATGACGTCATTATTATTGGCGGCGGGCACGCAGGCTGCGATGCGGCGGCGGCGTCTGCGCGTTTGGGCGCTAAGACATTATTGATTACACATAAGCTTGAGACAATAGGGGAAATGTCCTGTAATCCTGCCATTGGCGGGCTTGGAAAAGGTCATTTGGTGCGAGAGATCGATGCGCTTGGGGGGGTCATGGGCGAAGTTACGGACGTGTCTGGCATTCAATTTCGAATGCTTAACCGCTCTAAAGGCCCAGCTGTGCGCGGGCCAAGAACGCAATCTGATCGCTATTTATATCGTAAAGCTATGCAGGAGATATTGCGCGACTATCCAAATTTGACGATTATAGCCGGTGCTGTTGATGACCTTATCATGGATAAGGGCCGTGTGGGGGGGGTGAAAACCGAAGCGGGCGAAGAATTTGCTGCTAAGAGCGTTGTTTTAACTACAGGCACTTTTCTAAAGGGGCTTATTCATATTGGGGATGAACGCACACCTGCAGGACGGTGGGGCGAAGCGCCCGCGCTAGGCCTGTCAAAGCGGCTCTATGCGGCGGGTTTAAAAATGGGGCGTCTTAAAACAGGGACACCCGCAAGATTGCAAAAATCATCAATAAATTGGGATGTGCTTGATCAACAAGAGGCGGACGTGACGCCTGTTCCGTTTTCTTTTTTGACGGACAAAATTACGGTGCCCCAAATTAGCTGCGCGATTACACATACAAATGAGGCAACGCACAAGATTATCTCCGATAATATTAAACTTTCAGCGGTTTACAGCGGATCTATCGCAGGGAAGGGGCCGCGCTACTGTCCTGCTGTCGAAGATAAAATTGTACGGTTTGCAGATCGTGGACGGCACCAAATTTTCCTAGAACCAGAAGGCCTGCCTGAAAACCCGGACGGGGATACGGTCTACCCTAATGGAATTTCAACCTCCCTGCCGCGCGATGTGCAAGATGCTTTTATGCGAACAATTCTTGGTCTCGAAGATGTGGTCGTGCAGCGTTATGGTTATGCGATTGAATATGATTATGTTGATCCGCGTGAATTACGTGCAACGCTTGAATGTAAGGCCTTGTCAGGGCTTTACTTAGCGGGCCAGATTAACGGGACAACAGGGTATGAGGAGGCGGCGGCACAAGGCTTAATGGCGGGCGCGAATGCTGCGCTGAACGCCACGAACCGGCCAAACTTTATTTTAGACCGTAGCCAGGCTTATATCGGGGTTATGATTGATGATCTTATCACCAAAGGGGTCACAGAGCCGTACCGTATGTTTACAAGCCGCGCGGAATACCGCCTTTTGTTACGGGCCGATAATGCTGATCAACGTCTGACACCTATGGGAATAGAGATTGGTCTTGTTGGAACAGGGCGAAAAAATATATTTGAAGAAAAAACCACACGGTTTAAATTTGCGAAAGAAACCGCTAAAAATTTGGCTAAGTCACCAGCAGAGCTACAAAAATTAAACATTAAGGTCAATCAAGATGGTGTGCGTCGCTCTGTCTATGACTTGCTTGCCTATCCGAATATGACTGTGTCTGACCTAGAAAGTGTGTGGCCTGAATTGTTAGAATTTACACCTGATATGCGGGAATATATAGAAATCGAGGCGACATATGCGGGATATTTAGACCGCCAAGCCCGAGATATAGAGGCCTTTAAACGCTATGAGGGCTTGAGAATTCCCGACCGCTTTGATTATAATGCGATTGGCGGCTTGTCGAATGAGGTGAAATCAAAACTATTAGCGGCTCGCCCTGCGACATTGGGTCAAGCAAGCCGTATTGAGGGAGTAACGCCAGGTGCGCTTATGGCTGTTTTGGTCCACTTGAAGCGCCGCGCAAATAAATCAATTGCGGACACATCTCATAAACAAGCCAGCCATAATGGGTAAAGATGCGCAGTTAACTCAAGACGGATTTGCGCAAAAATCTAATGTTTCACGTGAAACATTAGCTGATTATGCCCATTGGCACACGCTTTTACAGCGTTGGAATAAGAAAATTAACCTTATCGCGCCTAGCACTTTGGTAGAGTTTTGGGGCCGCCATGCGCTTGATAGTTGGCAAATCTGCCCACATCTACCCAAAAAGGCTAATATTATATTAGATTTAGGCTCTGGCGCGGGGTTTCCGGGTTTGGCGGCTGCTATTCATTTAAAAAACAACGCGCTTGCAGGGGATGATGGCGCAAACTCCGCAGTAGAGCCTCATGTTCACCTAGTTGAATCTGCTGGAAAGAAGGCGTCTTTTCTAAAAACCGTCATTCGTGAGTTAAAACTGCCCGCAACGGTTCACGCGCGGCGTATTGAAGATCTACCGCCTATGAGAGCGGATGTTGTGATGGCGCGCGCATTTGCACCTTTGCCGCGTTTATTTGATTACGCACTGCCACATATTCATTCTGAGACAATGTTTATATTGCCTAAGGGCGAAGCTGCGGAACTAGAAGTAGAAAATGCATTAGATACGTGGACATTTTCATTAGAGACTGTCAAAAGCGTAACTCAAGAGGGCGCGAATATTTTGATTGTCACAAATCTTTCGCTAAATGTTTAATATAGTAAATTATTGTAAGTTACGGATAATAAATGGATTTTTCTCGCATTATGGCGATTGTAAACCAAAAAGGCGGTGTTGGGAAAACAACGACGTCTATTAACCTTGCGGCAGGTTTAAGCTTACTTGGCAAGCGTGTCTTGCTTATAGATATTGATCCGCAAGGCAATGCATCCACAGGTCTGGGCATTTCGCGGCGACAAAGAGATAAAACAATCTATCATATTTTAACCGAAGGGCTTGCGCTTGATGACGCCGTGCAATCAACGGAGACGGACGGGCTTTATATTATACCGTCCCATGCGGATTTATCTGCGGCAGAGATGGAAATCGGCAATGCAGATGGGCGAACAATTATTCTGCGCGACGCCCTTAAAGCTTCGCAGCTAAATTTTGATTATGTACTTATCGATTGTCCGCCGGCTTTAAACCTATTGACCATTAATGCTTTGGCGGCATCGCGTTCAGTTATTGTACCATTGCAATGTGAGTTCTTCGCGCTTGAAGGCCTCTCGCAGCTACTGCAAACAATAGAAATGGCAAAGGCGAATATTAATCCTGACTTGGCGATTGATGGCGTTATGCTAACAATGTTTGATAAAAGAAACCGCCTATCAGCGCAGGTGGCAGAAGATGTTCGCAAACATTTAGGCCGCGCCGTATTTGATACGATGATTCCGCGCAATGTGCGAATTGCTGAAGCGCCGTCTTTCGGTCAGCCCGTGCTTATTTATGATCCGCATTGTTCTGGTTCTCGGGCTTATATGGCATTGGCTAAAGAGTTAGTTAATAAGCATAAAAATAGACAAAATCGTAATAAATAAGTAATTATATCAATGGTTTAATAACATGACAACGCCGAAAAACAAAACACCGAACAACCCAAAAGTTAAAAAATCTTCGCAACGGGGTCTTGGCCGGGGCTTGTCTGCGCTTATGAGTGATATGAGCGCATTAGAGACAACATCGCCCATTAAACCTGAACAAAAAAAATCAGCTGAAACCGCACAGAGTCAACCGTCCGAGGCGGGCGTAAACTTTGTCAATATTGCCTTAATTGACAGAAACCCAGCCCAGCCACGTAAATATTTCGATAAAGATAAGCTCGAGGAATTGACCCAGTCTATTAAGGATAAAGGCGTCTTGCAGCCAATCCTTGTGCGGCCAATTACATCGGCAGGTAAACATAAAACCTATCAAATCGTAGCGGGGGAGCGGCGTTGGCAGGCTGCGCTCAAAGCGGGCCTTGATGCTTTGCCTGTTCTTATTCGTGAGCTATCTGATCAAGATGTGCTGGAAATTGGCGTTGTTGAAAATGTGCAGCGCGCAAACTTAAATCCAATAGAAGAAGCCGCGGCATATCAGGCCCTAAAAACGGAATTTGGACGAACACAGGACGATATCGCGCGAGCTATCGGGAAATCTCGGCCATATATTGCAAATATGATGAGGCTCTTGAGTTTGCCAGAGCGTGCGCAAAGTTATTTGGCGCAAGGCAAAATAAGTGCAGGGCATGCCCGCGCGATTATATCTTCGCCAGACCCCGTGGAGCTCGCTGATGTTATCGCAGAGAAAGGTCTTTCTGTGCGCGAAGCCGAAGACTGGGTACGGCGCATAAAGGCTGCAAGTGAGAATGGGGCGGCCCCAAAACCGCGGCTCGTCAAATCAGCAGATACTCGCAAAGCCGAACAAGACCTTATGGATATTCTAGGGCTTGGCGTGGACTTGCGGCATAAGGGGCCATCGGGGGAACTGCGTATACGCTACAAAAATAGCGCCCAACTTGATAATTTAATGAAACGTTTGTCTCGCTCACCTTAATCTAATTATTTGAGTTATGTGTGAATGCAGGAATGTTCATATTTATATTGGCCTTATCCAAAGCCTTTTTAATATCTATGTGAAGATCATTTACCCGTTGTGACCAGTCTTGGCGCGGGAGCCAACAACGGCAGGACAAATGTACAGCTGTGTTTTCAAAACTTGTGACAAAAACCTTAGGGCTATCAGGTTCTGATAATATATCTGGCGTTTGCTCAAGAATGCCGAGTAATAAATTTTGTACAGTTTCAAGATCATTTTCAAATCCGATGCGGATATTAATTATTGCACGGCGTGAAGCATGGCGATTGAAGTTTTTAATACGACTGTTCCAGATAATTCCATTAGGGATATAAAGATATAATCCATCTGGTGTATTTAAGGTCGTTGAGAATAAATCAATTTCTTCGATTGTGCCAACTGTCCCATCCATGTCTACGGTTTCCCCAACTGATAAGGGCCGAAGAAAGAGAAGCATAATCCCTGCAGCAATATTAGATAATGTATCTTTTAAGGCTAAGGCGACCGCTATCCCCGCGGCGCCAAAGACTGCGATAAGGCTCGTTGGCGGAACGCCTAATTTAATCAACACAGCATATAATGTGATGGCCATGATGACATAGAAAACTAATGAAGCAATTACAGGCCGCAAAGTTTCATCAACATGTTTTCCGCCAAACTTAGATTGGCGTAATTTTTTACGAATGTTGCGTGCAATAAACGCGCCTATGATAAATATAAGAATAGCTGAAATGGTCGTTATAATAATATTATTTATAAGGCTTGGAGAACCGCCTAAGTTATTTATGAAACTGTCCATAATGAATATTCCTAGCTTTATTGTCGCCGTTTAGCGGCATAAGTTGATAGAGCTATGAGGAGGCGTGATGTTATTGCCTCGGCGGGGGCGCCCGTTGACTTTAATTGCCGCTCTGCAAGTTGGCATTGCTGCAAGCTTCGGCTTAGCATACGCGCAGGCCATATGTTAAGTTGGCTTATAAATGCACCCTCTTGCATTTTAAATATTGGCGGACGTAGGGATTTAATGGCGCTACTGGCACTATCTCCGTTTTCCATTTTAATCGCGGCTTCCATTAACCGTATCATATGGCGTTGCAGGGAAAACAAAATAGAGACGGGATTAGTTTTACCTTCAACCGCGCGGCGATAGGCGGCATCACATTTATCGATTTGGCCTGTTAGGGCTTGCGTGATGATAACATCTATGGAGGCTGATTGAACGCCCGCGGCGACAGCGCGAATATCATCGAGCGTGACTTTGACATTATCGATAGTTCCGTAGCCCTTATAAAGTGCCATTTTTTCAATTTCCCCTGCCGCTAAAGCAAAGTCTCCTTCAAGAAATGGTAACCAGTATTCCAAGGCGTCGGTGTCAATTCCTATGGATTTATCGGAAAGTCCTGATTTAACTTGCTCGCGTAAATCTTGCGTATTTGCTGCGTAGCACCCAATTGCCGCAAAATGTCCTGAAGCTTCTACGGCTTTGCGAATATGTGAGCGTGGGGTCATGTCCCCAGCTTCTATGATAAGTTTGGCTTCGGCGCGGGAGGGGTCAGCGTCAAAACTTTTTATTAATTTGGCAATCGCTTGACCGTTACGTTCGTGGTCAAGTCGTAAACGTATTAACCGCCCGCCGCCAAGCAAAGACAGCGCGCTCATTTCATCTGATAATTTTGCAGGGTCAGAGGATAAATCATCTGACGTTAGAACCGTAACACCAAACGTATCATCCGCATCGGGAACGAGTGTTTTAGCTAGTGCGAGGGCTCGAGTTTTTGCAAGGCCTCGATCTGGGCCAAATAATAAAACCCCAATAAGATCAGAAGGGGGACTATCTAAAAACCGTTTTTGCCGTGCGCCCGTTATTTTCACGGCGTTGCCGCATTAGCTTTTTCTTGTGTGTAATAGGTAGACAGTTTTAATATCAACCTATCGGCCAGTTCTTTGGCAGCTTGTTGCGTTCCATTTGTATCGGCAGCAATGAGACCAAAAGAGTCATTTGGCGCGCCAAATGTAGAGACAGACTCGACGCGGCCTTCATTTAGGACTTTCCCTGTGCGGCTTTCTGTAAGGCTATATCTGACTTGAATGGTAATATCATAGCGGGAGGCGACGTCATTGCCGGTAACACCTATACGGCGGCGGGTAACGCGCGGGGTGATTGTGACAGTATGTTTGGCCTTATCTCTAGCGCCGATACGATCCAGCAGTCTTTGTTGGACATAATATCCTGCTTCGCGTTCTTGAACGTCTCTAATTGGCGCGAGCGCGACCTGTAAATCAGACAATTTAACGTCACTGGAAGTGCTTCCGTGCAGGGGGGTAAACCCGCAAGCCGTTAACATAAAAGCCATAATTGAAAAGATAAATATACGCATCATGATACCACTATATTGACAATTCGGCCTGGCACAATGATGACTTTTCTAACAGTTCCGTCACCTATGGCGCGAATGACCGCCTCATCAGATAATGCGAGCGCTTCTATATCGTCTTTGGCCATATCTTTTGGAATAGATAGCTCACTGCGGCGCTTGCCGTTAACTTGCAAAGGTAGGGTGATATTATCATCTACTAACATGGCAGCGTCAAGTTTTGGCCACGGCGCGTGATAGACAAGCCCGTCTCCGCCAAGCACCGACCAACATTCTTCGGCTAAATGTGGCATAAATGGCGCAATGGTCCGAATAAGAATGCCTAAGCTTTCTGCGCGTGCGGCATCTTGGATCTTATATTTGGACAAGGCATTGGTTAACTCATAAATCTGCGCGACAGACGTGTTAAAGCGGAAGGCCTCAATGCCTATTGTGATTTTCTCAAGGGCTTTGTGGGCAAATTTGCGCAATTCTAATGCGTCGCCACTGGCATCATTGGCAAGGCTCATTGGGCTGAATTCTTTATTGGCGCCCTCTACGAGGTTCCAGATTTTCTTGGAAAAACGCCACGCACCAACGACGCCAGATTCTGTCCACTCTACATCGCGCTCTGGCGGAGAATCTGAGAGGACAAACCAGCGCGCCACATCTGCGCCGTAACCCTCGATAATATCGTTGGGATCAACGACATTTTTCTTGGACTTTGACATCTTAATGACATCGCCCTGCGTGATGATTTTTTTGGTTTCAATATGGAGGAGTTGGTTCCCATCTTCAATGATATCGGCGGGCATCACATATTGACCATCTTCGTCCGTAAACACGGCATGTGTGACCATGCCTTGTGTGAACAGGCCTGCAAATGGCTCCCCGCTTGGCAAATCAATTAATCCGCAATCGCGCAGGCCGCGGGTGAAGAAACGGGCATAAAGCAAATGTAGAACCGCATGTTCCACGCCGCCGACATATTGGTCGACAGGCATCCATTGGCTCGCCATGTCTTTGTCAAACGGCGCGTCATCTGGCAATCCTTTTCCTTGGCCCCCTGCAAAGCGCGCGAAATACCAAGAACTATCTGCGAATGTATCGAGCGTATCAGTTTCTCGCCGTGCCGCTTTGCCGCATTTATGACAATCTACATGTTTAAATGTCGGATGACGGTCAAGCGGGTTTCCAGGGATAGTAAGGTCTATATTATCATAAGGCAGGGCGACGGGGAGGTCGGCTTCGGGCACGGGCAGAACCCCGCAATCCTCGCAATGAATGACAGGGATAGGGCAGCCCCAATAACGCTGCCGCGAGACACCCCAATCCCGTAGGCGGTAATTTGTAACGCCTTGGCCGAGCTTCATGTCTTGAATTTTAGCGATAGCGGCGGAAATGCCATCTGCTTTATTGAACTCGTTAAGAAAGTCCGAATTAAATAACGTACCTTCGCCTGTATAGGCTTCAGTGCCGATGTCATATGTCGCCGCGTCTTCGCCGTCTGGCAGCACAACGGGGGTTACGTCCAAATTGTATTTGCGCGCAAAATCTAAATCGCGTTGGTCATGGGCAGGACAGCCGAAAATCGCGCCCGTACCGTAACCCATAAGAACAAAGTTGGCTATCCAAACGGGAAGGGTTTTACCTGCAACGAATGGATGTTTCACTTTCAGACCTGTATCAAAACCGAGTTTTGGAGCGGTGGCAATGGCTTCTTCGGTCGTTCCGAGTTTAGCACATTCGGCGCGGAAAGCTTCAAGCTTTGCGTTATTTATCGCGATTTTTTTAATTAAAGGGTGGTCAGGGGATAATGCAATGAAACTCGCGCCATATAATGTATCTGGGCGAGTGGTGAAAATTTCAATTCCATTGAGGACTGATTCCCAAACGACATTTAAATCTACACCTTCGTATGAAGGCGATAGACTCAATGCTGTTTCAAGAAATTCTGTATATTCTTTTTGGCTTGGATTGACGGGTATTGAAGACCCTAAGTTTTTCAGCTCTTTATTATAAAACACCTTATCTCTTGAACTTGATACAAATTCAAACCGCATTTGAAGCCCTTCAGATTTTCCAATCCAATTGGCTTGCATTGTTCGCACTTTTTCAGGCCAGCGCTCTAACGTATCTAATCCTTCAAGCAGTTCCTCTGCATATTCTGTGATTTTAAAAAACCATTGGTCCATGTCGCGCTGCTCGACGACCGCGCCGCTGCGCCAACCTTTGCCGTCAATGACTTGCTCGTTAGCGAGGACTGTATTGTCAACAGGGTCCCAATTGACTTTGGCTGTCTTGCGGTACACCAAACCCTTTTCCCAAAATTTGAGGAAGATGGCTTGTTGTTGCTTGTAATAAGCCTCGTCGCATGTCGCGAACTCACGGCTCCAATCGAGGGCAAAGCCCAGACGTTTGAGCGGAGCTTTCATGGCGGCGATATTGTCGTAAGTCCAATCTTTGGGGTGACCACCATTCTCTTTGGCTGCATTTTCAGCCGGCATACCAAAAGCGTCCCAGCCCATAGGATGTAACACATCAAAGCCTTGAGCCTTTTTATAGCGTGCGACGACATCGCCCATCGCGTAATTGCGTACATGCCCCATGTGAATACGGCCAGACGGGTAGGGGAACATCTCTAGGGCATAGAATTTTTTATCGCCCTTATTATTGGCACGAAAAACGTCTGCTTCGTCCCAGATTTTTTGCCAGCGCGGTTCAACTTCGGCGGCATTATATCGATTTGTCATGTGGCGGCTCTTTAAGGCGTGTATTCGCAAAGTCGTCTATAGCAGGATGCGCCCATAAAAAAAGCCTCTTCAAAGAGAGGCTTTCAATAAATATATGATTTATTTTACCGCGATATTATCGGGCGTCTGCCGTTGCAATGAAAAGTTCACGCGCGCGGGTTAAAATCGCATTTTCAATTTGCCGCGCTGTATCTGCATCCGTTGGAGCATCATCCCATCCATTCGGCGTGCGAACTTGTTTGAAGATAGACGCGGTCAACGCATCAGCACGCAGATTTGTATCCAAAATAAGGACATTGGCTTTAAACCGCTCATTTGGAGCTTCGGCGCTAGCATACCAATCTGTGACAATAACGCCGCCAAATGGGTCTACTTCGGCTAGGGGCATAAAGTTGAGTGTTTCCAGCGAGGCCCGCCAAAGATATGTATTCACGCCAATATTTGGCGCCGAAGATCGAATTTGCCGTGCTTTGCTTGACTTACCGCTAAAGGGGGAAGACCCACATGCGGATAACAATGCAGCGCAAATTGCGGTTGCGGCGATAAATTTCGTGCGGGACATAACCACTCCAAAACAAGCTTATGATACCAAACCATAAGCATAACTTTGCAAGCTTATAGCAGTTTCGCTCTGTGATGCCAGAGCCAGTTTCATAAAATTCTAGTTAGAATCATGATGATTACGCCTCACCATAAAATTCCTCTTGAATATAGTTAATGCGCGTTAACCATTCTTTAGCAAAACGCAGTCCATAGAGGTTTTTCTATAAGTATATGTTTGATTCTGTTTAGGTTATTGACTTTATGACGTCCTCATTACGGCCAAGCACGTTAGTAATACCGGCAATGTTAGCCGCTATGGGAACAATAACAGTTGCTAGCGCTCAATCCTCAAGCCCGTTTGCGAAGAAAAATAAGGCGCAAGCCTGGGAAACCTTACCTGATGCGCCTGCGCCAAGCTTGCCGCCCGTCAGCCCAACACCAGTCCCTGCGCCAGTCCTCCCCGCACCAGTCAATGTGCCGTCGTCTACTCCGCTTGATTCATATGAATATCGGGGCTTAAATCAAACCCCAAATCAAACTGCGCAACCTGCCGCCCCGCAAGCTTACCAACCGCTTCGGGCCACGCCAACGAAAGCGCCAAACTGGCAAGAATTTGACACGACAGTTCAGCAAAAACCTCCCGCAGAGGCAGGAGTTTATTATCCTGGGCGGAAAAATGGCGGGAAAACACGGCATAATATTGGAACGTATGAATCAAGTTCTCGGTCTGCGCAATCTGCGGCGCCGCAGACCTTTTCTCAAAACTCTCAATCGACAAGGCAAGCCAGTAATAGACCTGCTGCTGCGTCACCGCAAAATTATTCAAACGCGGCTTACGGCAACCCTAATCAACCTGATTGGGGGGCGTATCAACTCGATCAAAGCCAAAGTGGACAATATCAAGATAACCAACCTCAATATTCTCAGGCCCAGTATCAAGGCGGCCAAGGCCAGCCTTACCAAAGAACTGATGCTGCATTAGGCCAAGCGCCGAAAGCTAAACGTAGCTGGAAAGACAGGCTTGGACTTGGCAAATTGCAAACAATCTTCCGAGGCAGCGCGACAGTCGGCGCGGCGGCTGTTGAAAATCCGAATGGCGATGGGGGCTGGGACGCTGAATTTATTGGCGATGCGGATCTTGAGCTTGAAGTTAGCGCCATTACCCAAGGCGGACTTGAATACGGCGCAGTCATTGGCGGACGCGCGCAATATGATCGGTTCAGACGCGGCTTTGGTCAACGCTTGCCCGACTGCCTGCCAACGGCTCTGGGGTGTTCTACGGCTAATATTAATGGTGAAGTAACAGGATTGCGGGGCCATACGAGCCAGTTCTTCTCAGATGGGGAAGACGATTCTCGCGCAGAAGAGGCGCAGCTTGAAACGGCCTATTTGTTCTTACGCAGTGCTTACGGCGATGTGACATTGGGCCGTGATGACGGAGCCGCCTATTTGTTTAGTCTTGGCGCGCCAAGCTTATTAAAAGTCGGGGCGTCGAATTCTCCTGTTGATTATACGGGTTTTGATAGCGTTAAAACAATCAATGATGCATCTGGTTTCGCAGAGAAAGTAACTTATACAAGTCCGCGTCTTTTGGGTGATACAGTTGGTGTTGGTGTTCAATTTGGTGTCTCATATGCGCCAAATGCAGAGGCTTGCGGCGTAGATTATTGTGTACGTTCCAATAATAACCAAGGCAGCGGAACAATTGCCGCGGATTTACGTAATGTTGTTGAAGTGGGTGTGGCTTTCGATAGAAACTTTGGCAATGGCCTGAAGGCGGAATTGACGGGGAGCTATTCGCGCGCTGATGAACGCAGCGGTTTTGCGGGTCTCGATGATCTTGAAGCTTTTAATGCGGGTCTTGAACTCAGCTATAATGATTGGATTCTTGGCGGATCATATTTGAATTCAAATAATGGTTTATCCGATGGGGATTATGAAGCCTATGATGTGGGCTTAACGTGGAAGCCCTCGCGACTTGGCTTCACGCTTGGCTATGGACACGCAACAGATGACAATGTTAATTTGAGCTCAGACCAAGGAGTGTTTGGCGTAAGTTACGACTTTGATAATATTACTATTGGCGCAGGGGTACAGTATATTGACCGCACGACGTCTGTTTTTGATGGCGTTGGGGTTGCAAGACAAAGCGAAGATGCCACGGCGATATTTATTGAAACAGGGTTTAAATTTTAGGTCTTAAATTTCTTAAGCTCTAAGCCTTTTTCCTAAATACCTTTTGCCCAGACATCTTTCCCCCAAGCTGGCTTGCGTTTAAACATGGCAGCGATGAACGGGCAGCTCGGAATAACTTTATAGCCATGCTCGCGGGCGTGATCACTCATCACTTTAATTAAGGCCTTACCCACACCTTGTCCGCCCATTGATTTCGGCACGCCTGTGTGGTTTCCATTAAATAAACCTTCATCGACTTTCATCATGGTAAGCTCGGCTTCTGTGTGGCCTTGTTTGCGGTAGACAAGACGGTGCCCATAAGACGTTTGCTCAACCATGATTTTGCCCATGACAATCTCTTTTATAATTCCTTCAATGGCTGCTAATCCTGCAATACCGCTCTTTAATAAATGCGGAGCTGTCTCTTGGGAAATGCCGCCAAGTGCGTAGATTGGGACGGAGGTGTTATGTGCGATACTGCGTAAAGCATCTATGCCAATAGGGTTTAGCGCTGATGGGCTTTTACTTGGGAAGACGGGGCTAACAAATAAGGCGTCAATATTCGCAGTGTTAAAATCTGCGGGGTCAATGATTGAATCAGCTTTGGGCGCGGCCTGTGTTATAATCCAATCTTTATGTTGGTTGCGAATTTTATCTATCTCGCTTGCAGATGTTACACGCGGCATATGTACGCCGTCGGCCCCCACTATGCGGGCTAAATCGGGATCATTTCCAATCAATAAAGTCAGCCCGTCAATGCTTCTGAGCTGCGAGGCAAGTTTTTGGCGATTATCTACGCCGTA
>JBDVGI010000048.1:0-11004 GCA_039962885.1 Litorimonas sp. | reverse complement strand
GCTGGTATGTTTGTTGATGCGGCAGTTTGCGCCCAAATAGAGCACTCATTATCGTATGTTGTGACAGGCGATAACCCTAGTTGCGAATGAGGTTGTCAGGTTGAGTATGACCTCGCCATAACGAGGGAGTCTTTCCGGTTTCACGTTTAAACGCACGTTGAAATGAGGCCAGAGACGCAAAGCCGCTATCAAAGGCAATCGCGATCAGCTTATCATCACCTCTCACTGGATCATCCAATAGTGAGATAGCGTATTGAATACGGTATCGATTGAGGAAGGTTCTAAAATGTTCGCATCCAAATTCAGCATGAATGAGCTTGCGCGTTGACGCCTCTGAAATGGGTAAGCGCGTGACAATATCCGCAAGCCTCAAATCAGGCTCTAAAAACATCTTTTCCTCGCGCATCATTTTATCAATGCGCTGCGCATTTTGAGAGAGTTCAACGTCCTCTTTATCGGTTAATTTTTCGCTTGAGCCTGATGCGAAGATATTCACATCGACCTTTGTTGTTGTGATGATTAAGGCGCTCACCAATAAGAATATAGCCGTATTTTGAGCATAGAGAAAACCTGCAGGATACCAATCAAACCCCATCGTAAAATCAACGCCAACATCAATGAGAAGTAGACCAATGATAGCGACTGGAAGCCAGAGCCGTACATCTCGGCGCCGGATGCGTAAGTCGTCTTCACGCCCGCTAATTAGAAACCAAACTAAGTGCAACATAAGGCCCACGATCAGAATTGAAGAGGCATGGTCTAAAGGCCCCTCCACCCCCAATTTAAATCGCCATGTCGAAAACATAACAACGCCAAGCCAGAGCGCTCCGACACCTAATCTAAATGCGTCAAACCGAAACCTGTCCGAGAAACTGCACTGAACAAGCCACCAGGCAAATAACACGAGCATCTTGACGAAAGACAAAGTGATTATCCACCACACCCCTCGCGGCGAGAGCATTCCTGTGGCGGTATTGTTAATCACAAATGAAGACACGCTAATCGCCAACAACACAAAACATAGTCTCCATCGCCAAGGGTGCGGTTGCCTTATCACGCCCAAGATCGTGAAAAGAATCAGCGTAACAGTTACTATGCGTAAAACAGGGTCCATGGAAGATGCATCGCACCCACACGAAGTTTTGTCACCCTCATCAGAGGTTTTGCAACACGATAGACAGGTTTTGCGGTGTCATCCGCAATGTTTTGGCGCGCGAATGGAAACGCCGAACGGTATTGTGAGCGGAACACTAGATATATTCTCAGACAAGACGGTAATTATGAAGAACTTCGCGTTAATATTAATATTTGTAGTTTTGATGATTTCGGGCCGGGCTAATGCCCAAAACGATGCTATTGCTGATACGTGCTTTCCAATTGAGAGAGCTTCTGGCCGCATCAAAGCCGCCAGTCTGGAGCCTGGTCGACGCGATACGGTTGATACTTTTCTAGAAGCGTACTTCGCAGATGTTAAAAGCCGGTCTCTTCTGATGAAACTCTATCTGAAACATGATGGAACGCGGGACGACTTTATCGTGAGTGAGACCGGTGAGGTCGAAGACTTTCATACAAAAGTTTTAGGCGCGCTAGATGAAGCGGTAATTTGTGGACCAATGCGGGAAGACGGGAAAATCGGGTTGGGAATGTCAACGTCTGTAAGGTTTAAAACCAGTTCTGGCACACATTCAATGATAGAAATATTGGATGGTTTGAAAGATGGAAAATCGCATCACAAGAAAAATTTGGGTGGAGCCAAGGCTCTATTCGTGCCTAAAATGACTCATCTGGCTATTGTCTATGATGTTGATAATGTGATCCCTGATGTATCTGCCGTAGCAAATGGCGAGAGCGTTCCAGTAGCATTAGAACCCTATGGGGAAATGTGGGTCATTGATGTGAGAGCGTTAGAGGACAGCAAGGTCGAAACTATCACCATTAGAGGTATTCCATACGAACTCTTCCCCGTACCCAGTATCAAGAAAATGAAGTCGCTTGGTATAAAATGATGACACATAAAGCCATTAGTTCGCGTTCGAATGTCCAAGTTGCACTTATTGTCATCATCGGTTTCTTTGTCAGCCGAAAGTTTATCCCGCCGGTCCTTCGCAAGATCATGGGGGGCATTGAGGCTGGGGTCGCGACGCTTTGGCAGGACTTAACTATCAGGATAATCGTAATGATCCTCGTGCCCGCTTTAATCACGGCGTTGATTGTTGGCCGAAAGAATGTGTTGCAAATTTGGGGTTTCGATAAAGCACCTTGGCGTGGACTAGGCTTTGCGGCTTTGTGTATGCTTCCGCTTCCATTGGTCTATGCCTTTTCATTCCCTCTCTCGGATATGAGTACGGTATTTATGCGGTTGCTTCACGGGGCGGTAATACCCGGCACAACGGAGGAAATTTGGTTCCGTTGTTTTCTCTTTGGCCTTCTTTTTAGAGTGGCCAATTGGGGCTTCCTACCGGCGGCTATATTAGGTGCCATAATCTTTGGCGCAGCACATCTCTATCAAGGAAACGCTGTTTTAGATTCGGTTGGCGTTTTTGCAATAACGGGCGCCGCGAGTCTGTGGTGGGCCTGGATTTATGTCGAATGGGACTACAACCCGTGGGTGCCAATAGGCTTTCATGTCCTGATGAATGGTTGCTTTGTCGTGTTTACGGTGTCTGACACAGCTCTGCTGCCAATTGTCGGCGAGGTTGCCCGCGCTTCCGTTGTTATTATCTCCGTGGGCTTAACGCTTTGGATACGGCAAAGACAGGGAGGCAGAAAAATCACAGGACGCTTATGGATAAAACCACCGCCCCCAGAGATAGTAAGTTAGAGAGGATATTCATGCGCGTCCAATCAACTTTCAGCACTCTTCCAAAATGGCTGACCGCAGTCATTGTAATTGTCACATTCTTTGCCCTTGATTACATATATCTCGGGCCAACGTCTTGGGGCATTGTAAGAACCTTAGCCGCGGACGAGTCAGCTTGGCAGAGACTCTCTGTTTCCGCAGTCGTTCACTACATTGGACCGCAAGTATTCGCGCCCTTTTTAGTTACGGCGCTGATTGTCAGTCGTGCGAATGTTGTAAAGGTTTTAGGTTTTAATAAAACACCTTGGCGAGGGTTGGGGTTTGCTTTTTTATGTACGCTTCCGCTTCCCTTAGTTTATGCTTTTACGACGCCGCTCCAAGAGACAAGTACGATGATTGCTGACGTTATGAATTACGCGGTTCTGGCGGGCATATCCGAAGAAGTATTGTACAGATGTTTTCTTTTTGGCCTTTTATTCAGACTTGCGAATTGGGGCTTTCTACCTGCCTCCATATTTGGCGCACTCATCTTTGCTGCCGGGCACCTCTATCAAGGAAACGCTGTTTCAGACACATTAGGGGTGTTTGCTATAACGCTAGCCGCGGGTCTGTGGTGGGCCTGGATATACATTGAATGGGATTATAACGCATGGGTTCCTATAGGTTTTCATGTCCTTATGAATGGTTGGTTTAATGTATTTGTTGTGTCTGACACCGCTCTGCTACCCATTGCAGGTGAAATTGCTCGCGCTCTTATTGTCATAATTTCAATTGCTGCAACCATCGCTCTCAAACAACGACGAAATGGCGGGCGAACAATTGTAGGGCGCGTGTGGTTAAAAGGCCATGCAAAACCTAAGATGAGCGTCTTAAACTCGCCCAACTAAGAATTCTCGCTAATGTCCGCTTCTCTAATTGGTTTATTTAGTCAAGTTCCAAGTTCCCTTTAATTTTATCGCTCTGTCTGTTCCCGGGTCACGCTTCTCTTCGCAGTCGACTGATCAGTGATAGACGCTGCATACATGTTTCGGATCGGTGGTGGAGCGCCTCGCTTTGGGGTGTGCTCATAATATGGCACAGCGGACATTATCGGCGTCATCCACAAACACCTCGTCCAGGTCAGGACGAACCGTTGGTTTTATGATGTGTGGTTAGCGTCTCATTTAGCGACCTCCACATCAGACCAACGATAGGGTGTTCCGTCTATCCACATACGATGCAGGATGACGGCTAACTTTCTCGCGACAGCAACAGTGCCGCGCTTACGGCCTCGCCGCCGCACAAGGCGTAGGCCCCAAGCCTTGAGCGGCGACATTTGTTTGGTTCTAGTGAGCAAAGAGTTTGCAGCCGTGTACAGGGCCGCTCGCATCTCTGTATCTCCGGCGCGAGATATACGGCCGGGATTAAGGGTTAGAGTGTTATATTTTATTAGTCGCTAACATTTGTTTTTGGGGTTATTAAGCATCTATCTCGTTTTAGATTCGTGTTGTTAGGAATTAAGGTCATGAGGATTTATACAACCTTACTTGCCTATTTGCGGTCTCGACGTTTGAATAAGAAACTAAACAGCAGGCTAATCATTAAAGCTTATCATCAGAAAAAACTTAAACGATTAAGTCAGTATCTTTCCTCTCATATCCCATTTTACTCCAAAAACAGCCTTTCAGATTTTCACGCTTATCCTGTCATAGATAAACAAACTTTGCTGAGTCATTTCGGTAAAATGAACTCACATGGCATTACGTTAAACAGACTTAAATCATCAATTCTGGATGGCACATTTGAGGTTTCAGGTTTCAAAACGGGTCATAGTACAGGGACGAGCGGCAATCGAGGTTATTATATTATCAGTGAGCGAGAGCGCTTTGTTTGGTTAGGAACAATTCTCGCTAAGACTATACCTAATGCTCTTTGGGCTCGACATAATGTGGCTTTGATTTTACCTGGAATGTCATCTCTTTATACGGCTGCAAAGAAAGGCAATCGAGTTAATATTCGTTTTTTCGATTTATCTTTAGGCCTAGCGGCTTGGGAAGAAGAGTTAGCAAATTTTTCTCCAGATACAATTGTCGCTCCCCCTAAAATTTTACGTCACCTTGCGGAAGCTAAAAGCTTAACTGCACAAAACATCTTCAGTAGTGCAGAAGTGCTAGACCCGATTGATAAAACAATTATTGAAAAACAGACTGGGAAAACACTCCGCCAAATTTATATGGCCACAGAAGGATTGCTTGGCGTTTCGTGCCAGTACGGAACCTTACACTTAGCTGAAGATGTTGTGCATTTTGAATGGGAACCCGTTCCAAATAGTCATTTGGTGTCCCCTATCATAACCGATTTTACGCGGCGTACCCAAGCTATGGCGCGCTATAAGTTAAATGACCTTTTAGAATTGTCTAATGAACCTTGTGCCTGCGGATCAGCTTTCCAAGCCGTTTCGCGGATTGAAGGACGCTCTGATGATGTATTCCATTTGCCTGATGCTGAAGGTCACCTTCAGCTCATAACGCCCGATGTATTACGCAATCGATTAATCGATCTGGATGACCGGATACTAGATTTTCGAATTATACAAACGGGACGCGATAAAATAATAATTCGCCTGCACGATGATCTTGTTCCTCAGGTTTCAGACGCGGTTAAAAATACATTTCTCAAATTATTTCAAGGATTAAATTTAGGCAAAATCAACCTAGTTATTGAAGGTGGAATTTCGATACCTTTTGATCAAAAATTACGCCGCGTACGCCGAGACTGGTCGCCTTAGAGATTTATTTCACTCTCAAAAGGGGCCTGCTGAGCTGGTGGTGTTTTACCTAATATGATCGCGTCAATTTGAGGGCGAATGAAATCTAAGGGGCCAATTACATCGCGAAATTTTCCTCCTATTTTTCGGTTTCGATTAACACTTGCCAATATTTTTTTATCTTGATTGTGAACTAAATGTATAAACGGATAGAGAATTAAATATTTAAGCCAAGCCCACCATTTTGGGCCAGGCAATCCTAGCATACCAAAGCCTCCAACATTGTTTTCATCTATGGGTGTTAAATAGCCTGTCATGATGAAGTTAGGACCTTTAGGGCCGTGAAATTCAACTTCTGCAATGTTTGGCCCGACAAACCGTCCGACAGATACAACTCTGTCCCGTTCATGTAAAAGTGCGCTAACAACACCTCCTGCATCACCTTCGCCGTAATATTGAACCAAAGCTTCATTGCCTTTAGCCGAGCCAATAACACGTGTCGGGGTCTGATGTTTGCTACTCCGTAAAATATTTTTATGAACAACCATCGTATGCGTGATATCTAGAAAGTTCTCGGCAGCATCCACTAATGTTGTATTCGCCCCGCCCGGCATAGGTCGCCAAAACTTTATTTTTTCTGCATAGGGGTTTTTATAAGGTAAGCCATCAACGTCCCCAATTTTAACAAAAACAAGACCCATTGCAATTGAGACTTCAAAAGGCTGTGCTTTAATATGAGGTAGATCTCCAATTAAGCATGGCATCTCTGTTAAATTTCCAAGCCCGTCAAACCTCCAGCCGTGATAGGGACATTCAATTTTTTCTCCAATCTTTCGTCCTTCTGAAAGAGCAGCTCCACGATGTGGACATTGGTCACGTAAAATACGCGGAACCTTAGGGGATCCAAATAGAACAAGCGGAATACCGAATAGAACAATCTTCAACGGTTTTTTACGTTTGAGGTCTTTGCTCCTTGCAACCGCATACCAACCATATTGTGGAGTATCGATATTCATAGTTCTCGTTTTCGCATTTCTGGAACAAGAAAGCGACGTAATGCCCACGCGAAAGTCTTTAGGGCGATACGTCTTTTTCGGCTCAGGTGATTAACATAGATAGCGCTATATTCTGTGACAGGTAAAGCCCCGCGACACTTTTTGAAATCTGAGGCCCCAGCGGACCCATTGAGTCGAAAGCCTTTATCTAAACAATGTTGGTTAAATAAATAACAGGCAATTCTATAAAGCCCGTCTTTTTTCGAACGATTGGTATCATAACCTACAATGGGCGGGGTCAATATGCCGCCTCGTTCAAAAGAGCCACATACGGCCATAAGCTTGCCATCTTGCGCCCTTGCGCCATGATAATGAAATAAGCCAGATTCAAATGTCGTTCGTACATAATCTTTCGTAAAAATGGGATTTAATGGTGAGTACTTGCCGACATAAAGTTGGTGGTAAAGGTCGGCTATACGAGCTGCGTCTCCACGGCGAAGTGAGGTGATTGGGCCTATCTCCAACGATGAGTTACGAAGCAACCGCGCATCATTGCGGGTAGAGTTTTTTTGTTTCCAACGCTTCATGTCATTTGTCACCCATATTTGTCGGCTTGGCAAAAGCGTCCATCCATCCGATTGGGCGGCATTCAGTAACTCAGGACTAGACCATGTATCAACCGAGCGAACCGCCAAGATATGATTGGGAAATTTATCAGTTATGAATTTGCGAATATCAGGCAAGTCTGCACCTGACCAATTTCCATGTAAATTCGTTGAGAGTAACCAATTATCGACATGAATAATGCGGTTAATATCCGCCCAACGTAAACATTTATCAATCCAACTAATTAGCATTTTCAAAAGTGGTGTCCAACGTCCCATATCGATAATGTCAAGTTCCTGACGGCCATAGAGAACATAAGCACTATGTGGAAGGCAGACATAGCTACCCCCATATTCGCCGTAATTTATAGTGACAGGAAAAACTTTTTCACCCGAACGTAAAGCCTGCCACTCCGTATGAACATTATTTATCATTTGAGAGACACCAGCCTTTGCAACCTCAGTCAAATAGGCTCTTTCCAACAGATTCTGCATTGGCCAATCAGTTTCTTTTGCATGACGTGGATCGAAGAGGTGCACACTCATACGAGAGCCTGTCCATTCCATTCAATGTCATCTGTCGTTTCGGCAGTTGCGGTCTTGAAGCGCCCTAAACCTGTGAAAGTAAAACGAGCTGCATCAAGCATAGCACCTGCAATGGGGCCTTTATCGCCTGGCCGTCCAAGAACATCTGAACTTGCTTTCCAGTCTGATAAAAACGCAGGTAAGCGTCTTGATAAAATTGCGGAGGGAAGACCTAGGCACGCCATAGCTAAAGAGATATGCCGCCGGTCTGCTACTTCAATATTAAGTTCAGTTTGCCCCATGATTGTCTGTGCGAGCGCAGACTGTGCATCGAGTAAGTGAAGACCGCTCACGGCGCGCGGGTTACATTCAATCGGAATAGCCTCACCGTTTGGCGTCAGGATTATATCGAAACTCAAATGCCCTGTATAATTAATGGCTTTGGCGATAGATTGCGCTACATGTAAAGCAGCTTCGCTCTGAACATGTTTAAAGGCATAAGCCGCGGAGCGCCCGTATCGCCAAAGAGGTTTATAGGCAGCATGTCCAATAATTTCACCTTCTCGTGCAATACTCCAAAAGCAAATCTCATCACCAGCTATAAAGCTTTGAGCGGCCCAATCCAAGCCTGTTTTAAACGATATATTTTCTAAGGTTTTAAGGTCAGGGCGTATAAGTGTTGCCGTGCCGAAGCGTGAATATTCAGGTTTAAACACATATTCATTTAATGGTCTTGGTAAGGTGTCTAAATCAGATTGACGTCGAATACGCCATGTTTTGGGTGCTGTAACTCCCAGAGTATCAAGAAGGTTTGGGAAGTCTATTTTTGAATGTAATATTTTGAGTGTTTCCAGTTTGGATGTGAAGACACGATCTAAAAAACCGCCGTTCTGCGCGGCGGCGGCAACATAAAAAACTTCTTCACACGTAGGTATGATAAGGGCAGGTTTCTCATCCCGAACATAAGCTTTCAACCAGTTAGAAAACTGTTCAAATTCGTAACGAGGTTTAGGGTGCCTGCAAATAGGTCTTGCTCGGCTTTTTGATGCTTTTGCGGCCCATGGGTAAACGGAATCAGCAAGAATAGGAGCATAACCTGCAGCCATAAACGATCGAGATAGGTCAATAGCAACGGGCGCGCGAGCCCCTGTGATGAGAACTTTCTTAGACATATATTGTCTCTGCATTACCTATGGTACTCACGTCCAAGATTTAACCGCAACTTCAGGGCAATGTGATGGGGACAATAGAATGTCTGCGTTCCTAGTAGCCAATTGATTGAGCTGCCATAGAGTGCTTCGCAAAGTTTTCGTTTCCCCTAGAAAGGCTGTTGTAAGCCATGGCGGCGGAACATTTTTCCGTAGCGCGTCGCTAGACCATGCAGCATCGGCCACTAAGAAATTGTATTGGCCAGAAGCTTCACGGACGACAACGCCCCAATGTCCTGGGCAGTGACCGGGTAGCTCAATAGCTAGTATGGATGTATCCCCTAAGAGGTCAATACCTGTTGTAAAAGGTATAAAATCAGGGGCCAATGAAACCTCTTTGCCATATTCAAAAAAGCGGGCACGGCTGTGAATATCATCAGGAATGAGCGTTTTTAGAATGCCATTTCGAGTTCCTTTAACGCGGCCCATACCGCAGGCCTTATCTAAACCCGATTTAGAACAATGTATATTTGCATTTGGAAAGGCGTGTAGTCCTGCAATATGGTCCCCATGGAAATGGGAAAGAATAACATGGCGAATATCGGAAGCCTCATATCCGTGGGTTCGCAACTGTTTAGCTGCGGACCTCCCTAAGGGGATATCCACAGGCGTAACTATCGCATAGGCTCTTTCTGGGAGCGGTCGCGTTGCCTCAATAAATGCTGGATCATAACCCGTATCAAAAAGAATTGGACCTTCAACTGGGTGTACGAGTAAAAATGCGAGAGCTGGAATATTAATTGGCTTAAGTTTTCCATCCTTACGAGTCATGATTTCTGGGTGACGACAACTCCCCGTATTTATGACATGGACATCCATGAGCGCTTTCATATTTTTATACCTTCTAGGGCGGCATTAATGGCATCTTCTGAAGAATAGAGAGGAGCCCATTTTAAAACTTCTTTCGCTTTGGATAGATCAAAGGTTTGAGAGAAAGCCAGTGTTTTGACCATATAGGGAGTTAAAGGGGGTTCTGGTTGTCCTGGCCATAGATTGGCTCCGAATGCTAATAAAGCAGACAGCCCCGCTAAAAGTTTTGTCGGAATATGAATGGTCCGTAAATTAAGATGGAATTTATCAGAGAGAGTGGATAAAATACGACGAAGTTCTAGCGGGTCACCTCCAGAAATATTAAACGCTTGGCCATCTGCTATAACCCGGTGTTCATCTGCTGAAATTAAAGCAGAAACAACATCTCGAACATCAGTTAATTCAATAAGCG
Organism: Litorimonas sp.; assembly: GCA_039962885.1. Taxonomy (GTDB): domain Bacteria; phylum Pseudomonadota; class Alphaproteobacteria; order Caulobacterales; family Maricaulaceae; genus Litorimonas. The sequence continues at coordinate 903 of JBDVGI010000048.1, read as the reverse complement.
CTCTGCCCTCATTAGGTAGAGGCAAGACGCGGCGTTTCAAAGCTGCCATGAGACGGGGTAGCAGAACCGTATCGTTCGGACCTACTATTGCGCGGGGCCGAATGATAATGCGGTGCAAACCCTGCGTGTTAAGCACAATTTTTTCTGCATCAAATTTAGTGCGGGCATAGTGATTTGCAAATGGAGATGCAGGCGCATCGCCGTCTTTGATATTTATTCGGTCCATCGACATTGCGTAGATTGAGGGCGATGAAGTGAAGATAAAACACTCAACGCCCATTTGCTTTGCTGCGCGGCATAAAGATTGAGTTGCCGTGACGTTAATACTCTCAAAGCTTTCGGCTTTACCCCACGGCGACGATAATGCGGCAAGGTGAAAGACCACATCGACATGCTTCATGATATCAGGATTAAATGGGGTGCTTAAATCATAGGCAATAAAGTTAGCCCCTACCTCTGATAATTCATGCCCTATATTAGAGTTTCGACCCATGGCATCTACGGTATAACCCTGCGCGATAAGGGTTAGCACAAGTGTTTGGCCCAACCCGCCCGTTGCTCCTGTGACTAAGGCGCGACGACCTACCATTTTATAATACCGCCGCCGAGTGAAATACCTGCGGAGCTGCCAATTAATAAACTTGTGCTTCCTGGACCTGTGCGGTCTGTTTGGCGCGCTATGTGAAGAGCATGAGGTATGCTAACAGCAATTTGATTTCCGTAATCGGAAAATATATCTACAACTTTTTCTCGCCCATTCGGCACAGCGCGTTTTAAAAACTCAAGAGCTGGAGCACTGGCTTGATGAGGAATAATACTGTTTATATCCGTGAGCTGAATTTGGGCTTGTTTAAGGAGGGATTTAAGGAACCCAGGAAAACGGCGACTTGTTGCTTTAAAAAC
>JBDVGI010000047.1:0-4971 GCA_039962885.1 Litorimonas sp. | reverse complement strand
AACTAGTCGGGGATGTTTTAAATGGTGCGTCCGTGTTTGCACGCGATGTCTGGGCTCCCATCAACAGGGACGGAGATCAAAACCCTGCGCGTCTTGATGGTGCCGATGTCAAGTCTTCGCCTGGGTTTAAAGAGGCGTATCACGCCTTTGTCGAAGCGCAGTGGCAAACATTATCCGTACCCACCGATGTCGGCGGAATGGGATTGCCTACGGTTGTGAGCGTTGGGGTGAATGAAATGCTTTATGCATCCAACATGGCGCTTGGACTTTGCCCTATGCTGTCCTCAAGTGCGGCCAAAGCGATTGAGGCCCATGCCAGTCAAGATTTATTAGATATATATGTGCCTAAAATGATAAGCGGGGAGTGGTCTGGCGCGATGTGTCTCACCGAACCGCAGGCCGGCTCTGATCTCGGTCCCGTTCGGACAAAGGCCGAAGATAATGGGGACGGTACATATTCCATTACAGGTCAGAAAATTTATATTACTTGGGGCGATCATGATATGGCAGATAATGTCATCCATCTTGTTCTTGCTCGTTTGCCTGATAGTCCAGAAGGTTCGCGCGGGATTTCACTGTTTTTATGCCCGAAAAATTTTGTTAATGAAGATGGCTCACTCGGCGTTAGGAATGACTTTCTACCGATAGGCCTTGAGCATAAATTAGGCATTCACGGCAGCCCAACCTGCGTTATGGAATTTAATGGCGCAAAAGGATGGCTTGTCGGCGAGGTTAACCGCGGATTGTCTTGCATGTTCACGATGATGAATGAGGCGCGGTTGTTCGTTGGCGTACAGGGTGTTGCCATTGGAGAACGAGCCTATCAAGCTGCGTTGCAATATGCGTATGATCGCGTGCAAGGCCGGCCTGTTGGGGGAGAGCCAAGCGATCCAATTGTGCATCATCCCGATGTGCGGCGTATGTTGATTGATATGAAAACACGCTTGATGGGGGCTCGTGCGCTTGCGATGGCAACTGCTGCGGCTGATGACCTCGGCCAGCATGCATTATCTGCACTTTTGACACCCATTACGAAATCATACGGGTCGGATACGGGAGTGTCTGTGTCCTCTACGGGTGTGCAAATTCATGGGGGTATGGGCTTTGTTGAAGAAACAGGCGCAGCACAACATTATCGCGATTCACGAATTGCCCCGATTTATGAAGGCACAAACGGGATGCAGGCGATGGATTTGGTTGGCCGAAAACTCCGCCGCGACGGTGGCGAAGCTATGAGTGAACTAATTAATGAGCTTAAATCTATCAATAACTTAGCTATGTCATCTTCAAGCGATATGAAACCATGTGTGTCTGCTTTGTCGCGCGGTATAGAGACTATGGAAACAGCCACGCAAATTGTATTAGCTGCGGATGAGAAAGATGCGCTCGCAATCGCAACGCCATATCTGAATTTATGCGGACATGTTATTTCTGGCGCGCTTTTGATGAAAGCCTGCGCGCGCGGTATGGCCGCAAATGATCCGGTGGCGGGGAATATGGCGCAACTTGCACGGTATCATGCGTTATCTATTATGCCCTTAGCAGGCGAAGGACTTGATTTTATGCGCGCCGGGGCGCAAGCAGTGTTTGATTATCCCTTGCAGCAACTTGCTGATTTATAAGTCCAATAAAGCTCGGTTAATCTTGAAAATTACATAGAGTAAGGAACATAAATGTCGGCTCAGGCTCAACCTATTCCCCGTATCACCGCTCCGCAGATTACTGCGCGCAAAGGTAAAGAACCGATTGTTTGCCTAACGGCTTATGACGCCCCTAGCGCACAAATCATGGATGAGTATTGTGATTTAATATTAGTTGGCGACAGTGTTGGCATGGTGGTTCACGGCCTACCAAGTACGGTCGGTGTAAGCTTAGAGATGATGATTTTGCACGGTCAAGCCGTTATGCGCGGGGCGCAAAAGGCGCTGGTTGTCGTGGATATGCCGTTTGGCTCCTATGAAGATAGCGTGGAAACGGCTTTCAGAAATGCTTCGCGTATTTTAATGGAAACAGGGTGCCAGGCCGTGAAAATTGAGAGCGGGTCTTATGCTGCCGATACAATTTCTTATCTTGTGGAACGCGGTATTCCCGTGATGAGCCATGTGGGACTAAGACCGCAAAGTATGCATGTTTTAGGTGGATTTCGGGCTCGTGGTCGCCGTGCGTCTATCGCGCAAGAAATTGTTGAAAATGCCCAAGCGGCGGCGCAAGCAGGGTCTTTTGCGGTTGTTGTCGAAGGCGTATCAGAAGAACTCGCCAATAGAGTGACCAAAGCTGTTGAAATTCCAACAATCGGGATTGGAGCGTCTCCAGATTGTGACGGGCAAATTTTAGTCACGCCTGATATGCTAGGCATGTTTGACCGTGTCCCAAAATTCGTCAAGAAATTCGGTGATCAACGTGCGCAAACGCAAGCTGCCATTAAAGCCTATGCTAATGACGTGAAGACGCGCAAATTTCCGACAGAAGCCAATTTATACCACTTCAAATAGACCTGCAGTCTATCTCTATATTTACCCTAATACTTACCGAGGCTTAATGCCGTTAACTGTTGTATTAGGTTGGTCATCAGGTTAGGTTCCGCGCAAAATATACTGTGTATTCGTCGAGTCTTTATAAGATATTGATATGCGCATAAACCTGACAAATTGAGAGCCTATTGTGGTTGATTTTATTAATGAAGTTGAAGAAGAGCTTCGTAAGGATGATTATAACGTCCTTTTAAAAAAATATGGCCCTTTAATTGCGGGGGTAATTGTCCTGATTGTTGCAGGAACAGGGTTTCTTGAATGGAGAAAGTCGGCGGATGATCGTTCCGCGCGCGCGACATCGGCAAGCTTCACGCAAGCGCTTAAAACGGCTGAAGACGGTGATAAAGCTACAGCCGTTGCGCAATTTATTGAACTCTCAACTGTGGCTCCAGAAGGTTATGCTGGACTGTCATTGATGCAAGCGGCTGCGATTAAACTCGAAACGGGTGAGCGCGGCGAAGCCGTGCGCCTGTTTGATGAAGCGGCGCAAGTTTTCACGCGCCCGCGTCATGCGCACCTAGCTAGGCTTAAAGCGGCCTATATTTTGGCTGGAAACGGGGCCTATGAAGATGTGCAAGCCCGTCTTGGGCCGCTGATTGCTAAAGATGCCCCATATGAATTTTTAGCGCGTGAGCTTTTAGGGTTTTCTGCGCAACAATTAGGGGATGAAGCAGGTGCGCGAGAAGAATTTGGGTACCTTGAAACTATTCCTGGTGTGCCGCCCTCTATTAAAGAAAGAGCAAGGCAGGCCCTCAGCTTGATGGATGCGGAGACCGCGCTTAAAGCGCCAAAGCCCATAAATCTCGAAGGAACGCCAGAACTCACTGCGCCATTAATAGAGCAGACGCCTATTGAGGATGTAAAAGAGACGGAAAAGTCAAAAGCTGATGAGACATCAAATGATGAATAACTATACAAAACAGGCCATTAAAGGTGTGTCATTGATGAGTGTTTTTATGCTCTCTGCATGCTCAACTGCCGGAACTGTTAGCGGAGCCCTTGGCTCTCTAAACCCATTTTCAAAATCAGATGGCGGAGCAGCTCTTGAAGCGGCCGAAGGTGATCCTGACCGTATCTCAATTTTGCAGCTCTCTGAAGATTTGACAATTGTTGGGACAGTAACGCCAGATCAAATCGTGCTTCCGCCTGCTTATGTGAATACGGACTGGCCGCAACAAGGCGGCAATACCGCCCATGTTGTTCAACACACTGCGGCTTCAGGTGATTTATCAAAGATTTGGTCGAAAGATATAGGCGAAGGATCGGGCAAAAAGGGCCGTGTTTTATCGCCTCCAGTTATTGCCAATGGGAAAATTTATTCTATTGATGGAAGTAATCGTGTTGTCGCATTGGATGAAAATTCGGGTAAAAAACTTTGGACGTATAAAGTCAAAGCTGATGAGCGGCAGCGCACGCGCGAGGGCAGAGCGGGGCTTCTTGAACGCGCAAAAGATCCATTGTCATTTTTTGCAGCTAGTAAAGGTGTAGATAAAGAATCTGTTGGCGGCGGGGTAACTTATGCCAATGGTAAGGTTTATGTCACATCGGGTCTTGGAAAAATCGTAGCAATCGATGCAGAAACAGGCGAGGAGATATGGGGAACTCAAATTTTATCCCCGCTGCATTCTGCGCCTGTCGCGGGGCTTGATCGTGTCTTTGCAATTTCAGATGATAATGTAATTTATGCCTTTGACACAACTGACGGCGAAATTGTTTGGTCGCATCAAGCTATTATCGAATCTGCGCGAATGCTGACTGTACCAAGTCCGGCGCTTGTGGATGATGTGCTTGTTGCGCCATTTTCATCGGGCGAACTTATCGCCTTACGCCAGCAGAACGGGAATGTTTTATGGCAAGATTCGCTATCGTCCAGAGCGAAATTAACGCCATTGGCGTCACTCAATGATATTTCAGCAGGGCCTGCTATTGCAGATGGTTTTGTCATTGCTACCGCGCAAAGCGGGGTGATGACGGCATTTGATTTGCGCACAGGGCAACGTGTTTGGTCACAACCCGCAGGTGCGCTTGGATATCCATTGATCGCGGGTGATTTTGTTTTCACAGTCACCACCCGCGGAGAGGTGGCTTGCCTGTCAAAAATTGATGGGTCCGTTATTTGGATCAAAGAATTAGAGCTCTATAAAAAAACCAAAAAACGCAAAGGTCGTATTGTTTGGAGCGGGCCAATTCTTGCTGGCGAACGCCTTGTTGTCGTGTCATCTCATGGCCTCCTTGTGACAATCAATCCTTTCACAGGGGATATTATCGACGAAAGTAAAGTGGGGGATGGTGTCTTTATTTCGCCCATAATTGCGAATGAAACGGTCTACGTCTTATCGGATAAAGCCAAATTAACAGCTTTGCGTTAAATTGTGAGTAAACGCTCGAAATTCCAAGATGATGATAATGTTGAGGACGGCCCCGTTTTTAGGGCTGCTCG
>JBDVGI010000046.1:0-5204 GCA_039962885.1 Litorimonas sp. | reverse complement strand
AGGTCTAAATCCGCTAAGTCATTATGCTTAAATCTCGCGCGCTTGGCATAAGATAAACGAATGCCATCAATAAGGCTTGCATGAATAAGTTCGTCAGAAATGATGACATCATCTTGTGTCCCAAGGCACGCCAGCAGTCCTGTATTTGCCGCATACCCCGAAGAAAATAATAGGGCATCGTCAAATCCATGAAACTTAGCAATATCACCCTCTAATACAGAGAGGGGTTCATCATGCCCAGATATAAGGCGCGAGCCTGTTGCGCCTGATATCGTTTCATTGACATCCATTGATAGCCTAGCCAGTCCCAAATAATCATTAGAACTAAAATCAATCCCTTGCATTTTGTGTAATGAGCGAAAGGTTCCATTTTCCTTACGCGTCAATAATGCGCGCCGTAATATATCTTGAGCAGATTGCGTCATAGCCTATCTAATTCAGCGAGAGCTTTGGCCCTCTAATGACCTTTAAAAAAAGGCACCATGCGCGCAAATAAATTATCCTTGGAGATAAATTGGTGTTTGAGCGCGGCGCCAATGTGTAAAACTATCAGAGCTAACATAAATTTTCCGCTCAATTTATGCAAAGTTTTCAGCAAATCTTCCACATGTTTTTCTTTGGGCACCCCAGGCATATCTGGCCAGGGCAGTGTGTAGAACAGTTGTGTTTCTATGGGCAGGCGCGAGGCAGAAATCATGGCCCAACCTAATAATGGCACACCAATCATTAAAACATAAAAACCAATATGTGTCAGCTTGGATGCCTGAACTTCCCAAGTTTTCATACCCGCCGGCAACGCGGGGGGCTTATGCCCCATCCGCCAAAACATTCGAATGAAGGATAAAATCAAGACCGTAACACCAAAGCTTTTGTGCCATTGATAAATGACGAACCTGTTAGGAACCCCCTCATTCGTCATGAAAAGCCCAGAGCCGATTAGCCCAAGAATAATAAGGGCGATGAGCCAATGTAAGCTCATCGCAACCTTGGAATACCGGTCTTGGGTTTGCATTTAACTATTCATCAGCCTTAACAAATTCGGCTTCTATGGAAATATCAACTTCGTCGCCAACAAGCGGCGTATATTTTCCGAGTCCCCATTCAGAGCGTTTTATTTGTGTTGTTGCTGAAATACCTAAGATAGGTTTTTTGCTCTGAAAATGTTGTCCAACCTTATTGAGTTTCACATCAAGCGTAACGGGTTTTGAAACGCCTTTCATCGTCAGGATACCTGTGAGCGTGCCTTCGCCTGTAATATCTTGCACAAGCGTTTCGCTGACAAATGTAATTTCAGGATGGTTTTCTGCGTCAAAGAATTGATCGCTAACAAGGTGGCGATCAAAGGCCTCTACTGCGCTATCAATACTATCCGTTTCAATCGTCACCGATAATTTCGACTGCGTTGGGTTTTCCGAATCTAAATCAATAACGGCTTCAAAATCATTCCAACGTATTGTTGGACGTGCATATCCTTGGTGCAGATATTGAAAGGTCAAATACGCATGCGTTAAATCAGATTTATAAACACCCGATGGCGCGTCAGAAATATTCGCGCCCACGCCTTGAATAATTAAACCTTTAACGGCTTCAGTACTCGTTTTCGTTGCTGAAGCTTGCGCTGTTTTCACAACATTCTGTGTCGTCTCCACGGCAGATTGTTTGGCCGATTCAGCCGCATCATTGGCTTGTGCACATCCAACAAAAAGCGCGAAACTCGCCGCCGATAATATAAGTAATTTACGTGTCATAATATTTCTCCTCGTCATCAGTATACTCCGAAAAGTTCAATCTGTCTGTAACAATTCCGCTAGGCAGGAGTTGAACGATTTTCATAGCTTTCCAGTTTCGTTTCAAATAATGACCAATCATCATTTTGAGCTATCGGCGCCCACAATGCGGCTATTTCATCATATAATAAACTTGCGGGTTTATCCGTATCAGGGCGTGGTTTATTAGCCGTATAGCCTTTAAATAACGCGAGCCAGTCCGTGAAAGCTTGCCCCTCATATGTCCCAATTTGCGGCGTATCTACGCGCCCCGCGCCGCCCTGCCAATCATGCCAGAAATCAGGCCATGAATGGCGTGTTTGATGTAGCATTGTGAATGTCTGGCGAACGAAGTCTATATCTGCCTGTCCGTCTTTACCCTCCACCCCAAGCTTGTTCAAGATACGGCGTGTGAGAGCATTTTGATAAGCCTCTGGATAAATTTCCAAAGCTTTTATCAAGGCTTTATCATCTTCAATCATCACCAAAGATTGTGCAAGTTGTCCCAAATTCCAGCCCATAGCGTCAGCTTGCCGCCCAAAAGCATATAGCCCGTTATGATCAAAATAAGCTGCGGTAAATCGCGGATCATAAGCTTTTAAAAACCGATAAGGGCCGTAATCAAAACACTCGCCCGTAATGTTCATATTATCTGTATTCATGACGCCATGAACAAACCCCGCCGCCATCCACGAGGCCACAAGGTCGGCGCTACGCTGCGCAACATGTTGCAGCAATTCTGCTGGACTAGCAGCTTGCGGGTAGAAATGCCGTTGGCAATATTGATTCAAAGCTTCAAGGTTTTCCGCCTTACCCAAAAAAGCTTGACGCTGGAAGGTTCCAAAACGGATATGACTATGCTGGAGCCGCGTCATGATAGCCCCGCGCGTGGGACTAGGTTCATCATGACGTGAGAGCGCCTCATCCGTCTCAATTAAGCAAAATGTCCGCGATGTATTGACGCCCATATGTTCCAAATACCGCGTCGCCAAAACTTCGCGCACCCCGCCAAGCAAGGTGAGGCGCCCGTCACCTTGGCGCGAGTAAGGCGTCTGGCCAGATCCTTTCGTGCCAAGATCGAGCAAGCGCCCTTGAGCGTCTTTAAGCTGTGCATATAAAAACCCGCGACCATCACCAATATCAGGATTGTAATGCCGAAACTGATGTCCATGATAACGCAGAGCCAAAGGTTCGGTTAAGCTGTTTTGCAACGGCTTAAATCTACCGAAACGCTCTACCCAAGACGCATCACCGCCTAACGCCAACCCCACAGATTGTTCTAGGCTTCTGTCTTTATATCGAAGGTTTAAGCCGTCAAAATCAGCCGGTTTTACGGGGTCGTAAAAATCACCGCCTAGCTCCAATATCGCGGTTGCAGGTCGATACGTTATAAATCTAACTCCGCGCCGTAATGGGAATGCACTTTGGTATAAAAGGCTTCGCTACGCCGCGCCGTTCGCCACGCACTTAACGTCTTATAAGCACTCATATCAATATTTGACATCTCCACGGGTTCTAAGGCTGCCACTAAAGCCACGTCGGCAAGGCTCATAGTCTCGCCGCATAGAAAGGCTGTTTCAGATAATGTTTTTTCAAGAATTGGCAAGTTGGCTTCAAGCATTTTCTCGCCTGTTGCTATTGCGTCTAAATCTGGTTCAAGTCCAAATAAAGGCGCTAATTTGCGGTTAAAGTGCACACGCGCAACAGGCCCGCGAACATGGTGATTAACATAATCCACCCATTGATCAACTTTGGCCTGCGCCGCCACATCATTTTGCGGATATAAATCCGAGTTAGATTTACGGGCCATATAGCGCATAATCGCCGCGCTTTCCCCGATAGACACATTATCATTTTTCATAGCGGGAACTTTTCCAAATGGATTAATGGCCAAATATTCCGCTGAGCTTTGCTCACCATTGGCAAGGTCTACCAAATGTAACTGATAATCAGCATTCATGGCCGAAGCCGTAAAGACAGGCGCTAAAGACGGAAAAGACAGCGGGTGATAGTAAATATGAAACATGGGTATCCTTAAATGAAATCAATTCGTTTGTTTTGGCATATGCTCGCACAAAAAATCTGCTGCATCTAGTGGTATTTTACGCCCTTTAGGGAAAGCTTTTGTAAAATTCAAAAATCCGTGGGGCATAAGTTTTTCGTGAGAGTACTCAACACACACCCCATTATGACCAAGCTTATCAGCGTAAAGCTTACCTTCATCGCGCAACGGATCAAGCCCGCAAGTTAGAATATAGGTAGGCGGCAGGCCTTTTAAATTCGCCTCAAATAAAGGCGAAAGCCGTGTATTTTGGGCATCCGCGCCTGCAACATAATGCTCACTAATAAATTTTAACGCCATAAATCCAAGCTGCAACCAATCTTGCGGTCCAGGTTTAGGGGGCTTGAAATCTACTAACTGCATCAATGGGTATAGCAAAATTTGCGAAGCGAGTTTGGTTCGATATTTTTGCGCTAAATAGGCGGTCATGTTCCCACCTGCACTATCCCCGCCAAGGGCTAAGCGGTGTCTATCAATGCCATATTCATCTTGTCCATATCCATCGATAGCCCATTTTAAAACCGCTTCGCAATCATCAGGGCCGGCTGGATAGGCATATTCAGGCGCAAGGCGGTAATCCACAGAAATGGCCCGATAACCCGAACCGCTAGCGATACGCCGTACAATGCCTTCATGCGATTCTACGGATCCTGTCACAAAGCCGCCGCCATGCAGATAAATTAAAGTCGGTCCCGCTTCTTCACTAGCTTGGTGAGGCACATAAAGACGAACTGGCACGGGAAGATCCCCGTTAGGCACATTAAAATCAATGATACGGCGCATTTCTGGACCTGCATTATCAAATTGGTTCGTCATACGCCGAACATTGTGGTGTATTTGATAAATTTGATCAGCTTCAGGTTTTAGCTTTTCCATTTGCAAACGGAATTTATCCGCAATTTCTTCTGCAAAATCTTTAGGTCGTTTCATGAAAAATCCGATAAAAGTAAAGAGGCAATCTTTGAATAGTAATTAAGCACGCAAACTTGCTTATTCAATAGTTACGCAAAAATTTAACCTAAGTCTTTAAACTTATGGCCTATAGGCGCGGCTTTTTAAATAAGTCGTTTCTTGCGTCGTATTATTACGTCCTAAAACGGCATTACGATACGGGAACCTACCAAATTCAGCAATGACCTTGCGGTGAGCTTTAGCATGAAACAATGTGCTCGCATTATCGAGACGGCTATCAACCAATCGTACACATTCATCTTGCATAGCTAGGTTTTCGGCATGCATGAAGGGCATGTAGACAAATGCACGGCGGTCTTGCTCAAGTTTTAAGTCCCAAGCTTTCTCTACAAATCGTCTTGCTATTATCAAAGCTTTATCGTCCCAAGCAAAACTTGCCGCCGTAGCGCGGTACATATTTCGCG
>JBDVGI010000045.1:0-2889 GCA_039962885.1 Litorimonas sp. | reverse complement strand
CTGTATGACCCACATATTGTATTAAGTACGAATAACCAAAAATCCCCAAGACTTATTCCGTCCAGCTCTGACCTTTGGTTTCAGTTAATTGATCAAAAGTATATTGTGACAGCTGTTAGGCCTCTCAGCGGTGCTGCTGATAAGCTTAGAGTTGGAGATGAACTGATAAGTTTTAATAAAATGACTCCTGATGATTTGGCTTTAACAAGAATTCATTCGTGTCGTAATACTGTATCTCAAAACCGCAAAATTTGGGCAATAAATGCGGCAATAGCAGGCCGACGCACTGATTCCAGAATCATAAAAGTTATGCGTGATGACGCTATTTTATCGTTTAATTTAGGTGTGCCTGAAGTGTCTTTGCCCAACGATCCAATTACGTCCAAATCTATTTCGGGACAGATTGGTTATATCAAATTCAATAATAGTTTAGGAAATTCAGAAACTGTAAATGCTTTCAATGCAGCGCTTGAAACCTTACGTGACACAGGGGGGTTAATTCTGGATTTAAGGGAAACTGCAGGAGGAGGAGGGACTGAAGTTGCCGAACCTATACTCGGCAGATTTGTCGATGAAAAATTTGCATATCAACGCACCGTTTTACGCAATGGGTCTGCCGACGACCGTGAAATTGAGCCGTCGGGCTCTTGGACTTATAAGAAACCGGTTGTTGTATTGGTAGGACGTTGGACAGGAAGCATGGGCGAAGGTATGGCAATCGGGTTTGATGGCATGGCACGTGGTGTTGTGAAAGGTAGCCGAATGGCTGGATTAGCTGGTGGTACTGAACCTATTAAACTCAAAGAAACTGGAGTTTCTCTTTGGCTACCTACCTATGACCTTCATCATATTGATGGAACCCCACGCCACTCATGGAGCCCGTCCAAAATCACTACAGCTGACAATGGTTCCCAAGATGATACTTTATTAAAGAACGCTATTATAGCATTACAAAATGAGTAATAGTTGTACCAATCGAGCGTCTTAAAATCGCCCAATGTAAGCCACTAAGTTAATGGTGCCTAATACCCGTTTTAGGGCATTAGCTATTCAGTGGCCCAGTTAGAAAACCTTTTTGCCGTATTTCATAAACTACATAAGGTAATAACTCTCCGTTTTCAGTTTTTGAAAACTCCCCCTGACGTAATGTCCCACCTATCTTGCTCATGGCCCCCCGTGATCGAAAATTCTCTTCCGCTACCCAAAACACAACAACATCAAGAAAATTAAACGCGTGCTGCAACATCAACCGTTTTGCCTCTGCGTTGTATTTTCCGCCCCAATAATCACAGTCTATAAATGTCCAACAGAGCACGTCGAATAATATCAAGATGGAAGCGATGGCGGGATTAGGCTGATGTTTTCATATCCTTAAACTAGTACGACGGAAAGAGGGAGTTAACGTGACACAGCGCGCTAAGACACGGACACTAGGGCGTTATTATAAGAGAGATAAATCCACAGGCTCGCCTTGCGAAACGATGGTGGTGTACCCACTCTCCCTCGAACAAGTCTCAGGCCGAAATCCCTGAAAAACAGGGAATTTATAGGGAAATTTTCTGCTTCGGCACTGATACCGAAGGCTTGTCCCACAATATCTTACTGTAAAGCCCTAGTTTTTCAGAAAGTTCCCTAAAAATTTAACAGGGAGTTTTATTCCAGAAACACGGAATTATAGTCACTTAAGTCCCCTTAGCAGATCTTAGCTCAGTGTCTTACATGGAGCGATTTTAGGACGCTCACAGCGCACAACCGAACGTTGGTAGTTGACAGTTTCTTATTCCTTAAGCCATTGTTACGAAGATGATAAGCCGAATAACTAATCCAGATACAGTGAATGAGGACAGACTGCTTTCTACAGTAGGAGCTTGGGGTCTACCTACAATTCAATTTTCAAAACCTGGTCAATCGAAAGCGCTATTGAGAAGCATAAATGCCCTCTGCAAGGTTTTTGGCAAGAAGCTACCTATACGGTTTTACGCACATTATCAGAATGACTTTGACGCTTCGGTTTTGAAATATCTTCCCGATGTTCAGTGGCTCTTAGTTGATTGCCTCCAGGAAATTTCAAACCCAGAACAAATTTTTGAATTATCTAAACTCAAAAAGTTATCTTTCGGCGTATACAATCACCATACTCAGAATTTTTTAAACCAATTAGACATCGATAAACTCGAGCAGCTAACAATTGGAGAAACAAAAAAGCGTAACTTTGATTTATCGTCGCTACGTGATGGAAAGCAAATTCGCTCTTTATCGGTGGTCGGTCACGAAAAAAATATCAATGTTATCGGTGAGATGGATAATCTTGAATCTCTAAGTTTACACTCCATCGGTAAGAAAGTTAGCTTAGATTTTGTTTCCAGAATCGCGAAATTGAAAACATTAAAAATCACGCTCGGAGGCAGGGAAAACATTAATGAAATCAAGCACCCTCTATTGAGAGAGCTAGAGATCATTCGCATCCGAGGGTTTAACGACCTCGGCAATCTATCAAGGTTTCCGCATTTAAGACGCCTTAATATTGAGGATCAAATCAAAATTCTATCTATCTCCTTACAGAATCCTGAACTGAATGAGTTGAAGATTTTAAACTGCAAAGCATTGAACGAGTTGAATGGTTTGGAAGCCTTAAAGAAGATCAATCATCTGAGATGTTATAGGACGTCGCTAGATTATGAAAACCTCAGCCAACTAAATTGGTCAAAGAGCTTAAAGTTTTTAGCCTTGTACTCCGGAAACAACAAACGTGACAAAGCACTGAGAAGCCAACTTGATTCTAGAGGGTTCAAGGAGTTTTAGACGCTAGAGTGTGAAAGCCAGCCATGTGACTCGAGCGGCTTATTTTGAACAATACTGTTGAAAAACTCTTGGATTATTCTGTTCGCA
>JBDVGI010000044.1:0-16550 GCA_039962885.1 Litorimonas sp. | reverse complement strand
AACTATTACTAAAAAGGTGCATCCAACTCCCATGTAAAAAACCATGTAGGACGAGACTTGGAATTTGTTCAAATTGCGTTAGTCCAATTCGGCCCCAGACGTGTAAAATCGCATATTTTGCTAAAAATGCTTCTAACCACTTTGGAGAGAATATCATTGCCACATGAACAATGATAAATAGCCCGACTAAATATGCCGGCATAGGCTCTGCAAAATTGAACATGGGTTCTTTATTGGTTTTTCTGCCTGACAAAATACTTTATCCTTACAATACTCTGAAAAAGAATTTTCCGTCGCCTCTATCGAAAAAGCGCGAATCATATGCATATAGGTTTATGCAATCGCCAACACATATACAATCACAGCCTCAGACCCCTGTCGGGCAAAGCCAATGGTACATCCAAGTTGACCAGCAAAATTATGGGCCATTTGATGATCAGACCATCTGGGCATTTATGTGCGAAGGACGTATAAATGCGCAATCTTTAATTAGCCGCTACCCGAATACGGGCTACCATCTCGTTTCAGCTGAGGCTGGACTTATGAATTGGATGGCACAAGTTCCACAATCGCAGCCAGCCCAACCGCAAAATACAACGCTACAGCAAACCCAAGCGGCACAATCAGTCTTTATGGTTATGGCAGAAATTCGCTCTGGCCGTGCTATGGATTTCTTGAAAACTCTACAAAGTCTTGGAGATGTTGAGCGCATAGGTGATAGCGTGTGGATAATACAAGCTTGCGCGAGCAGCGAAGAAATTCGTAATATTTTATGTCAGCCTCTGGGTAATGACGACAGACTTTTCATAATGGACAGCTTTGCCAATGAAACAGCTTGGTTTAACCTTGGCGCGCAAATGGATACGCGTGTACGTGAGCTTTGGAACGTAAACCGTTAAAAATTAAGTGATTTCGCGTAGTCCCGACGCAAATCTCTTAGCGTTTTCAACATAAATTTGCGCATTTAATTTCAGCATATTCACATGTGCGTCTGATAAGGTTTTAATGACTTTCCCAGGTGCACCAACAACCATCGAGCCATCAGGAATTTCTTTGCCTTCTGTAATTAAGGCATGCGCCCCAATAATACAATTCTTACCGATTTTAGCACCATTTAAAATCGTAGCCCCAATACCAATAAGACTATTATCACCAATCGTGCAGCCATGAAGCATAACTTGATGACCCACAATTACTCCGTCTGCGATTGTTAAAGGCATTCCAGGGTCAGTGTGCAGGACAGCATTATCTTGAATATTAGAGCGAGCGCCAATTTTAATAAGGTCATTATCCCCGCGAATAACCGCGCCAAACCACACTGAACTTCCTGCAGCCATTTCAACACGGCCCATAACCTGTGCATTAGGAGCAATCCAAACGTCATCAGCCAATATGGGCGCCACTCCATCAAGACTGTAAACGCTCATACGGATTATGCCTCGTCTATATCTTGTTGTAGGATAGAGATATTTAGATCATAGGAAATGTCATTAGGATCTTCATCATCAATATATAGTAAGCCAAGAATTTCATCATTCAGGTAAACTTCTACGCTATCTTGGACTTTACGAGGTTTAATCGTAACATTTTCAGTCCCAAGACGCGTACAAAGGTAATTGCGAACTTGCGTAATTTGTTCAGGTGACATTAGATTTCCTTTTCATATCTCTTATGTAAAAGTCACATATAAGAGGTGTATATTACAGTGTATGATCCATAGAGCTTGCAGGGTTTTCACAACACGGACCGCCGACAGGCTTTGCCGGCACGCCAGCTACCGTACATTGTTCAGCAACATCCTTAAGCACAACGGAGCCTGCAGCAACTTTCGCATTATTTCCGATTTTAAGATTACCCAGAATCGAAGCCCCTGCGCCAATCAAAACGCGATTTCCTATTTTAGGGTGGCGGTCTTCATGGGCTTTGCCTGTTCCGCCTAGCGTTACACCTTGTAATATAGAGCAATCATTACCGACACGCGCCGTCTCACCCATTACAAAACCAGTGGCATGATCAAGCATAATGCCATGTCCTATGACAGCTGCTGGATTAATATCCACACCAAACAGCTCTGAGCTGCGGTTTTGTAGATGAAACGCAATTAAATCTCTTCCCGCATTAAACAAAGCATGTGCACAGCGGTGAGTTTGTATAGCCATATACCCTTTGAAGTATAAAAACGCATGCAAGTGAGAACTGCAAGCTGGATCCCGTTCCATCACAGCCAGCAAGTCTTTTGCGGCATATTCAATAATATTCGTATCAAGCAATAGAGCTTCTGAAAGAACTTGGCGGACTTTTAGCGTAGAAAAATCTGCTGTAGCTAATTTTTCAGCTAAGTGATTAGTTAGCGCCCCCCCCAAATCATCTTGATCTAAAATTGTGGCATGCAATAAAGACGACAAAGCCTTCTCTTTGACAGCATAAGCAGCAGCTTCTTTATTCAAAGATTTCCAGACACATATATCAGGCACATTGCTCGTCGCTATGTTGAGATTTCCCATTCTATATCCTTGTTACCTTAAGGCGAATTTACCGTTTCATGGCATATTTAATGCGGTGGCGCACCACAAAACTCTAACCTATCAAATTATACATGTTCAAAAATCAAAACTTATGTTGATTTATATCCTTCATCCACGTCCACGATAAGGCGGGACACCTTGCTCTGGTATCCAAAGTCCTGACGGAGCCGTTCCATACTGGTAAAACACATCAATCGGAATGCCCCCGCGAGGATACCAATATCCGCCAATTCGCAGCCATTTCGGGGCAATCTCTTTGACAATCCGTTGCCCGATACCTGTTGTGCAGGCTTCATGGAAATCTCCATGATTCCGAAAAGATCCCAGAAATAATTTAAAAGCTTTGCTCTCTACAATCCATTTATCAGGACAATAATCAACAACAATATGGGCAAAATCAGGCTGCCCTGTTACAGGACATATAGAGGTGAATTCAGGCGCAACAAGCCGTACCATATATGGTTCGTCACACGGGTTTTTCACACGCTCCAAAATTGCTTCATCAGGCGAATTTGGTAAACCTTTCAGGCTGCCAAGTTGGTTAAGTTCATTGTAACGTTGGTCTGTCATGTCCGCCCGATAGCCCTTATTGATAATAGGTGCAAGGCTTTAGGCCTTATCAACCTTGCCCAAAAACGTCTTACGAATTGAGATGTTTCGCAGAAGTTTACCGCCAGGACGTTCCACAAAATGATAGGTAAAGTGTGAAATCACAATCACAGTGATTAAATATGGAACCATATAGACATCGCCCCAAATACCAGACCCTTCTGCGCCAAAATCCAACAATTTGGGAATTGAAATATGATTAGGAAACAAACGCGGGCCAAGGATACCAAAACCCAATGCGACAATCACATGCACCATATAAACAGAATAGGAAATTTTGGCTAAGTATTGAAATGGCTTGCAACTCATAAAACGCGATATGGCTCCACCGTCAAACGCAAATATAAGCATAAAGAGGAAAATAACAGGGCCAACATAGAATTGTAACGGGCCTTGAAAATATACAAGAAAAACCCCGCCTATAACTATCATTCCAAGTTCTATCAGCGTCCATATCGTCACGTTCCACCGTAATGGGGACAGGTCTTTAGCTCTAACAATTCCGTATATGCGGGCAACAATTACGCCAATAAAAAACCCTGCAACGCAGCGAAAAAACCCGAAATTATAAGTAATATCCATTTTGGGTGTAAAACCGTCTTTAGGAGGCACTTGCGATAATCCGTAATAGATTGCGATAACGCCAAGCCCCATTAAGACAAAATGCCAAATCTTTCGCGGCGGCAACCAGACCATCAGGGCCATAAATAGAAAATAGGTGAAAAATTCGACACTGACCGTCCAACTTGGGTAATTAAAGCTTAAATAATCATGCACGCCCATAGAATGTGTGAGCGTCAAATTGCTTAAAATACTTGCCCAGTTTTCAGGCGCGCCTGCGTGAAATGGTAAAATCTCATCTGCGCCAAGGTCTGAAACTCCTACTTTATTGGCCAATATTCTTACACCAGCATAAGCGATAAAGACTAGCAACATGAAAAGATGCAAGGGATAGAGCCGAGCAAATCGCCGCTTCATAAAAGCTTTACACTCATCTCGATTACTTAGTTTGTTATGGTAAAGCGTATATAATAAAAACCCAGAAAACGCGAAAAACAAATCAATAATAACAAAAGCTTGATCGATAAAGCTACGGTAATTTAAATAAGAAAACCACGCAGAATGATGCACAGCAACTAGCAGCGCAAAAACACCGCGAAACCCATCAAGCGCTCCAAAATAAATCGGCTTGTTCTGAGGGCTACTGATTACACTGTCATTCGACATAATTAGGCATCCACGATTTTTGTCTTAGCAATGCAAAAACAGCACCAAAGCGGGACTATTTTGGGGCATTAAAGCAAAAATAGAGTTAATATCGCCTAAATTTTCACGCGGACACCCAAAGACCATTGTATTTAGGTAATTTTGACACGCAGCATCAGACCCTAAAATGCGGCAGCTGATAAACTCACGCAGTTAGGTTAAATATAACGCCCTGCCCATGCAGCCAATACATTCGCAACATATTCGGCATCCGCAGCATTACGTAAAAGCAAATGATCAGCCCCGTCGAGACTAACAAAGCTTTTAGGGTGTTTGGCTTTCACATAAATATGCGAAGCGTTATCAATACTCACAACGCTATCTTGCGGAGAATGAAAAATCATCAGCGCGCGTTCAAGGTGGGCGATTTCCCCAGAAATATCTTGGTCAGCGACATCATCAAGAAATTGTTCTTTAATCGTAAAGGGACGCCCCCCAAGTAGTACTTTGGCTTCACCTTCTTCGTGAATTTCTTCAATTTTATCCGCAAATTGATGAACAATATGTTTGGTATCACAGGGAGAGCCTATCGTTGCAACTGCTTTGCACCCAGGGATATCATGGGCGACTTTTAATGAGGCTGTCCCGCCAAAACTATGACCAATCAAAACACATGGCGCGTGGTGGTTTTCCGCAAGATATTCTGCTGCTTTGCGAATATCTTCACAATTTGACGTAAAATTGGTATCTTCGAAATTACCGCCTGACTCGCCAAGACCTGTAAAGTCAAAACGCATCATGCCGTAGCCATTTTCCACCAAAGTTCTGGAAATCGTTCTGATGGGCTTTAGGTCTTTGCCAATAGAAAAACCATGCGCAAATAACACCCAAGTCCGCAATCCTTCTTCGGGCCAATCAAGTTTGGCTGATAAGTCATCCCCGAATGCACCTTTGAAGGTAACTTTTTCACTTGGCATTTACGAAACTCCTACTGTGTCATCATTGACTAGTAAGTAACGCGTAACATCGCTATAATCAAATAAAAGCGACATAAAGATAATTACACATAAAAATAATCACAATGGCGCAAAACATCGTTGTACAAGCTACCGGCTCTGCCGAATTTACTTTAAAGCCCTAACAAGTATTTCTCTCGCCAAAGCCGTCCTGACTCCGACAGTTATTTACGTAACAAGTCGTTTGGCGTGCCAAGTGACATGCTCAGCCATAAAGGTCGAGATGAAATAATAGCTATGGTCATAGCCCTCTTGCATGCGGATGGTGACCGCCTGCCCTGCCTTCGCGCAGGCCTGTTCAAAGAGATGGGGTTTAAGTTGACCCTCGAGGAAATCATCCGCCGTGCCTTGGTCTATTAAAATGTGATCGGCCCGCGCACCGTCTTCAATCAAGGCACAGGCATCATAGTCTCGCCACGTCGCACGGTTATCGCCCAAATATCCACCTAAGGCCTTCTCTCCCCAAGGGCAGTCCGTCGACGCGACGATAGGCGAAAAGGCGGAGATAGATTTAAACCTGCCAGAGTTGCGCAGCCCGATGGTCAGTGCGCCGTGCCCGCCCATGCTATGGCCCATAATGGCTTGGCGCGTCATGTCAGCTTGCGGGAACTCTTTCGCTATCAGCGCAGGAAGCTCCGTCTCAATATAGTCGCGCATCTGGAAATGCTCCGCCCACGGTTCTTGGGTGGAATTGACGTAAAACCCCGCACCTTGGCCCATATCGTAAGCCTCATCATTGGCGACCTCTTCACCCCTAGGCGAAGTATCAGGCGCGATAAAGATAATCCCGTGCTCAGCACAGGCCGCACGATATTCGCCCTTCTCTGTGACATTGGCGTGGCTACAGGTCAGGCCAGATAAATACCACAACACAGGAAACGACCCCTTATTATTTTTGGACCTATCAGGCATAAAGACTGAGAACGTCATGTCCGTATTTGTAGAGGTCGACGCGTGGCTATAAACGCCCTGCGTTCCGCCGTGGGATATGCTGGTGGAGAGGGTTTTCATGTTTCCAACATCTTAATGGTTATCAAAGTCATTGTATTTTGCATTTAAACAAGTTGCACAGTAAATCTCCAAAAGACACTGCTTCAAAGGATCGTTTTCAACAACAAACCGAAATTCCATTTCACGTAATCTGGACTTCGCTTTATTAAATGCTTTTATAAAGTCTGGGTTTTTCATTAAGCCTTTGCGTGTAAAAGGCCCCGACTTATAGCTGGCATCAACAAAACCAGTGGCTTCCCTTGCCAGTTTAAACGCAAATGCTGCCTGATTATCTGTAGCACCTTGATTGCAATGTCGACCATATCTATCTTTAATATCATTCGATCTCCCCACATATAACGGTACATTGTTCTCAGCGAAATAATATACCCCTTTTGTTTTATTAGGCGGCAGATCTTTTTTAGAAGCAATGCATTTTGATTGCACCAAAGCATTTTTCTTAACTTCTAAATCTTTTAAATAGATCGAAAACTTGGGGTCTAAATCTATACTCACCCTAAAACACCACCACTGACCGAATAGACTTCCCCGCGTGCATCAAATCAAAGCCTTTATTGATGTCTTCCAAACTCAACACATGGGTGATCATCGGGTCGATTTGGATTTTGCCTTCCATATACCAATCGACGATTTTGGGGACATCTGTGCGGCCTTTGGCGCCGCCGAAAGCTGTGCCTTTCCAGACGCGGCCTGTGACGAGTTGGAACGGGCGGGTGGAAATTTCCTTGCCCGATTCTGCGACGCCGATAACAACAGAGACACCCCACCCACGGTGGCAGGCTTCGAGAGCTTGGCGCATGACGACCGTATTCCCCGTGCAGTCAAAGGTATATTCTGCGCCGCCGTCTGTCAGCGCTACAAGGTGCGCGACAATATCGCCGTCGATTTCGTTGGGATTGACGAAATGGGTCATGCCGAATTTCTCGCCCCATTCTTTTTTATCATTGTTAATATCAACGCCGATAATTTTTCCTGCGCCGACCATTTTCGCCGCTTGCAGCACGTTCAGGCCAATGCCGCCAAGCCCGAAGACAATCACATTATCGCCCGCTTGCACCTTGGCCGTATTTGTCACTGCGCCCACGCCTGTGGTAACGCCGCAGCCAATATAACAGCTCTTATCAAACGGCGCGTCTTTGCGAACTTTCGCCACGGCAATCTCTGGCAAAACGGTGAAATTAGAAAAGGTTGAGCAGCCCATATAATGATAGATCGTCTGGCCTTTATAGCTAAAGCGGCTTGTCCCGTCGGGCATCAGGCCTTTACCTTGGGTCGCGCGAATGGCGGTGCAGAGGTTCGTCTTCCCTGAGAGGCAAGATTTACACTGGCGGCACTCTGGCGTGTAGAGCGGGATGACGTGATCGCCCACGGCCACAGATGTTACCCCTGCGCCAACGTCGCGGACAATCCCTGCGCCTTCATGACCGAGGATGCTCGGGAACAGACCCTCACTATCAAGACCATCGAGCGTATAAGCATCTGTGTGGCAAATGCCCGTCGCCATAATTTCAACGAGGACTTCCCCCGCTTTGGGGCCGTCCAGATCCAGCTCAACAATTTCCAAAGGTTTCTTGGCTTCGAAAGCCACCGCCGCGCGTGTTTTCATAAAACTTTCCCTGAAACCTAATGTGAGTCTTTAATTCGAACGTCCTCACATCCTTAAACCACGGCGATATAAGTTGAAATACCTTTCCTGCGATAAATAAGATCAAGAATAAGTCATCAATTTTCAACACTGTTAAGAACAGTGGTGCGGGCGGCCGGAATCGAACCGGCACTCCTATACAGGAACAAGATTTTAAGTCTTGCGTGTCTACCAATTCCACCACGCCCGCAGTAAATTGGAAAGGCGGTGCTAGCTAATATTATAACTTTAAACAAGAGCAATTATAACATTTTTCACTACAATAAAGTACATTACTTTAATAAAGAACATTACTTTAAGGTCAAAATGACTTCACTTATCAAAAACAATTATAAGCTGTGCATTATAGTGACTATTAATGTAAAATATGTATCAATCTTAGATGTTACTACTCAGCTTCCTCTACCGCGTTAAGATAGTTGTTTTACCAAATCTTGAAGTTGAGCTTCGACACTATCCAAAACCACGCTATCTGTTCCGCGGGCGACAAAACTCACTCCGCGTAGCTCTGCATTGAAAAATGGGTAACTCCCAATTGAAACCCCTTCATGCTGCGATTCGATTAGCGCCAGACGCTCTGCCGCATCGCCCTCGCCTATTCCCTTTGCCGTAACTGTCCGTGATTCGAGCCTAACTCCGCCCTCTATGCGATGTTCGATATCCAAGAGCATAGATTTCATGATATTTGGAACTCCTGCAAGGGTGAAGACATTTTTTGTTTGAAATCCAGGGGCTTGACTAACAGGATTTTCTATCAGGCTGGCCCCGTCAGGAATACGAGCCATACGGCGGCGCGCGGCATTTAATTCTTCGTCTTTATAGCGTCCTCGTAACATATCTAATGCATCTTCTCGCTCTGAAATCCCAAGGCCAAACGCCGAAGCAATACAGTCAGCCGTAATATCATCATGGGTCGGGCCAATACCGCCCGTGGTGAAAACATAATCAAACTGCGCAGAAAAACCTCGAACGAATTCGATAATCGTTGGAGCATCATCAGCTACAATACGCGCTTGCCCAACCCTTACACCTAGCGGGTCAAGCCAACGAGCTATGACGGCGAGATTAGTGTCTTGCGTGCGCCCAGATAACAGTTCATCCCCAATTAAAATCACACCAGCTTTTACGGTTTTTATCATGACGTCCAATATTATTACATTAAAATCAATTACTTAGCTACATGAACTTAATATGAAAACTAAACTCAGGAAAAGTTCAGCCTGTCATAGCTATAAGGACATCAAGCTTATGATACCCCCATTATAAGCGATAAGATAGTAGGAGTTCAATATGACTAAACTAAAACTGAAAACCTTTTTTGCCGTTCCTTTGGTAGCCATTGCAACACTCGGCTTCACGTCGACAGCATTTGCCTCTAACGCATTCGCATCCGGCAATAATGCTAAGGTCACACCTAAATTTAGTCAGGTCAAAACCCTTACTAACACGAGCAACATCATAAAACTCAAACCCGCTGTTTATGGTGTTGAAACAGGTTATCAGAGCGCGAATTATAGTTACTCGCATAAGTCCAAATTACGGACACCTTATTCCAAACCCAAGGTCTTGTATCACAGTAAATCTTACAAATACGGTTACAAGCCTGTTTACAAACCTGTTTATAAGCCCAAGTTGAAAACTTTCGGAATAAAAAGCCATTCCGTTAAATATAAGCCGAAACGGGTGTATAAGTACTAGCGCCTAAACCAATCTCTAAAAGCGATGTGAAATTCGCCTTTATATCTAGCAATTCATGACGCGGGTGTTATAGCTGCGTCATGAACTATGTAGAAGCCAAAGATGCGCCTGACCTCAGAGATGGCGCGATAAAAATCCACACACCTTCAGACTTTGACGGCATGCGCAAGTCCGGCCGCCTCGCAGCGGAATGTCTGGACATGCTGACCGAAATGGTTGTTCCTGGTGTGACAACGCAGGCATTAGACAAAGCCGCGTTTGATTTTATCATGGATAACGGCGCAACGCCCGCTTGCCTTGGCTATCGCGGTTATCAACACACCGTCTGCACATCTATCAACCATGTTGTTTGCCACGGTATCCCAAATGCCAAGCCCCTAAAAAATGGTGATAGTGTCAATATAGACGTCACCGTCATTGTTGATGGTTGGCATGGTGACACATCGCGCATGTATCCCGTTGGAGAGATTGACCGCAAAACGGAACGCCTCATTAACATCACCTATGAAAGTTTAATGCTAGGGATTGCAGCTGTAAAACCCGGGAATACAACAGGGGATATAGGCCATGCTATACAGAAATTCGCAGAAGGCGAGCGGTGTTCAATCGTTCAAGATTTTTGTGGTCATGGATTGGGTAAGCTATTTCATGACGCGCCGAATATATTGCACTTTGGCCGCCCTGGTGATGGCGAGACACTACGCGAAGGCATGTTTTTCACCATCGAACCTATGATTAATCTTGGTAAGCCCGATGTCAAAATCCTCTCTGATGGATGGACAGCTGTAACGCGCGATAGAAAACTCACCGCGCAGTTCGAACACTCCATCGGCGTGACAAAAGATGGCTGTGAGATTTTCACTTTATCTCCCAAAGAACTTCACCGTCCGCCCTATAGTTAGGCATATTAATGGGGCAAGACACATCAACGACAAAGCCTAAACTGCATTACCACGGGCACCGCGATAGATTGCGCGCAAGGTTCGCCGATGGTGCCGTAGAGGCCTTAGCTGATTATGAGCTATTAGAGCTATACTTATTTCGCTCCATACCGCGGCGTGATGTCAAGCCTATCGCAAAAGATCTCATCGCCAAATTTGGGAGTTTTGCCGAAGTCTGTGCCGCGCCAGCTACCCGCTTAACAGAAGTCAAAGGCATAAGTGAAAAAATTGCGTTAGATTTACAAATTCTCAAAGCAGCCGCTACAAAATTTAGTAAAGAAAGCATTTTATCGCGCCCAATCCTCTCGAGCTGGACAGCTCTATTGGATTACTGCCGTTCAGCGATGCAATTTGAAACTAAAGAGCAATTTCGCGTGTTATTTCTTGACCGTAAAAACCGGCTCATAGCCGATGAAGTTCTTGGCCAAGGCACTGTTGATCGCGCACCTGTCTATCCGCGCGAAATCATCAAACGCGCATTAGAGCTCGACAGTACGGCTATAATTTTAGCGCATAATCATCCATCGGGCGACCCTACCCCCAGTCATAGCGATATTATGATGACAGAAAATATGGTCAAAGCTGCAAAAGGTGTTAACATCGCGGTTCATGACCACCTTATAATTGGGCGTGAAAATATCGCGAGCTTTAAGACATTGGGGTTGATGTAAGTGTCTGCTAAAAAATATTCCATCACAACACTTGTATCCTTAGCTTTGCCTTTAATTTACATTGCCATAGATTATGGGCTAAGAATGACAAATGGAGATGTCCACAGCGGCGGCATGAGTGATGCACTCAACATGTATTGTTTTTATGTATTCATGCTTATTATAGCCCTGAACTTTGGATATATCGCCTTTCAAAAATCAAAAATATTAGCGTTGGTTTTATTCCTCGTTTCCGCATGGTGCGCCTTTTGGTATGTTGGAATGGCGTCTCTCTTATATGTATGCAATGCTGGAATTGATTGCATCTAATCAAAGTCGGGAACTTATAACCCGCCAATAAAATATAAGATGACAGGCCGCATCATATAGGTCAACGTGATTGAAAAATATGGGAAATAAAATGTCAAACAAGACTCGAAAAACAAAGTTGGCAACCACTAAGCAAAAAACATAGGTAATGTTATGACTTCACAGGAAGAAGCACGACAGAAAAATTATAGGACCGCCGTTTTGGTCTTGTTGACACTTGTCTATACGTTCAACTTTATTGATCGCCAGATTATTGGTGCTGTCTCGCCTTTCATAAAAGACGAAATGGGATTATCTGATCGTCAACTTGGCTTCCTTAAAGGCTTTGCCTTTGCAGCGCTATATTGCACCGTCGGGATACCGATTGCATGGCTCGCTGACCGTTATAACCGCGTTAAAATCATCTCTATTTCACTGGCAGTTTGGAGCGCCTTCACAGCGCTGACGGGCTTAGCGCAAACAACAACAACATTGATGCTCGCGCGCGTTGGCGTTGGCATTGGCGAAGCTGGCGGCAGCCCGCCCTCACATTCGATAATCTCAGACTTATATCCAAAAGAAAAACGGGCTTCAGCCCTCGGTTTTTACTCTTTGGGTATACCTTTTGGAATTATGTTTGCCTATTTCGCAGCGGGCCAACTCGTCACGACATTAGGTTGGCGAGGCACATTGATTGCTCTCGGACTACCGGGTATTTTACTCGCTCTGCTGGTTTATGTTTTTGTCAAAGAGCCAAAACGCGGCGCAATGGAAGCCCCCGCTAAGCAGGCCGAGCAGATATCAGATATTTTACCCGCGCCTACCCTAAAGGAAACCTTTTCAACCCTCATGAAAATCCCGAGCTGGTGGGCCATGTGTATGGGCATCACCTTCGTCTCTTTTGGAGGTTATGCTGTTGTCAATTGGGGCGTGGACTATATTACGCGCTGGGACCCCTCAATGAAGGAACCCAAGAATTTTCGCTGGCTGCTTAGCTGGCTGGGCCTGATCAATGGGGTGGCCTTTGGCATTGGTACTTATGGCGGAGCTGTATTGGCCGATTGGTTTGGAAAGAAAAGCATTCGGGCTTATGGGTGGCTGCCAGCAATCGCTCTAATCATTGGCGCGCCCTGTTTGATTTATGCCTTTTGGGTCGATGATATTAAAACATATCTCATTTTACTGGCTGTTTATCTGACGATGAACGGCGTTTACCTAGGGCCTAGTTTTGCCATTGCGCAGACCTTGGCCCCTATTCGTATGCGCGCTATGTCCACAGCGCTATTTTTCTTCATCCTTAATATGATTGCGTTAGGCGCCGGCCCTTGGTTTGTTGGAGAGGTTAGTCAGTTATTGACCCCCCAGCACGGAGAGACCCATGCTCTACGCCTGAGCTTAACTTGGCTTATTGTGCCTTATACACTCTCCATATTGGCCTTCTTTTGGGCGTCGCGCACGCTGCCAAAAGATTGGGCGATTGCAGAAGCTCGCAATCAAATAGCATCAGAGGGTTGACCTTTGCGCCTAACTTTAGTCAAAGGCCCACATAATATATAAGGTGAGTCTGTCATGATTGAACGCTATGCCCGCAAAGAAATGACCGCGATTTGGTCAGCGGCGTCAAAATATCGTATCTGGTTTGAAATCGAAGCCCATGGCTGCGACGCTTTGGCCGAAATTGGCGTTATCCCAAAAGAGGCTGCTAAGAATATCTGGGAACGCGGAGGCTCTGCAGAATTTGACGTTGCCAAAATCGACGAGATTGAACGCGAAGTCAAACATGACGTTATTGCCTTTCTAACCCACCTTGCCACATTTATCGGAGAAGACGCCCGTTTCGTCCATCAAGGTTTTACGAGCTCCGATATCCTCGACACAACATTATCTGTACAGCTCGCCCGCGCAACCGACCTATTACTTGCCGGCATGGACCGCGTTCTGGCAGCGCTAGAAAAACGCGCCCAAGAACATAAATACACAATCACCATAGGACGTAGCCATGCCATTCACGCAGAGCCAACGACCTTTGGCGTAAAACTTGCGCGCTTTCATGCAGAATTCGCGCGCGGCAAAGAACGCCTCATCGCGGCACGTAAGGAAATTGCTGTCTGCGCTATTTCTGGCGAAATTGGTACATTCGCAAATATCGACCCTAAAGTCGAAGAGCATGTCGCCAAGCAAATGGACCTTGCTATCGAACCTGTCTCCTCACAAGTCATCCCGCGTGATCGGCATGCAGCCTATTTTGCAACTCTTGGCGTCATTGCGAGCTCTATCGAGAATATCGCCGTTGAAATTCGTCACCTTCAACGCACAGAAGTGTTGGAGGCTGAAGAGTTTTTCTCAAAAGGCCAAAAAGGGTCCTCCGCTATGCCGCATAAGCGCAACCCTGTGCTAACGGAAAACCTGACGGGCCTAGCGCGGCTTGTGCGCATGGCAGTTATGCCTGCGATGGAAAACGTAGCGCTTTGGCATGAACGCGATATTTCACATAGTTCTGTTGAACGCGGCATCGGCCCTGACAGCACGGTGCATCTCGATTTTGCTCTGCACCGCTTAGCTGGCGTCATCGAGAACCTTGTTGTGTATCCAGAAAAAATGAAAGCGAATATGGACCGCCTTGGGGGTCTGCATAATTCGCAGCGTTTTTTGCTGGCTCTTACACAAGCCGGAGAGCAACGCGAAAGTGCCTACCGCCTCGTGCAGCGCAATGCCATGAAAGTTTGGGAAATGTTCCGCGTTCAAGGAAATGCGGGGGCAGAGGCATTTTTGCATCTTCTCTTAGCCGACGAAGATGTCATCGCCCTCCTCTCAGAAGACCAAATTCGCGATATGTTTGATGATGAGTATCATCTGAAACATGTCGATACGATTTTCAAACGCGTCTTTGCGTAACTCCTAAACTTAAAGCAACCGCTTTATACGGCAAGATTGTAACGGCCTTGCCGCTTTCATGGTTAAGATGCGTTAAACAATACTGTCATTTGCGGCATTGTTGAAACAGTTTTCCATTTTTCATAAAAAAAATCATTTTTTTGAAAAAAATATATCCATAAATATCAATGACTTAACCAATAACTCACCCTCTTTGCGCAGCATTGTAAACAGTATCCTAACGCGGGATTCGCGGTTCGTTTACCAATCTACGTTACATAATGCTTCATAGAAAAATAATAACAAAATGAACCCTAGAGCAATAAGAGATTAAAAGGATATATTATGAAAACTCTGTCTTCAGTCATAGGCGCGGCAATTTTAACGGCTGCATTCGGATCTAACGCATTTGCAAGCTCACCTGACGTATATGTCGTGAACTTTCGCAACACATCAGATACAAATTCGCAACAACTTGATGCCCAACTTGCTTCAGCCATGGCTATCGCTGGCGTAAACGCAGAAGAAGTTGTAATCGACACATCAACAGCTGCAAAATGGGAAAAAGGTGCTCACGAAGCCTTTGATCGCGACATTGTTCCTATTTTCAACAAATGGGTAGGCCTACCAGGTTTCGCCGCCGTTGTTGATGCAAATTCAAAGCGTGTCATTGGATGTGTAAATGCAGGTTCAAGCGCATCGCAAGTTGCTAATAGCATTCGTGAGCTAAGCGCGCGCGCATCAGGTAGCGCATCATTATCACGTGCATCAACTGGCACAACACGCTGCCCTGCTGCACATAATGTTGACCCTGGCCTTTAGTCTACTCTAGGAGACTTTAAGAAAAACCCGTAGTTTCACTGCGGGTTTTTTTATATATAAAATTATCGTTATCTGGTAGACATTTAAGCTGACATTCAGATGCAGGCTTCCATATACAGTATCTATATTGCGATAATTATCGGAAAAAAGACAATTATGACATCATTCTTTAAAACTACTGTCCTTAGCATTGCCGCGCTTTTTGGCACCGGGGCGAGCATGGCTATCAATGCGAATGCACAAACGCATTATGCGCCGACACCTGATATTTATGTTGTCATGTTCCGAGCCGATTGGTGTGCACCCTGTAAGATCGTAGAGCCACGCTTACAATCCGTATTACAAAATTTCAACGACCCTCGAATTGAATATGTTAGTATTGATATTGGGAATGGGAATGGCGATTTTAACGCGAATGCAGTTTTCGACCGCGGCCTTGTACAGCAATATAATACGTGGCTAGGCGTAACAGGATTTGCCGCCATTGTTGACGGCGACACAAAGCAAACGATGGGCTGCGTGAATTTGACTTATGATGCAGACACTATGGCGCGCCATATTCGTAATCTGCAATCAAATGCGCAGCGTAATCAAGCAACCTTTGATATCACCTGCCCTGAAGCTAATAACTAATTTTATTTACGCATAAACCTTAGAGGTATTACGACCCGTAAACCTCTTCGCGCGCAAGCGTGAAGCATTCTTTCATTTTATCGCGTATGGCTTCGTCTGAAATTTCTATATTCGCTGCCGTTAAGTCTCCGCGAAGCTTACGGTAAACATCTTCGTCGCCCGCCTCTTCCATGTCGGACATAATGACTTCAAGAGCATATGCCTCGCCGTCTTTATCCATAAGCTCAGCAGCCCAGTGCCCTAGCATCTTATTGCGCTTGGCTTCGGCTTTAAACTCTTTGGCCGCATCCATAACAAATTTCGTCTCTTGACCTTTTTGGCGTTCGTCAAACCCTGACATATATCATTCCTATATTAGCAATATATTTGTAGAGTACTTATGAATTCAGCAAGCTCCGCGCAAGCCTCAATATCCCCAAAATTATCAATTAAGAATATTGCCGTATCAGCCAAGCTCGTATAAAGGATATTTTTAGCAACTCCCGCACGAGTCGCGGGTATTCGGAGCGCCATATGAGCCGCCGCAAACAAATCTATGAAGGCAAAGCCAAAATCCTCTATGAGGGTCCTGAGCCTGGTACACTTGTGCAATATTTCAAGGACGACGCAAC
>JBDVGI010000043.1:0-8860 GCA_039962885.1 Litorimonas sp. | reverse complement strand
CTCACAGACCAACTTTCCAATGACACATTGGTGAACTTATCATCTACATTGAGCCAAGGGGAGCGTTCATTGAGCGAATTAGAGGCAACACTGTCTCTAGCGCAACAACGCCTAGAGCCTGGGGACCCGATTTCACGCGAACTGCGAACCACATTGCAAGAAGTTAGTGCAAGCGCTGCAGCTTTTAGGGCTCTCATGAGGTTTATTGAAGAAAACCCTGAATCGTTATTAAGAGGAAGATAGAAACTATGTTAAAACTAAAAACTTACTGGCTTCCTATTGTGGCCCTAACAACGTCTTTACTCGTCGGCTGTGCATCGTCTCCTGATACGCGGCTCTATGTTCTATCGGCTCAGACAAGTGGGCAAGTTGCGAATTGGGGACAAAACGGTCCCAATGTGTTAGTTGGCCCCGTAAATGTGCCTGGGCATATTAAGCGTTCAGAAATTGTGTACCGCGCTTCGAATAATCTTATCACGCTGAATGAATATGACCGCTGGGCTGAAAGCATCAATCAAAACATCTCCGAAGTTTTGTCAGAAAACCTGACAAACTTGCTAGCATCTAATAGCGTTTATACGGAAAAATCCAACTTCTTGACACGCCCTGATGTTATTATACGGGTTGATGTTAATAGTTTTGGTTTGGTTGAAAATCAACAAGTCGTTCTGCAAGCCTCTTGGGAAATTGAAGACCGCAGGAATGGAAGTACAGAATTGAAAACGCAACGCTTTCAGGTTACGCCGCAAGGCGAAGATGCGCCTGCGGTTGTTGCGGCGATGAGTACGGCCATTAAACAGCTAAGCGAAATACTTGCGCAACAACTCGCAGGGCCGCAAGTGTCCTCACCGAGTTAACCTTGAAATTAAAGGGGCAATAAGTTTGCTTTCGGAGATGGTTTTCGAAGCTAAATCTTGAATGCCCTTTAAAATCAATTTACTTAGAAGCTTCCATGAAAGTGGGGGTAAGATGTTTATATTTTTGGAAAACGACTATGATAAAGGTCATGAAAGCTATTTCGATAGCTTTGGCGTTAATAGCGGCTATAACGCCATATGCTCATGCTCAAAACACGGGCGGTATTTTTTCTCCCATAGTTAATGAGGGTCATAGATCTTTACAATATAGAGCCACATTTTCGGATGATGACCGTTCCGCCCAGCGCGTACATTATCAAGATGCTATTAATGATGACTTTATGTGGCGGGTTGTAGGCCAGGTGATATCAGACGGTAATAATACTGATTTTGATTTTCTTCAAGGAGAGATGTTTTGGGACCTTTCAGACAAAAATGATAAATGGGCACAAGGCTTGCGCTTTGATATACGCGTTCGAGACGACAACAGACCTAATCAATTTGGCCTGAATTGGGCGAATGAATTTAAACTTTCAGACCGTTTGCAGGCAAGGGCCTTAGTATTTTCAACGCTACAATTTGGGGATAATTCAGCTAACGGGATATTTTTGCAGACGCGCGGCAGTTTAACTTATAAAGCCACCGATAAAGTGAATGTGGGTGTCGAGTCTTACAATAATTATGGTTCGACGAATGATTTCCAATTTTTAAAAGATTCACAACAACAAATTGGCCCCTTTGTGACATTTCCTGTTCATAAAAATACATCTATATTTTTGAACGCTTTGTTTGGAGTGTCACAATCGGCTCCAGATACAGACCTTCGTTTTTGGGTTACGCAAAGCTTTTAAGAGTATGAGTTGATGTATGCATAACGCCGTGGTTTTTGATTTGTGATTTCAATTTACGAAGATGCCGTGTTAACGATTTCCAACCCTCACTAGTAATCTGGAAATTTTATGTCCTATACTTTCAAAACATTTGGACTCGTTATTTTGGCATCAGCCCTGATTGTGAGCTGCGAGACACAGTCGTCTAATGTTTTAGATAAGCAACGCCCACCGATTGATGACGGCCGCAATGTAATGAGCTTTGCCGATACATTGGAACCGGTTCTGCCGTCCGTGGTTCGGGTTGGGAAAGTGGAGAAAAACTCTGAGGGTGCAATAGCTCTAACAGGCATAGGGTCGGGAGCTGTCATTGATGCTGATAAAGGTTATGTCGTCACCAATGCGCATGTTGTTAGCGGTGGCGATAGTTTTTTGATAAACCTTCCTGATGGCCGTATTGTAAATGCGGAATTAATTGGCATTGATACTCCAACGGATATTGCTGTCCTTCAAGCCGATGACTTGCGTGTTGATGCTGTTACAATTGCAAATTCAGATAAGATACGGGTTGGAGATGTCGTATTTGCCGTGGGTTACCCATTAGGGCTTGAACAATCACTATCATTAGGCGTTATTAGCGGACTGGGCCGTTCGGCGTCTGGTGGTAGTTTGCAGGACTTTATTCAAACCGACGCGGCTGTTAATTCAGGAAACTCTGGCGGGCCGCTTCTGGATAGTAACGGGCATCTTGTAGGCATCAATACAGCGATTGTTAGCAAGAGCGGCGGGAACAATGGAATCGCATTTTCCATACCCTCAGGCTTGGCTACGCAAGTCACTGGTCAGCTTATAGCGCATGGCGAAGTCAAACGAGGCTCTTTAGGCATTGTTATGGCAAAAGTGAGTGAGGAAGCCTCCTCGAAGGTTGGAATTAATCATTGGGACGGCGCGCTTGTTTCTAATGTGCGCGCGGAAAGCACAGCTCAAAATGCAGGCTTGCAAGCGGGTGATGTCATTACATCTTTTGATGGAAGAGAAATTAAAACGCCCAACGCTCTACGCGCGTGGATTGGTGTTGCTACTCCGGGTAAACCTTATCCGCTGACATATATCAGAGAAAATGGTGTGGAAAACACAATCGAAATCGAAGTGACAGCCTTTAAGGCGCCTGTGGTCGAGAGCCTTGAGCAATTAGGTGTTGTCGTGCGGCTCACCACGGCGGATGATAATCTCCCTGCAGGCGTAAAGGGCATATATGTGTCTCGTATAATCGAGGGCAGCCCAGCCGAGCGCGCTGGATTGCAAATTGGCGATATTATTAATGCCATTAATAACGAATTTGCCGCGTCTAAACATGTATGCGACCGCCTCGTAAGTGAGTCTAAGGGACGGGCGCGCCTGTTGGTGTATAGATACGGAGTGCCAATTCCCATCATTATTGAATCGTAGGGGTGTTAAATGAAGATCCGCTGCCCGATGCCAGTTGACATCGGGAGGAATACGGACGTCCACATGTAACATCCATGAATGATTAGAAGGCTCTTACTGTTCGGTCTTGACGGTAAATAGGCATAATGACAGAAGTAAAGTGGCTAATACGCCTGAACCACCCGCTAAAGGCCGCGGTACAAATCCTTGTAAACCGAAAGTCATAACTAAGGCATTGGCTATAAATGCTACGATACCGACTGCAACTGCCGCTCCGCCTAGAATTTTTTTACCTTCACCTATTTTACCCATGCCGAAAACGATTGCGGCCAGAGCCAGCAAGATTTTTGCTGCATTATATCCGAAGAATGAGAATGCAACGACCGAAAATGCCATGCCGCCTAATTCGGGGTTCACACTGCTTGCGGCGCGAAATGGCCCGAATTGCGTTAAGCCAACGCCGATCTGCATCACATTGAGGATTGCACTAAATGCAATCGCGGAAAACCCCAGCGTATAGCGTTTGGCCATAACCAGAGCAGACCCTGCAAAAGCGGTCAATAGAACGAATAAAATTGCTTCGAGGCCCCATAATGCCTTCCGTGAACCAAACTCAGGTACAAGCGTATATAGAGCTGTATAAATCGGTTGCGAAATTGCGGCTAGAAACAAAAGCGTGGCAACGATTTTAACGGTGCGGTTATGTGTGAGTTCCATAAGGGTTTCCTTTTATGCAGGTCTTGCTGTTTTGTGTGGAAATAGCTCCAGCTTTCAAGCCCTTGTGATTCGCGTTATATTCTACTGTAAGCCTAAACGATAGTTGCAGGTCAAGAGCCATAAGCATTGATTTGCAGCTCGGGGCTCCGCGCTAACAGTATCGTTTTTGAACACGAAGGCTATGCGGGGCGCGTTTGACGAAGCTTTAATGAAAAGGTCGCCCAAAGACGCCGTTGGAAACCTGATAAGGTCGCTGCGTAGGGCTTACTTTATATGATTTGAATGCCCTGACGGGTATCAATTTTGGCGCGAGAAATAGGCGTTGAAAATATCTTAATGTTATAATGCTAAGACATAATAATGGTGAGGCGTAATAACATACTAATTTCAGCTGCTTTAGGCGTTCTATTTCTGGGAACAGGGGTGTCTTTTGCCACAAATTTAAATAAACCCCAGACAGTCGTTATTCCAGAACGCCCTCCGACATTTGATGAACTCATGGTGTTAGCGGATAAGGATTTAGCAGAAAATGACCTTATCCATTCTTATATCTATAGTCAGGATGATGGGGTTGGGTTTAAGAAGGTCATGGCACTCGCACAAACAGGACATACCAAAGCTGAATTGATGGCCTGTTATTTGTTAATCAGTGGAACTGGCGTAAAAGAAGATGAAGTCGCTGGATATTCTCTTTGTGAAATTGCAGCCAAAAAAGGGTCGATCCCAGCCCAAGTCAATTTAATTTATCGAGATTTTAGACCTAATCCAAGAAATATGAATTGGGTTGAGACTTATGAGGCCTTTAATAATTTGATGGAGACAGACCCGTCTTCTGCTCACAGAGTCTTACAATTTCTTTACCGGAAAGATCATCCAAATGCTTCGATGTCGAAAATGTATTATCATTTAAAAGAAGCCATTAAACACGGCAATACAAATGCTATGCTGTCTTTGTCTGAAGAGGATTTATATGTTCCTTCAAATGAACACCGTAGTTTAAGGCGTGTGGAGCCTCGAATTCCAGCACGTGCGGAGAAAAATCTCAAAAAAGCTTATGCTTTGAATGACTTTGCGGCTGGTTTTATTCTGGCATTGGAGTACCGAGACGGTAATTTGTTATCTCAAGATACTGAACAATATGTGTCTATGATAAAACGTATGGCGGTTTTTTTACACCCAAAATCAATGGGTGAACTCGCATATATGTATTCAACTGGCAAAGGGGTTGAGCAAGATAAGGCAAAAGCCAATGAGCTTTTTATACGGGCCGCTAAATTTGGTAACGTGTATTCGCAAGAGATAATTGCTCCATATCTATTGTTTGGCCCTGAAAATACACGGGATTATGAAACAGGCCTGCGATATCTCGAAGACCAAGCCAGAAGAGGTAGAGTTGCCTCCATGAAGTCACTTTCAAGACATTATAGGCGATCAGAAATTGATGACCCCGAAAATAAATACGTGACATGGCTAACACGCGCAGCCACTTATGGAGACGAAGCGTCTCAAGAGATGCTCGGTATGGGTATGATGGAAACAGGTTATGTTAAGGCCATGCAAGATTATATAGAAATTCTGAGTGAGTTTCATGAATATGGAGATCCAGACGCAAGTTATTTATTAGCGAGACATTATCGCGCGGCTAGCGGAGTGCCTCGAGACCTTGCCAAAGCGAAATCGATTCTGAGCAAATTCACACATTTGGACCATCCCAGAATTATACAGGAAATGGATATTATTGAAGGTTACATATCTCATTATGGCGGAATAGATTCCGTTCCCGACATTATTGAACGATGACCCAGACGGTTGATGACTAGGCGTTTGATGACACAGGCGTATACGACATAGAGCCTAAACCCAATTATAGCTCTATTAGTCCAGCCTCATTACTTCCTATAGGCGCGCATAATTCTTACGGGCTTTGTTAATATCTGACCTTGCGTGACGCCGCTATCTGATGTGCCTTTGGCCTCTTGTTTTTGGATGGCGATGACGACATCCATGCCGCTAATGACTTTAGCAAAGGTGGCATAGCCTTCGCCGTCTGGGTTGCGTGTTCCGCCAGTATCAAGAAAGCTATTATCGCCTGTGTTAATAAAGAAATAGGCCGCACTGCCGCTCCCTGGCTCATCACGCGCGATAGACACTGTTCCTGTCACATTAGACAGGCCTGTCTGTGTGGTGCGTTCATGAGCAATCCCTGATGTGAGGGGCAGGGTATCAAGCCGTCCGCCTTGTACTAGGGACATGCCCATCTCTAACGGGTCATTATCGGCGCGAACAACACGGTAGAAGCCTTGATTGTCGTAAAGGGCATTGTCGACATAATAGAGAAAGTCAGTCGCAGAGGCTGGCGCTTTGTCCTTATAGACCTCAATCTCTATAGGGCCCATATCTGTTTGTAGAACCACATTGGGGCGTTTATCGGCGCAGGCCGTCAATAATGTTAAAGCGGCGGCGGTCAAAGCAAAATATTTCATAAGGATTGCATGCCGTGATTTGCCCAGTGTTGTCAAAGGGCTTTGTTTGTGAGCGGGGCTGTAAAAAACAGGGCTGCAAAAAAAAAGACGTAAAAAAACCACCTTAAATTTAACTTTAAGGTGGTTCTTAAAATTATTCGCAAATGCTCTTGCGAGCGGTAGAAGGCTACTTCTTAGCAGACTTTTTCATACCACGGCCGGTTGTCCGTTCAACAATACGCGCAGACTTACCACGACGATCACGCAGATAATAAAGCTTAGCGCGGCGAACCTTACCGCGGCGCTTGACTTCGATTTCTTCAACAAGCGGGGAAAAAATAGGGAATACACGTTCCACACCTTCGCCGTAAGAGATTTTACGAACCGTGAAGCTTTCATTGATGCCAGCACCAGAGCGGGCAATACAAACGCCTTCAAAGGCCTGTAGACGTGTGCGCGTGCCCTCGGTAATACGGACTTGTACAACAAGTGTGTCCCCAGCCGAGAAGTCAGGAATGGTTTTGCCAGACTCAAGAAGACGGGCTTTTTCTTTTTCGTTCAATTTTTCAATCACGTTCATGATCGTCTCCTTGGTCTAAGGCTTTCCCAAAAACCTGTTCATATAGGTCAGGGCGTCGTGCCTTTGTAATCTTTTCTTGCTCTTGGCGCCGCCAGTCAGCGATCTT
Source organism: Litorimonas sp. (assembly GCA_039962885.1). Taxonomy (GTDB): domain Bacteria; phylum Pseudomonadota; class Alphaproteobacteria; order Caulobacterales; family Maricaulaceae; genus Litorimonas. Next base: position 1,880 of record JBDVGI010000043.1, on the reverse strand, counting down.
TTTGTGATCGCCGTTTAAAAGCACCTCCGGGATAGCCCGGCCTTCAAATTCTCTTGGCTTGGTATAGAGTGGGTACTCTAGCAAACCATCCTCAAAACTCTCCTCCGAAGCACTTGCCGCATCCCCCAGAACATCTGGCAGTAGCCGCACGCAAGCTTCGATCATGGCTTGTGCTGCAACTTCACCACCTGCGAGTACATAGTCGCCAATAGAAATTTCTTCCATATTGCGCGAGTCTATAACGCGTTGGTCAAGCCCTTCAAAGCGTCCGCAAAATACAACTAACCCCGTGCTCGTTGCAAGCTCTCTAACGCGCGATTGCGTGAGCGGCTTACCCCGTGGGGTCATATATATCAGCGGCCTCTTGTCTCCCGATGCAATATCGGCACTAGCCACACTGTCAATGGCTTTTGCGGCAATGTCAGGCTTTAATACCATACCAGGGCCGCCGCCAGAAGGCGGGCTATCAACAGTTCGGTGTCTATTAGTGGAAAAATCACGGATGTCCACTGTTTCTAACGACCAAATACCGCTTTTTTGCGCTCCACCAATGATTGATGCCCCTAAAACGCCCGGAAAGGCATCTGGGAAGAGGGTTAACGCTGTGGCGCGCCACGGTTTTCTATCGGAAATGGCCATAGAGGTGCCGTTTAAAGGCTTGAAGTTATTTTGGCTAGGACAGAGTTGTGCAAATTTGGACCGAAGGTATATGGTTAACCAAGCGTAAAGGCTTTGGCGGCATGAGTAATGCTATGAGAAGCCGAAAAAGCGTATGATTCGATATTGTTTACTGACAGGCATCAAGCTGACAGGCTTGACTATGGGCGCTACGCTCTGGCTTGGCGGCTGCGCGGGTCAAAGCTCGCCTTATGGTGTTTCGGGCAGTGCGATTACGAATATACCAAATTTTCAACGCGCGCCAGGGCGGGGCCAATATGTGCGTCCCGAATTTCTAGAGCCTTTAGAGATAGCAACTCTACCGCCAGAGGATTCATGCCGTTCACGGCTTTATTTGACCCTCGCCGGGCAGCATGAAGGGGCGATTTTTATTGCAGGACTTCCCGGGCGCAAGCGTATTGTAAAGCCTGCCATATTAGAAGATTTTGAGGCGGAGGAGGAAAACGACTTCATACCTTCCCCGCCTTTGGTCGAAGTGATTGATTTTCTACCGCAACAATCCATCTATGCGAGTTCCATACGCACGGTTGTGGATAGGTTTCTTCTAACCGATGAAGATGAGAATCGACTAACGCTGGAGCTTGATCTCGAAGGATATATCATAGACATACGTTGCGGTTAGATTTTAGACTGTATTACAGCGCAAATTAAGCTGTTCTAAAATATTTCTGCGCTATTCTCATGTGACTATAATTTTCGTTTAATCTTGACGGGTTCGCGCGCGGTTTATTCATCAGTTGCATGAGTTTTAAGTCATGCTCGAAATCCTGCGTTTGTTTATAGGCTTGCCTGACTTTTTTACGGCAAGTTTTAGGGATGATCTGCCCATAAGTGGCAATGATTTGTTCATTGGACTGACGGTGAGTGCGTAAGGCCATAACTGCCGTGAAACATAAGGCATTTTCAATCAAACGTGACGAGATGGGTTTTTTACCCATATCATCGGTGAAATACTCAGAAACATAGGGCGTTAAGTTCATAAGGTTGAAGCCCTGGCGATTATAACAGACTGCAGATAAAGTGGTTAAGTATTGCGTTAAAGGGCTTTGTACATATTCGATTTGTATTTGACGCAAACGCAGTTCTGCGAGTTTCAAAATAATATGAGCGGCGAAATATCCAATTTGGTGAAGGCGATTTGGATCGTAGAAAATTATCGTTTGGCCTCGGTTATCTAAGACGTCATTGTTAAGTCTTTCACG
>JBDVGI010000042.1:0-4850 GCA_039962885.1 Litorimonas sp. | reverse complement strand
AAGAACTCTGACGTCCTCTATTTAGAGGGTTATCTATTTAATTCAGACGTCACAAAAGCCGCCTTTGTGAAAGCCGCGCAAATCGCACAAGCAGCCGGCAATAAAGTCTCTTTGACGCTTTCAGATAGTTTTTGCGTTGAGCTTCATCGTGAAAGTTTTCTAGACTTAGTCGAAAATCATGTTGATATTTTATTTGCCAATGAGGCTGAAATCTTGAGTTTATATCAAACGGATAAAATTGATACGGCCTTAGACGCCCTCACAAAAACTCAAACAACCGCCTGTATTACGCGCGGCGAGCAAGGCTCTATTATTCAAGATACGCAGCGCCGTTACCACATCAAAGCCGAGCCTATAACGAAAGTTGTCGACACAACTGGTGCAGGCGATCAATATGCAGCTGGCGTCCTTGCTGGACGCGCGCTTGGGCTGGATTGGGAAAAGTCGGGACAACTTGGCAGCATCGCTGCCGCGGAAGTCATCAGTCATTACGGTGCCCGCCCTGAAACTTCGATAGCAGAATTAGGCAAACACATCTTACGTTAAAATGATTAGATATTTTATTGATAATTATAATTTCCTTAACCAATTCGATTTACCTCCATAGATAGGCGAGTACCACACACTTGTTCACACCATGGCTCGCCTTTAATTTGCGAAGTTCCCAAACTTAGCAAGCAACCCTATGGAATTCATGGGGCGCAGTGAAGAGACCATGAAGTTTATATCTTTGTGGTCTCTTTATTTTATTGTAAGCCATTATATCGGAATTTCACACATTGAGCCTAACGGTTTTGTAATTCATATGAGTTTAATATTCACTCTGGGTTTAACCCCAAAACTCTATATGCATGTTAGGCACAATACGCTAAATTTGGTGTTGTTAGGAGATTATATATGCCGACCACATTAAAAGGATCAGGTAAATTCGTTGCACTTATGGCGTTGTTTATAGCTCCGCTGAGTGTCGCTCAAACACAACGCCCTCTACCGCAAAACTTACAGCCTCAAGCCGCCTTTACAGACATTCCAAATGTCCGCGCAGATCTTGCGCGCATTGACGCCTCATTAAATGCAACAGACACATTTTCAGGACGCTTTACCCAATATGGCGCGGATGGCAGCTTTGCGCAGGGGCAAGTTTATGTAAACCGCCCAGGGAAATTACGCTTTGAATATGATGAGCCAAATCCACTTCTGATCGTATCCGATGGCGTCACATTAATCCAACAAGACCGCGCATTAGAAACGTTCGACCGCGTGCCTTTATCAGCCACTCCGCTCAATTACTTTCTCAAAGAGAACGTCAACCTAGCCAATGATACCGAAGTTATAGCTCTACAAAAAACAGTACAAGATTGGCGCGTCACAGCGCGTGATGGCTCCGACAAAATTGACGGAACTCTGACGATGGTGCTCGACGCCAATACATTAGCCATCAAAGAATGGAGTATCGGCGATAGTTTTGGCGGACAAACGCGCGTAATACTCTCAGACCTGAGGTATAATGATCGCCTTAACCCAAGACTTTTCGTCTTGCGTGAAGACAGCAATCGTCGGGATAATCGTCGGCGGTAGTCAAAACTGTGTATGAGCCTAATATGAGGCCTAAATCCGCTTGCCTTTTGCGCCATGTCGCCGCAAAAGCTGTGCATGAAAATCAAAGTTGCCACTTGGAATATTAACTCCGTCCGTCTGCGCCAAGATCAAGTTGCGCGCTTCCTTCGTGAAGAACAGCCTGATGTTTTGGGGCTGCAGGAAATTAAATGCTTAGAAGAGGTTTTTCCTTACGCGCCATTTCGTGAGCTAGGCTATGAACATATCGAAGTGTCAGGCCAGAAAGGCTATCACGGGGTTGCAACAATTTCGCGTTTACCGCTACGCCGTATGGACACGCAATTCTGCCCGCTAGGTCATGCGCGCCATGTCAGCACGAAAGTCACAGCAGGCCATACCGATTTTGAGTTTCACAACTTCTACATTCCTGCAGGCGGTGATGTCGCTGACCCCATTGTGAATGACAAATTTGCACATAAGCTAGAGTTTCTTGAAACCATGCGTAGTTATTTTGCTGATCGTTTTTTACAAAAAAATGGGCGTCTCATTCTGGTTGGAGACTTTAATATTGCTCCGCATGAAAATGATGTTTGGAGCCATAAGCAACTTTTGAAAGTTGTTAGCCACACGCCGCTTGAAGTTGGTATTTTAGACACCCTACAAAAATCTCATGATTTCACAGATTGCTCACGCCTCTTTGCGGGTGACGACGATAAATTATTTAGTTGGTGGTCATACCGAGGAAAAGACCCCATGAAAAGCAATCGCGGGCGCAGACTTGATCATATTTGGGTCAGCCCAGAGCTACGGCCTGCCGTAGAAGCCGGCGGAAAGGCCGCACATGAAATTCATGTGCCTTGCCGTACATGGCATGAAAAGCCATCAGACCATGTTCCAATGACACAAATTTTAGATCTAAGCCGTTAAAATCAAATATACAGCTCAAAGAATATACAAGTCGCAGATAATCACAAAAAAAGCCCGCATATATGACGGGCTTTTTGAATTTTCAATGTCCTGGGCAGACTACCCTAATTCTAATCGATAACCGCCAGGCTCCGTAACGAGTAAAGTTGCCGTTCCCTTTTCAGGCTCAATTTTTTGACGAAGACGATAAACATGTGTCTCAAGAGTATGTGTTGTCACACCAGAATTATATCCCCAAACTTCATGCAATAATTCTTCGCGGGCCACGGCCTTACCGCCAGCTCGGTAGAGATACTTTAGAATGTTTGTTTCTTTTTCCGTCAGGCGAATATCGCGCACTGGGCGTCCATCTTCGGCTGGCGGGGGGATAAGTTTTTTATTCGCAGGCTTAAAGGAGTAAGGCCCGACTTGAAACACAGCATCTTCGCTTTGCTCAAAGCTACGTAAATGCGCCCGTAATCTCGCGAGCAACACTCCAAAACGAAAAGGTTTTGTGACATAATCATTTGCACCCGCATTCAGGCCTAAGATCTCATGGGCCTCGCCGTCATTGGCTGTTAACATAACTACGGGTGTTGCAACGCCTGCTTTCCGCATAAGTTCGCAAACTTCTGTGCCTTGCATGTCAGGTAAATCCACATCCAAAATGATTAAATCAAATGTTTGGTTTTTTGCGATGTCTAGTCCCGCAGCGCCTGTTGCGACATCAACGGTTTCAAACTCATCATATAGAGCAAATTGCTCGACAAGTTCTTCTCTTAGGAAGTCGTCGTCGTCAACCAATAGCACTCTCTTTTTAACAGCCATTATATAGCTCCTTAGGTTCAATTTACTCTCACCCCTTAGACATCATGACAGAAATAGGCTAATCGCTATTCCATCCGATTCCATCACAAAGAAGCGAGACATTCGTGTGAAATCCCCTTTATTATCCATAAATACATCCCGGTGTGATATCAATGTTAATTCCGCTGTATCAGGAGTTTTTCAGTGTCGTATTGGAAGGCTCGGGTATATTAAAGCGGAAAATGGCCGTGAGGGTGACGGAAAAACCCCCTTAGGAGAGTATAAAATTCGGTTTGGACTCTATCGTCCTGATAGATTGCCTGCTCCAAAGTCCCCGCTCACATTCTGGCCACTTCAAAGTGATGATGGGTGGTGCGATAATGACAATGACCCCGCCTATAATCGGTTTATTCGAACACCTTACGCCGCCAGCCATGAAACTTTATGGCGGCAATATGGAGCTTATGATATCATTTTAGTCCTGAGCCATAATGACAGCCCGCCGCAAATCGATAAAAATGGAAGAGGGTTAGGAAGCGCAGTCTTCATTCACATCGCTCAGCCAGATGACCGCCAAACCCTTGGCTGCGTAGCCGTTACGCCTGATGTAATGACAAAGTTACTACCGCATTTGCATGTTGGCATGGGTGTCAAAATTTCTAACCAAGATTAAAGCCTAGTTATAATCGCGCGCGCCAAACAGCGCCGAGCCGACACGCACACTGGTTGCGCCCATCTCAATCGCCGTTTCATAATCCCCGCTCATGCCCATAGACAGTTTTTCAAGGCCGTTATCATGTGCCAGCTTAGACAAAAGCCAAAAATGCGGCGACGGCGCCTGCCCAACTGGCGGAATACACATCAAGCCTTCGGGGTGAATATCATAGTCAGATGATAGGGTTTTTAAAAAGCCTGATAGGCTTTGCGGGGCGATGCCCGATTTCTGAGGCTCTTCTCCCGTATTCACTTGGACATAAAGTCTTGGTAACTGGCCTATCTTATCTGCTGCTTTCGCTAAAGCGCGCGCAAGTTTTTCGCGGTCAAGGGTTTCAATAACATCAAATAAAACGGCCGCCTCTTCGGCCTTATTGCTCTGCAACGGGCCGATAAGGCGGAGCTCTATATCTGAACGAGCCTCTTTGAATGTATCAGCCCAACGCGATTGCGCCTCTTGCACACGGTTTTCGCCGAAGATTTTTTGACCCGTTTTAATCACCGCTTTCACGCGTTCATCAGGCTGTATTTTTGACACAGCAACAAGGTCAGGCAAAGTCATTTGGCCAAGCTGCTTGGCAGACGCCGCCATGCGGTTTATAATGTCTTCACGGCGCTGCGCGATTGATAGCGCTTTGTTGTCTCTAGGGGTTTTTAAAGGGTTTTCCATGCACTCTTCTTATGCGCAATATAGCCAAAATAAAAGCTATAGTCTGTGGAAGGCCGCGCAAAAAATCCGTGAAGACAGTCCGCATATCTCTGCGCTGGGTCCATATGTTTTTATGACAGACCCCAAGCGCGTAAATGACCCTATCGCCATTGCACAAAAACTGCCCAAGGGTGCCGTCGTGATCTACCGGCATTAC
>JBDVGI010000041.1:0-4049 GCA_039962885.1 Litorimonas sp. | reverse complement strand
CCCTGGCGCAAAGCTCTTGCATATCTTCTATAAAGTTCGTCCTTTCCGCTTCGTTGGTCAATTTTGGCCAATCTGGTGTTTGGTTACGAAACCATGTCATTTGCCGCTTCGCAAAACGCCGCGTGTCCTGTTGTGATTGGGCCAAAGCCTCCTTCAAATCCCCAGCAGACAAGTCTCCGTCCATATGCTTATCCTTGCGCAAATATTGGAGCAATGGGGGTAAGCCAATCGCTTTCATCATTGGAAGCTTATCAGACATCCCCAAACCCATGACATATCTGGCCTCATCGACCCCACCATTATCAACCATAGCTGCGTAGCGCTTATTAATTTTATCATAAAGCCCCTCGCGGTCTGGCATTAACACCGCGCAACGCACATATCGCGATGGCACAATCGGGCGTGTTTGCAGTTGCCAATCGGACAAAGCTTTACCTGATTGCCAAAAAACTGACAAAACTCGCATTAATCGATGCGGATTATCCCCGACAATTCGCGCCGTTGCAACAGGGTCGCAAGCCTCGCACTCGCCGCGCAGCACCGACACGCCCTGCTCATCTAAAAGCTTTTGCACTCGCGCAGAGACTTGCGGGCTGATCCTTGGAATATCAGCTAGCCCCTCGGTTAAAGCCTTAAAATACAATCCTGTCCCTCCCGTGATAATCGGCGTCTTACCTCGCGCCAATATGTCCAAAATAACAGGCTGAACATCTCGCAACCACGCCCCTGTGGAGTAGCGTGTGTGACCATCAACACATCCATAAAGATGGTGCGGAATCTGTTGCATCTCATCGTCATTTGGCCGAGCAGATAAAATAGACAATTGCGCATAAACCTGAAGCGCGTCAGCGTTGACAATCTCTCCATTAGTTACTTTGGCCAAATTTATGGCAAAACGGCTCTTACCACTTGCAGTCGGCCCCGCGATGCATAATACGGGCTTCATTGTATCAGGAACTTTCATTATGGCTGCTATAGCGCTTACCCTCACCTTTGTCTTACAGAAAAAAGACAAAGCCGCTTGTGACATAGCTTTGCAAATTATTGCAAATCAAGGAACGACAAAAACTTTATCCGAAGCACGGGCTTATGATTGTGATTTTTTTAGCGACCAAAATTCATCCGATTTACAGTCCCATTACAAAGACCTGTTCCATGCAGCAGAGTTAAAAGCAGATATATGCGTACAACAAAGCGCATCGCGGCGTAAAAAGTTACTAATTTGCGACATGGATTCGACGCTTATTGGTCAAGAATGCATTGATGAGTTAGCCGATTTTATTGGCGCAAAAGATCGTGTAAGCGCGATTACACAACAAGCCATGCGCGGCGAGATAGACTTTAACGGTGCTTTAGAACAGCGTGTCAAACTCTTGAAAGGGTTAGATTTATCTATTTTACAAAAATGTTTTGACACACGCATAAACCTTAATGAAGGCGCAAGAGCGTTGTGCCAAACAATGAAACATCACGGCGCAAAAACCGTGATTGTTTCAGGCGGATTCACTTTTTTCACGCAGCGTATCGCACAAGCTTGCGGTTTCGAGCATCATCACGCCAATGTCTTATTGAATGACGGCCAGCAATTAACTGGCGAAGTCGGCATGCCCATATTAGGCCGCGCTGCAAAATTAGATGCCCTACGCCGTCATAGCCAAGACTTAGGCGGGCCGCAGACAGCCATTGCCATTGGCGACGGTGCAAATGATTTAGCTATGATTACAGCCGCCGGGCTCGGAATTGCCTATGATGCCAAACCCGCAGTCGCCGCCGCTGCCCATTGCGAAATCACTTACGCAGACTTGCGTACTGCCCTGTATTATCAAGGGTTTTCAGATAATGGCATTATCAATAGCTAAAGCGCTCTAACTCACACCAAGCGCATGGAAAATATAATTACCGCCGCGATTAACAAGGATTGTGACAGGGCTATCATCTTGCGCCGCTAACTTCATAGCCGCTTCAAATTCCTTAGGGGTATTAATCGATTCAAAGCCTACTTCTTCGATAATATCGCCCTTCAAAATCTTTCCCGTTGCTTCGGCACGTTTATCAACCTTCACAACGCGGACGCCTTTAATATCAGCTTTAACGCGATATTTCGTTCGAATATCTTCGCTTAACGCTTCGACATAAATACCATTGGCACTAAGTTCTGCATTGCCCTCTTCAACCTCTTGGCGGATTTTTTCTTCCGCTGTCTTTTTCTCTTTGAGGCGTTCAATCACAACATTCGCTGTTTTTGTTTTACGTTTGCGTACATAGGTAATTTTCAGAGTTTCGCCAATCGGCGCTTCGGCTATGCGGCGCGATAGCAGTCTGGAGCTTTCTAATTTAACACCGCCGAGTTCCGTTATTAAATCGCCAAGTTGCAACCCTGCCTTATCGGCTGGAGAATCTTTAACAACACTGAGTATTTTAGCGCCGTGCGGCGTATCTAAGCCGTGGCTTTTGGCAAGTGCGTTACTGACCTTTTGTGAACGCACACCCAAATAACCGCGCCGTGTCTCTCCATGTTCAACAAGTTGATCAACAATAGTTTTTGCAAGTCCCGCTGGAACGGAGAAGCTAATCCCAACACTCCCGCCTGTAGGCGAGATAATCGCTGTATTTACGCCTATGACATCGCCGTCCATATTAAAAAGCGGACCGCCAGAGTTACCTTTATTGATAGCCACATCCGTTTGGATGAAATCATCATAGCTACCGTGGGAAATATTGCGGTTACGGGCCGAAATAATACCCGCAGCAACAGAGCCAGAATATCCAAAGGGGTTACCAATTGCGATAACCCACTCCCCCACTTCAGATTCGTCGGAATTCCCAAATTTCACAAATTCAAAAGGCTTACCCGATTCGATCTTTAATACGGCTATATCCGTAGCAGGGTCAGTACCGATAAGCTCCGCTTCATATGTATCGCCATTTGGAAAAGTTACCTCAATCAGGTCAGCGCCTTCGATAACGTGGTTATTCGTAACAAGGTATCCATCGCCGCTAATCATAAAGCCAGAGCCAAGTGATTTTGACACACGGCCATTACGGTCAGCGCGTTCACCGAAAAAATCATTAAAACGCTCTAACGGAGATCCTTTGGGGAACGCAGGTGCCTCGCTTGTATCAACCTCTATGGTTTGCGCGGTTGAAATATTGACCACCGCAGGGCTCAGCCGCGCTGCAAGTTCAGAGAACCCATCAGGCACGCCGCGCGCATCAGCGCTTTGCGGAACAAATGAAAGAGACAGCGCCGTGGCAGCTGCAGCAAGGAGTATTGAACGTAATTTCATAGCTCTAAACTAGACATTTTATAAGCTTTGCCAAGGGGGTCTTGCATTCAAACATCTAACATTTCAGTTAGAAAGGTCTTAACCAACCAATTTAGCCCCTAATGCAATCATCCCGACCCCTAGCGCTACGGATATGAGGCCCGAAATATGTAAAGCTTTATCGTCCATTTGCGAAAAAGCGTCGCTATATGTCTTGCGAACACCATTCGGGAAAATCGCCCATAAGACACCCTCAAAGGCAAATGCCCCTCCAATGGCGATGAGCAATATTGTCCCTAAATTCATGGATGCGTCTTCATCGTCAGCTCCGCCTAACGGCGGCGCGGACCTTGTTGATTATCAAGATAACTTAGAAAATCCGAATCAGGCGAAAGAACATATGTCGTTCCAACGCCTAGCCCATTTTTATAAGCTTCCATAGACCGGTAAAAAGCAAAGAATTCAGGGTCCTTATTATAAGCGGCAGCATAGATATTATTACGTTCTTTATCGCCAGTTCCTCGAATAATTTCAGCTTGCTGTTGCGCTTCAGCCCGAATAATCGTCGCTGTCTTTTCAGCCGTAGAGGTAATCAACAGAGCTTCTTCGCGGCCTTCTGAACGCGTCAATTCAGCGATTTGCTTACGTTCTGTGACCATGCGGTTCAAAACTTGCTCCGTGTTAGCGGGCGGCAGGTCAGCGCGTTTAATACGCACGTCAATGATTTCAATTCCGAAATTTTTATCTTTCACGACATTGTTTGAGACTTGCTGAATTTCAGAC
>JBDVGI010000040.1:0-4519 GCA_039962885.1 Litorimonas sp. | reverse complement strand
AAAGTGGTGTGCGGACAAATATCGAAGTTGGTATCCGCTATATTGCGGCTTGGTTATGCGGACGCGGTGCGGTGCCCATTCATAACCTTATGGAAGATGCGGCAACGGCCGAAATTTCTCGCGCACAGATTTGGCAATGGCTTCGCCATTCTGCCCCTGTTCAAATGGAGGGCGGTTTTAGCGAAACAATGTCAGAGCGGCTCTATAAGCGTCTGTTTGCCGAGGAAGTGACAGCCCTAAAATCTGAGCTTGGGGATGCTTATATCTCTGGCCGGTTTGAAGAGGCGGCGACAATTTTCACACAGACGGCTAGCGGCGCAACTTTACCTGAATTTCTAACTATCCCAGCTTATGCAATATTGGAGGCTTAATCATGACCTATAGTGACACCCTTAATCAGTTGAAAACGCGTTACCCTAACGGGACGGCGGCAGGAATCGCGCTCGAAGACCTGGCGCAACTCAAAACACAAAATACCTATAAAACACACTTAGATATTTCTAAGGCTATGGCGAGTGTTATGCGCGCAGATATGGCGCGTTATGACGCAGATTCCAGCCTATTTACGCAATCTTTGGGGTGTTGGTCTGGGTTTCATGCGATGCAAATGATGCGAGCTATTAAGCGTCAAAAAGGTACGTTGGATGGGGCTTATGTTTATCTATCGGGGTGGATGGTTGCAGGTATGCGTAACCGCTTTGGCCACTTACCAGATCAGTCCATGCATGAAAAAACAGCTGTGGTCGATCTAATTGAAGAGATTTATACAAGCTTACGTCAAGCGGATGAAGTTGAGTTAAATGACTTATTTGCGCAATTAAAGACCGTGAATTCTGACAGTGAAAAAGCTGAAATTATCAAACAAATTGATAATCACGAAACTTATGTTCGCCCAATCATTGCCGATATTGATGCAGGCTTTGGAAATGTTCATGCTACATATTTATTAGCTAAGGAAATGATTAAGGCTGGTGCCAGCTGCTTGCAAATTGAAAACCAAGTGTCAGATGCTAAGCAATGTGGCCATCAAGATGGGAAGGTTACGGTACCGCGCGAAGATTTCGTTGAAAAACTGCGTGCATGCCGGATGGCTTTTGAAGAGCTTGGCGTGGATGATGGTGTCATTGTGGCGCGTACGGATAGTCTTGGAGCGGGGCTTACACAAAAAATTCCAGTGTCGACACAAAAGGGCGACGCAGCTTATGAGTACAATAAATGGCTAGAAACCCAAGAGGTGACGCAGGACAACCCGCTTGGCGAAGGTGATGTAGCTTTATATATGGACGGCGCGTTACGTAAGCCTGTTCGGTTGCCTAATGGGTTATATAAATTCCGTGCAGATACTGGCGAAGACCGCGTTGTTGAAGATTGTATCTCTAGCCTAACTGACGGAGGAGCGGATTTACTTTGGATTGAAACAGCAACGCCAAATGTCGCCAAAATTGCCTCTATGGTAAACCGTGTGAAGGCTGTCGTGCCTAATGCGAAATTGACATATAATAATTCACCAAGTTTTAACTGGACGCTAAATCTACGCAAACAAGTCCGTGAAGACTGGATTGCAAGTGGAAAAATTAAGGCATCTGACTACCCAGATGATAACGCCTTGATGTCAGGGCTGTACGATGAAGATGTCTTGGGACTTGAGGCTGATATTCGTCTGAGAGCTTTCCAAACGGACATTGCGCGCGAAGCGGGCGTCTTCCATAACCTTATCACACTACCGACATTCCACGGCACAGCTAAAGTCATGAATGATTTATCCTTTGGATATTTTGGAGATGATAAAATGCTAGCTTATGTCAAAAATATTCAACGTGAGGAAATACGCGGCGGTGTATCAGCGGTTAAGCATCAACATGAGGTTGGCTCTAACCTTGGAGATGACTTCAAGGAGATGACTGGAGGTGAACGCGCGTTAAAAGCGGGCGGGGCTCACAATACAATGAATCAATTCGAAAGCGCAGCATAAGGTCTTCATCTTATAGCTATAACTCTCGAAATATCAGATAAAGTTACCCGTTTGAACTTGGCGGGTAACGTTGATTGAAAATGATATCTCGGATTAAATGAAATTAAGTTAAAACTATTATAATTGCCTTTCAGTAACACATTGATTACTGGAGTTTAATACTGACGTAATTTTCATTATAAGACCTGTTATGATCCCATTTATAGATCTAAAAAGCCAATATGCCGCTTTGAAGGGTGAAATTGACAAAAACATCCAAGCTGTTTTGGATGATGGTCGGTATGTCAATGGTCCCGCTCTGGATGAATTTGAAGCACAACTTGCCAAATTTACGGGCGCAAAACATGTTTTAGGCTGTTCTAGCGGAACAGATGCTTTGATTATCCCGCTAATGGCTCTCAAGGAATTAAAGGGGTTTGACCCTAAAAAACCAATGGCAGTCTTTGTGCCAGCCTTCACCTACGCAGCTAGCGCAGAGGTCATTGCTTTATTGGGCGCGCAGCCCGTTTTTGTCGATGTAGACGAGACGAGTTTTAATATGTGTCCCAAGTCTTTGGTGCAACACATACAGAAAGTCAAAGCCGCAGGAAACTTTACGCCTGCTATTATTATGGCTGTCGATTTATTCGGGCAGCCCGCTGATTATAAAGCCTTGCAACCTATTGCTGATCAATATGGCCTAACGTTGTTATGCGATGCTGCGCAAGGTTTGGGCGGCGTTGCAGGCAATCAACGTGTGGGAAGTTTTGGGGACGTCACTGGGACGAGCTTTTTTCCGGCAAAGCCTTTGGGGTGCTATGGAGATGGGGGCGCGATATTTACAGATGATGATGAAATGGCAGAGATTATGGCTTCCATTCGGTCTCATGGCGCGGGTACAGAAAAATATGAAGTGGTTCGTCTGGGCATAAATGGCCGCTTAGATACAATTCAAGCTGCCGTTTTATCCGTTAAACTTACCGTGTTTAAAGATGAAATCGTTCTGCGCAATCAATTAGCAGATCATTATAATACGCAATTATCAGATTTAGTCACCACGCCCAAAATTGCGCCTAATGTCACCTCAAGCTGGGCGCAATATGTTATAAAGACGGCTCGCCGTGATGAACTTCAGGCCTTTTTGAAAGACAAAGGAATCCCTTCAGTTGTTTATTACCCATCCCCTATGCATTTTCAAATTGCCTATAAGCACTATGGGGAAGGCATCGGCTCTTTGCCTGTGTCAGAAGGGTTGTGCTCACAAGTTCTTGCTCTACCGATGCATCCTTATATGAAAAATGAGACAGCAAATTATATCACGGATTCGGTTAAGGCGTTCTTTGATACATAAAACATAACATATGTGTCCGCCCCGCCAACCTTCCCGCCAATCTTATTGGAATATGTTAACCGATAAGGCGTGTTGTTTTGCATGTATGTTTGCGTTAGTTGAGCCTCATTCTAAGATAGTACAGAAACGAATTCATTTATGATAAATGTATTTTTAGTTGTGGGAACGCGTCCAGAAGCCATAAAAATGGCTCCTGTTTATAAGGCGTGTTTGCAAGACCCAGACGTTACACCGATTTTGGTATCGACGGGGCAGCACAAAGAAATGTTGGATCAAGTTTTTGATTGGTTTGGTTTAAAACCTGATGAAGATCTTGCTATAATGGAGCCCAGTCAAACCCTATCTATGGTTTTATCTAAAGCTGTGAGCGGTTTGGATGGTTTGATCAAAAAGCATAAACCTGATGTGGTTTTGGCACAGGGCGATACAACAACCGTCATATCTGCGGCTCTGGCGGCGTTTCATTGTGAAGTGCCGTTTGGTCATGTCGAAGCTGGTTTACGAACGCATGACTTGGCGCGTCCCTTTCCAGAGGAAGGTTACCGCCAAATGGCGCAAAGGCTTGCACGGTGGAATTTCGCACCCACACAAAAGGCGATGGATGTTTTAGCTAGCGAAAATTTGAGCGGGCAGGCGCATAAGGTTGGAAATACTGTGATTGACGCCTTGTTAGAAACAGCTTCAAAAGACCACCCTTTGCCGCTTGAATTAACCCGAAACAAATTGGTTTTAATTACAGGGCATCGCCGCGAAAATCATGGGGAGAGGTTTCGAGAAGCTTTCGGTGCTATCGCGCAGCTAGCTCACGAGTTTGAAGATGTTGATTTTGTTTACCCAGTTCATTTGAACCCTCAGGTAAAAGTTATAGCGCATGAGATTTTACAAGGCATAGATAATTTTCATCTCTTACCGCCTGTTTCATACCCTGAAATCGTTGAATTAATGAAACGCGCATATCTTATATTGACCGATTCTGGGGGCATCCAAGAAGAAGCGCCAAGCTTTAAAGTGCCTGTCTTAGTCATGAGGGATAGCACGGAGCGCCAAGAGTGCGTTGAAGCTAACGTCTCGAAATTGGTAGGCGTTGACCCTGCAGTTATATTACGCGAGGCTACGCGGCTTTTGACAGATAATAAGGCTTATGCGGATATGCGCCGATTTTCCATCGCCAAATGGGTTTTCATGCTGGCGCATATCCGCATAAGCCTTATTATCTG
>JBDVGI010000039.1:0-2206 GCA_039962885.1 Litorimonas sp. | reverse complement strand
CATTGAACGCGCCACCTATCTAATTGGCCCTGATGGCAAAATTTTGGAAATCTGGCGGAAAGTTCGCGTCAAAGATCATGTTAGCAAAGTTTTGGACGCAGTAAAAACGCATAACGCGTGATTTCATCACACGATTAAAAGCCTAACAATGTCAAATCGCAAAACAGTTTTAGATTGTGCCTATGACGTCTTGATGAGTGCTAATCCGCTCATCAAGGCCAAAAACGCGCGAGACATGCGATCCGCATGGTTAGAACATGGTGTTATTGGCGAAACTTTACCTATTCCTTTGCCCGCTCACCCTGCCCGACCGAAAAAACCAACACTCGTTGACCCGCATGAGGTTCCCCGCAGAGGATTCGGAACCCAACAGGGTCGCGGCGTTATGTTGCATGCTATCGCCCATATTGAACTTAATGCCATAGACCTTGCCGCAGATATGATCGCCCGCTTTAGCCGCGATGAATTGATGGCTTCCGAACACCAACGCAATTTCATCAATGATTGGACATCCGTGTGTGATGATGAAGCTCGCCATTTCATGCTCTTACATGATAGATTATCAACCCTTAACATGGCTTACGGCGATTGCGTCGCCCATAATGGACTATGGGATGCGGCCATGAACACAAGAAAAAGCTTTCCTGCAAGGCTCGCAATTGCTCCATTAGTTCTCGAAGCCCGCGGATTAGACGTGACACCTGGCATTATCACAAAATTAACGCAAGCGCGCGATCTGCAAAGCGTTGAAATTCTGAACATCATATACAATGATGAAATTGGCCATGTTCGAATTGGCGCAAAATGGTTTCAATACGTGGCTAAAAAACTAGATGAGTCCCCTAAAGCACTGTTTCATTCACTCGTAGAAGCTTATTATACAGGCCAAATAAAACCCCCATTTAATGTACAAGCTCGCAATTTAGCAGGTTTAACTGAAGAATATTACACGCCATTAGCTAAGGTTTAACAAAATTTAACAAAATTTAACTCTAGATTAACCATGAATAGTAATTAATACACTTGAATAGAAAATGTTTTATATGGTTTATGGATTGGGGCCATGGGCTTAGGACAGGGAAATATGATAAATGATTTTATTGGAGATGCGCGCACGCGCATTCTTCAACACTTCCCAGAGCGTCAACTCTATATGCGTTCTGGTGGGGAAGTAAAATATTACCTATTTAGCACTCGGCTGCAGCTTGCGATAACCGCCGGCTTATCCCTAATGGCTCTGTGGTGTCTTTATACCATGATTAATCTGTTAATTGGCAACAATCCCCTTTCGACCCCCGGCCAAAGATTTAAGCAACAACAAGTCAATTATGAACGTCAATTAGCTGATTCACGTGCCAAAGAAGAAAAATCCCGCTTATTACTCGCAGAGCAACGAACCAATTTTGAACAAATGGCACGCGGCTTTGAAGAAAAACATCAAACTCTATCACAAATCATGGATTCTACTGACACAGTCGTCACTAGCATACCTATTGTGCAATATGCTGATAACCGCGTCTTAATGGCCCCAACATCACGCAATTCCACACCGCGCAAAGCCCGCCGTATGTTTGAAAAAACCTCCAGTCTTACAACTGGCCTTGATATTGATGACTCTCTGACCAATTTAAACACGACGCAAAATGAACAATTATTGTCCGCTGAAACCAGCACATTAGACCGAATTGAATATAATCGCGCACTCATTCAACACACAGACCTTAATATTGATACAGTTTTAGAAGAAAACCCATTCGGTAAAGGCGGTCCCTACCTGCCAACACAACCTGGTGATTTGAATGAGAATGGCTTTTTACCAAGAACTCTAGCTATTCAAGCTCGTCTTGCTGAAGTAGATATGCTTGAAAACGCTGTTAAATCACTTCCAATTGCACAGCCTGTACCAGCTGATTCTTATCGAACGAGCGGTTTTGGACTACGCCGTGATCCATTTACGAAACGCCCCACTCAACATCAAGGTATCGATTTTGGTGGTCAACGTAATACGCCAATTCTAGCGACGGCGGCAGGTACTGTTACATATGTTGGACGCAATGGCGCATATGGCAAAACCGTGGAAATTGATCACGGGCATGGATTTAAGACGCGTTACGCGCATTTAAACAAAACACTTGTAAAAAGAGGCCAGAAAATCGCAAAAGGCGAAAAGATTGCTGGCATGGGCTCCACAGGTCGTAGTACAGCT
>JBDVGI010000038.1:0-4341 GCA_039962885.1 Litorimonas sp. | reverse complement strand
AGCTGCAGTTTTAGAACGCCTTGCGCAAGACCTTGAAGCTGCGCAGAAAATTCGCCGTAAAATTTTGGCTGCAACAGTTTACCCAATGGTTTTAACTGTCGTGGCTTTGGCTGTAGTCACAATTCTGATGGTCGCTGTTGTGCCCAAAGTTGTCACGCAATTTGATAGCTTTGGCCAAGAACTCCCGCCCTTAACCAAAGGGGTGATTGCTGTATCTAACGGACTCCAATCTTACGGCCTTATGGCTTTAATTGTATTTGGTGCAGGTATATTTGGATTTAGACAAGCTTTAAAAACGGAAGCTTTTAAACGCAAGTGGCATCAATTTTTATTAAAGCTCCCGCTTGTAGGGAGGCTCATACGAGATTTAAATGCTGCGCGGTTTGCGCGAACCATGGCAGGGCTCATTCAAAGCGGAACTCCGTCCTTGGCAGCTATGGAAACTTCACAATATACGCTAAAAAACTTGATTATGCGCGACGCAGCGACAAATGCTGCGGCCTATGTGCGTGAAGGCAGTCCTATGAGCGCTGCCTTGAAAAAAACAAAAGTCTTTCCGCCATTAGTGACGCAAATGGTTGCAGGCGGTGAAACGGGCGGTGATGTAGGGCTTATGTTTTCGAAATCTGCTGATTATCTGGAAGATGAATTCGAAAGCGCTACATCTATCTTTATGAGCTTACTTGAACCCCTTATAATCATCTTGCTAAGTTGTGTGGTATTGTTGATTATTGGGGCGATATTTTTACCGATATTGCGCCTGAACACATTAGTTTTATAGGAGATAAATATGCCTGAAAACACAAAACAAAAAAATATTTATGAAGCAGGATTTACGCTTGTCGAAGTCATGGTGGTGATGGTTATTATCGGGCTGCTTACGACATTTGTTGTTCTCAATATTACACCTGCACGGGACACGGCAAATGTGACAAAGGCACAAGGCGACATTCGCCTGATTGAACAGGCGTTAGAAATGTACCGTCTTGATCTGTTAGATTATCCTCCGCAAGAGGCAGGCCTTGCCGCGTTACGCGTTGCGCCAAACGGAGTTTTAAATGCAGACCGTTACCGCCAAGGGGGTTACGTGCGTAACCTACCCAAAGACCCGTGGGGCCGCGACTATGTCTATCGGTATCCAGGGCAAAATGCGATTGTTGACGTGTTTTCATATGGTTCGGACGGCGAAGAAGGCGGCGAAGGACTTGCGGCTGATGTTGTTAATTGGGCCACGGAATAAGCGCAGGATTGATTGTATTTTCGCCTAAATATACGCCAAACGCCAGATAAGCTTCTAAAGAAATCTGGACGCAAAGATGCAGGCTTCACCCTTATTGAAATGATGATGGTGTTGTTGATTATTGGAGTTATGTCTACGGCTGTTTTGCTAACAATTCCTGATAGGAAACCAGCGGCGCAAGAGTTCTCTGAAAAGCTTGTTCGAGATTTAAATCTAGCGGCGCAAAATAGCTTGCTTTCAGGGCAACCTGCTGGATTTGGTTTAACGCGTGATGGGTATGTTATCTATGCTTACGCGGATGAAGCATGGGCGCAAAGCGATGCGAAAAATTGGCCGGATAATGTATCAATACGCTTTGAGAAAGATAATCGCCGTTTGGAGCTGCCAAGAGAGGCCTTGCCGCTGATTATATTTGAACCCACGGGGCAGTCTGGCATTTTTAGATTAACTTTGCGTGATGGAGAACAGAGTTTCGATCTCCATAGCGTAGGGGATGGCCGTATAAAAATTGGCGTACCCTCATGAAGAGATCTTTGAAGTCTAAAATACCCGAGATGCAAGAGGCGGGCTTTACCCTCATAGAAGTGCTTGCAGCTTTACTGATTTTTAGTATCGCAATTATTGGGTTATCACAGGCAGGGGCGCAAAGCGCGCGGGCGGTTTCAGCGCTGGATTCTAAAATGCTTGCAGGGATTGTCGCTGATAATCAGTTGGTACTAGCCCGCGGGCGAGAGATTGAAACGGGCCTAATTGAGGGAGAGACAAATCAGCTTTCGCGCAGGTTTAAATATACAACGCAAACCCGAACATCTGATATTCCGCAACTTTTTCAAATTACGGTGAAGGTTATAGACCCGAATACTACGCAAGTTTTGGAACAACGTATCGGGTTTAAAAGTCAGCCTTTGGATAGAGATGACACCCAGCCGAACCCCGATTTTGTCGATAATGATACACCTGTGCAAGAGGGTTTCTAATGTCTAGAAGCGCGCACATATTAAACCCTAACCTTAAGCCAAAAGATGCAGGCTTTACTTTGGTAGAGGTTTTAATTTCCCTGTTTATTTTTGCGATTATATCAGCAGGCACAATGTCCGTTTTAACAACAAGCCTTCGCGGTAAAACGCAAATGGATGAGCGCATATCGGATATGCAAAATATTGAAACTATGCGAGCGATCATTAAAAACGATATGGCGAATGTTATTTTGCGGCCTTCGCGCGATGTTTTGGGCGGCGAAGGACTATATACATTCTCGGGCGGCCTTGAGGACTTGGTTAGTTTTACGCGGGGCGGGCGCTCCAATCCTGGCGGGTTAGAACCGCGCGGAGATATGCAGCGCGTGACATATTTATTTGAGCAAGGGCAGCTTATTCGCCGTCATTTAGCGCATGAAAACCCAGCGCCCAATACACCTGAATTCGACCGTATTATGCTCTCTGGAATTGACTCTATGGCGGTAAAATTTATCGCTGACGAGGTTGAAGGTACGCAGGTGTTTATAGAACCTAATATGCTCGCGACCATTCATGCCGTGAAGTTTGAACTTACATTTGAAAATGGTGATAAGCTAGATCAATATTTCGAGCTTGGCCTATGATAAGGAAGTCTCAAAATAAAGGCTCAGAACGCGGCGCGGTTTTATTGACGACCCTGTTGATTATGACCCTCATGGCAGCTTTGTCAGTTGCGCTCATGGAAGATATTCGGTTTGCGATTAAGCGCGCGGCCCATACGCAATCCTACGCGCAGGCTGATTGGTATGCGGTGAGTGCTGAAGACTTTGCGGTAAGCTACTTAACGCAAGAATTCGCAAACTTGCCGCCTGTACGAATAAATGAGAAATTAAATAATATAACTCCCTTTATCATCCCGATTGATGGCGGGTTTATATCGCTTAACGTGCGAGATGGCAGTCAATGTTTTTCGCTCGCCCGGCTCATTGAGGAACCCGCCCGCCTAGAGTTTGAAAACCTGTTAACGGGTCTTGGTTTAAATAATTTCGCCGCACGTAGAATTTCTTTTGCTGCCGCGGATTGGATAGACGCTGATAGCCAACTGAGTCAGAACGGAGCTGAAGACTTTACGTACCTAGTACGCGACCCTGCTTACCGGACTGCAAATGCGAATTTTACCAGTGTGATGGAAATTCGCGCTATAAATGGAATGAGCGAAGATATTTACCAAAAAATACGCCCTTTTATTTGCGCAAGGCCAGACGGGGAGGTGAACGGATTAAATATCAATACGATGACAATAGAGCAGCTCCCACTACTCGCAGCATCGCTCGGCGGCGGGGTGGAAAATGCACAAAGGGCTGAAAACTTAATCTTAAACCGTCCTCCAAATGGGTACCAAGATGCCACCGAGGTTTTGGGGAATTCGGATGACGAGGCCGATGTGCCTGAAAATATCAATGTTGAAAATGTAACCTTCATACCAACTCATATTTGGGTGGAAGCAGATATTCGATATCGAAACGCTCGGCGAGTTGTGTCTATGGAATTTGCTGTTAATGCGACGGATATTCGGCGTATTGCACGCTTCATGGGGCCTGAATCGCGCCGTCCTGCGCCAGTATCGCAAAATGTTACTCCGAGACAACGTAATCGATTGAGTGGACGTAATTAAATATAAACGCTAGAAAACTATAAGCCTTTAGAAAGAGACGAAGCTTGTGACATCTAATTTGATCATATGGATGGAAACCGATCCAGCTGCGCCGTGGCATTGGAATATGCACGATGCTGGGCAGGGCCGCGCGCAGACGGAAAGCGATAAAGCACAGCTTGCTAAGCTTGGCGCTAAAGCTGTGTCTGTTATTCTTGCGGGTCAATCCGTTCGAATGCTCAAATATGACTTGCCAAAATTAAATAATAAAGACCGTCTCGCCGCAGTAAGTTTTGCTATCGAAGAAGATATTGGCGGTTCACTTAACGTACAGCACATCGTGCTCGGCGGCAAAGATGATGCGCGTGTTGCCGTTATAACAAAGATTGAAATGCAGAAGATTATTGATCAACTCAATAAAGCTGGATTAACGGATGCAAATATTTATGCTGACTTTGATATATTGTCGTCTGCCAATAAAATATTTGAAC
>JBDVGI010000037.1:0-19425 GCA_039962885.1 Litorimonas sp. | reverse complement strand
GATTGAATGTCTTTAAAGCCATTTTCTCTTCCTACAGACCAGTTGCGATGTCGATGCTATCGCCGTCTTTCAACGTCACGATTGCTTTTTTAACATCCTTACGGCGACCCGGACGACCCCGGAAACGCTTTGTTTTACCTTTGACGCGCATAGTATTCACTGCGCTAACAGAGACCTTAAATAATTGCTCGATAGCCTCTTTAATCTCAGGCTTCGACGCGCCGAGAGGCACCTCAAAAACAACCTGATTGTTTTCAGAAACAATAGTCGTTTTCTCAGTAATGATCGGCGAAATTACAGAATCATAATGACGGGCAGCTATACTCATTTTAAGCGAGCCTCCAAATCTTGGACAGCTTGCTTCGTTAGAACCAATGTGTGACGCTTTAAGATGTCATACACATTCGCGCCCTGACTAGGCAAAACGTCGAGGTTAGGGATATTGCGAGCTGCTTTAGCAAAATTTTCATCCAAAACTGCGCCGCCAACAACAAGGCCATTCGTGACACCAATTTTTTCAAGTGATTTGCGAAGATCCGCCGTTTTGGCAGATTTAAGAACAGCATCATCAATGATGATAAGCTCTTTTGAACCAGCTTTAACAGACAGCGCATGACGAAGCGCCATTGCCCGCACTTTTTTAGGTAAATCATGAGCATGGCTACGTGATCTTGGGCCATGCGCCTTAGCACCACCACGGAATTGAGAAACAGATCCGTTACCGTGACGCGCTGTACCGCCGCCCTTTTGATTACCAATACGCTTTGTTGTCTTAGACACATCACCGCGCTCTTGAACTTGATGAGTACCAGCTTGGCGTTTGGCGAGTTGGTAGCGCACCATACGGTGTAAAATATCTTTGCGGGGTTCATTACCGAACACAGTTTCGTCGAGATTGACGGACCCTGATGTCTTACCCGCGAGTGTTTGAACGTCGAGTTTCATGACTATTCTTCCTCACTTGATGCAGCAGCATCTTTACGCATCTTAGCAGCCAAATCTTTGTCTACCTGCGAACGAGGCTCTGCGCCGCCAATCATTTCTTTGGCTTGCTCAATCCATTCTTGCTTAGCAACGACACCAGACTTACCGATCTTCTCTTCCAAAGACGTGATTTCACCAGCCGTAAGAGCCACAAGCTGCGTTAACTTAGTAATACCCGCTTCGGCCAAAGCCTCTTCGCCTTTAGGCCCAATTCCGTCGACAAGAACAACTGCGTCCACAGCATCAATAAAGCCATTTCCAGTCTTAGCCTTCGGCGCAGGCGCCGCCTTAACTTCAGCCGCTGCTGTAAACTTACCAGGCACAGGCAGATCATCCACCTTAGTACCTTTGACAGCATCACGAACTTCAATCCACGCACCTTTAGCACCTGGCGTTGCACCGCGAATAAGAAGCAAACCTTCGCCCGCATCAACGCGCGCGATTTCAAGATTTTGAACGGTCCGGCGAACAGCACCCATATGACCAGCCATTTTCTTGCCTTTAAAAACCTTACCCGGATCCTGACACTGACCTGTAGAGCCATGCGATCTATGAGAAATAGACACACCATGTGTCGCGCGAAGCCCGCCAAAGTTATGACGCTTCATCGCACCAGCAAAACCTTTACCAACAGTGATACCTGCTGCGTCAACTTTTTGGCCCGCAACAAAGTGGTCAGCGCTCATTGTCGCCCCAACCTCTATAAGATTACTACCCTCAACGCGAAACTCGACGAGTTTCTTCTTAGGGGTAACACCCGCTTTACCAAAGCGCTCACGTTCGGCTTTAGAGACACGTTTAACTTTTGCATCACCCGACCCAAGTTGAACAGCCGTATAGCCATCACGCTCTTGAGTTTTTTGAGCCACAACCTGACATCCCTCAAGCGAGAGAACAGTCACTGGAACATGATTTCCCGCATCATCATAAATGCGTGTCATACCCAGTTTTTTGGCAAGAATACCTGAACGTAACATTATCTACGCCCCCAACTTAATTTCGACATCAACGCCAGCTGCCAAATCGAGCTTCATAAGCGCATCAACAGTCTGTGGTGTTGGATCAACGATATCCAGCATACGTTTATGTGTGCGAATTTCAAATTGCTCACGAGATTTTTTGTTCACATGAGGCGAACGATTAACCGTGAATTTCTCAATACGAGTTGGCAATGGGATTGGGCCACGAACGGTTGCGCCCGTGCGCTTCGCCGTTGAGACAATCTCCTTTGTCGAAGTGTCCAAAATGCGGTGGTCGAAAGCCTTCAACCTAATGCGGATATTTTGACGATCCATAACGGAGCCCTAATCTTTACGCGTTCAAATAACAAAATTCGCGAGACACAATCGTCTCGCGAACAAAACCCAATTACTCAATAATCTTTGCAACAACGCCGGCACCGACTGTGCGGCCGCCTTCGCGGATAGCGAAGCGGAGCTTCTCTTCCATTGCGATCGGCACGATCAACTCAACGTTAATCTCGACATTATCACCCGGCATAACCATCTCTGTGCCTTCTTTCAAAGTCACAACGCCCGTCACGTCAGTTGTCCGGAAGTAGAATTGCGGACGGTAATTATTGAAGAACGGCGTATGACGGCCACCCTCATCCTTTGTCAGGATATAGGCTTCGCCAACAAATTTAGCATGCGGCTGAACTGAACCTGGCTTACAAAGAACCTGACCACGCTCAACATTTTCGCGATCAATACCGCGGATAAGCGCGCCAATGTTATCGCCAGCTTCGCCTGAATCAAGCAGCTTACGGAACATCTCAACACCTGTACATGTTGTCTTTTGCGTCTCTTTGATGCCAACGATTTCAATCTCGTCGCCAACTTTAACAATTCCGCGCTCAACACGGCCAGTCACAACAGTACCACGACCCGAGATTGAGAACACATCTTCGATAGGCATAAGGAATGCGCCATCAATTGCGCGTTCTGGCTGCGGGATGTACTCATCAACAGCAGCCATAAGCTTACGGATAGACTCTTCGCCGATTTCTGGCGTCTTGCCTTCCATCGCAGCAAGAGCAGACCCTGCAATCACAGGAATATCATCGCCAGGGAAGTCGTAAGAGCTTAAAAGCTCACGGATTTCCATTTCGACAAGCTCTAGAAGCTCTTCATCATCAACTTGATCAACCTTGTTCATGTAAACAACAAGCGCCGGCACACCAACCTGACGTGCAAGCAAGATATGCTCGCGTGTCTGAGGCATTGGACCATCCGCTGCGTTAACAACCAAGATGCCGCCATCCATTTGAGCCGCACCTGTAATCATGTTCTTAACATAGTCAGCATGACCTGGGCAGTCGACGTGGGCGTAGTGACGTCCTTCAGTTTCATACTCAACGTGAGCCGTTGAAATCGTGATGCCACGCGCTTTTTCTTCAGGCGCGCCGTCAATCTGATCATAGGCTTGGAAATCACCGAAATACTTCGTGATCGCCGCCGTTAGCGTCGTCTTACCATGGTCAACATGACCAATCGTACCAATATTCGCATGCGGCTTATTCCGCTCAAACTTCTCTTTTGCCATTTTAGCTCTCCGTCTCTTTTGGAGTTAAAAAATAAATTAAAGGCCGCGCTTTATGCGCCGCCCTGTTTTGAAATCACTTCGTCTGCAACCGCCTGCGGTGTGGCCGCATAATGATCAAATGTCATCGTAAATTGCGCACGCCCTTGCGTAGAAGACCGTAGATCATTTACATAACCAAACATATTTGCAAGCGGCACCATAGCGTTCGCCACAACTGCATTACCGCGCATTTCTTGACCTTGAATTTGTCCACGGCGCGAACTTAAATCACCGATAACACTACCCAAATATTCCTCCGGCGTCACAACTTCAACAGCCATAATCGGCTCAAGAAGCTTCAATTTGCCCTCAACTTTGATTTGACGGAACGCAGCACGAGCCGCGATTTCAAACGCCATAACAGAAGAGTCAACATCATGATACGCGCCATCATAAAGCTCAGCACTGAAGTCAATCACAGGGAAACCCGCCAAAAGACCCGTTTCAGACATCGTCCGAATACCTTTTTCAACACCAGGGATATATTCCTTGGGAACATTACCACCAACAACTTTAGATTCGAACACAAAGCCAGAACCAGCCTCGCCCGGAGCAAACCTAATCTTAACACGGCCAAACTGACCAGAACCACCAGATTGCTTTTTATGCGTGTAATCAATATCAACAGGCGCAGCCAAAGCCTCGCGGTAAGCCACCTGCGGCTGACCAATATTAGCTTCAACGTTAAATTCACGTTTAAGACGGTCCACAAGGATGTCCAAATGCAACTCACCCATACCCGCCATGATTGTTTGACCTGACTCATGGTCAGTCGACACGCGGAAAGACGGATCTTCCGCAGCAAGACGCGCAAGGCCAATACCTAGTTTTTCTTGATCCGCCTTAGATTTCGGCTCTACAGCAATCTCGATAACAGGATCAGGGAATTCCATACGCTCTAGAATAACAGGGTTCGCAGGGTCACACAAAGTATCACCTGTCGTAGACACCTTAAGAGACGCCACAGCGATAATATCGCCAGCATAAGCCTCTTTAATATCCTCACGGTCATTAGAATGCATCATCATCATACGACCAACGCGTTCTTTTTTATCTTTAACAGTATTCAAAACAGTCGAACCCGATGTCAGAACACCAGAATACAAACGACAGAAGGTCAGCGACCCAACAAAGCTGTCATTCATAATCTTAAACGCCAACATAGATAGCGGCGTATCATCAGAGGCAGGACGTGTAGTCTCCTCACCCGTCTTAACATCAACACCAGAAATCGCGTCAATATCGAGCGGACTTGGCAAATAAGACACAACAGCGTCTAGTAAAGGCTGAACACCTTTGTTTTTGAAAGCAGTACCGCAGAATACAGGAACAACCTTACCTGCAATCGTTGCCTGACGCACAAGACGTTGAATGGTTTCAACATCAGGCATCGTGCCTTCGAAATAGGCCTCCATAACAGCATCATCCATCTCAGCAACAGCTTCGATCAGAGCCTCGCGGTATTCCGCTGTTTTCTCAACGAGATCAGCAGGGACCTCTACAGTATCGTACTTAGCCCCAAGCTCAGTATCAACAGGCCATGTATAAGCACAGTTCTTAACAAGGTCGACAACACCGACGAACTGATCTTCAGCCCCAATAGGAAGCTGCATCTCTAACGCATTTCCGCCCAAACGATCCTTAACCGACTGTACAGACGCGTAAAAATCAGCGCCGATCTTATCCATCTTATTGATGAAAATCATACGCGGCACATTATATTTATCAGCTTGACGCCAAACCGTTTCCGTTTGCGGCTCAACACCCGCATTGGCATCCAAAAGCGCAACCGCACCATCCAGAACACGCAATGAACGCTCAACTTCGATTGTGAAGTCAACGTGACCCGGTGTGTCAATAATATTTAAACGCTTATTATCCCAGAAACATGTCGTAGCCGCAGACGTAATCGTAATGCCACGCTCTTGCTCTTGCTCCATCCAATCCATCGTAGCCGCGCCGTCATGGACTTCGGCAATCTTATGGTTCTTCCCAGTATAGTACAAAATGCGCTCTGTGCAGGTTGTTTTACCCGCATCAATATGCGCCATAATGCCGAAATTCCGGTAATCTTTAAGGTCGTATTCGCGTGCCATAATCTTGCTCTAAATCCTTGACTACCAGCGGTAATGTGAGAAGGCGCGGTTAGCTTCGGCCATACGATGAGTATCTTCACGCTTCTTAACCGCGGACCCGCGATTGTTAGACGCATCTAAAAGCTCACCCGCAAGGCGTTCGCGCATTGTGTTTTCATTGCGAGAGCGTGACGCAGACACAAGCCAGCGAATAGCTAAAGCTTGACGGCGCTCTGGGCGAACCTCAACAGGAACCTGATAAGTTGCACCACCAACACGGCGAGAGCGAACCTCTACAGCAGGCTTAATGTTTTCCAGCGCATCATGAAAAACACGCAAAGGCTCTGTCTTGGCTTTATCCTCAACAATATCCATAGCGCCATAAACGATTTTTTCAGCTGTGGACTTTTTACCATCCAACATAATTGCATTCATAAACTTAGCCAAAACCAAGTCGTGGAATTTAGCATCAGGGAGAATTACCCGTTTCTCAGCGCGGTGACGACGTGACATAGTCTACTACCCTTACTTAGGACGCTTAGCGCCGTATTTCGAACGACGTTGCTTACGATCTTTAACGCCCTGAGTATCCAGAACGCCGCGAAGGACATGATAACGCACACCCGGCAAATCTTTCACACGACCACCACGTAGAAGCACAACACTATGCTCTTGAAGGTTATGACCTTCACCAGGGATGTATGACAGAACTTCAAAGCCATTGGTCAGGCGCACTTTCGCCACTTTCCGTAAGGCCGAGTTCGGTTTCTTTGGTGTTGTTGTATAGACGCGCGTACAAACGCCACGCTTTTGAGGGCATGCTTCTAGCGCAGGAACTTTATTCCGTTTGCGCTTATCTTTCCGCGGCTTGCGGATCAGCTGTTGAATCGTTGGCATCTATCGTCCTGCGTCAATGCGCAAAAGCCCAACACTCCGTCCATAGAGGGTCGGTATTTTGCATAAAGCTACTTGGGTCCATATAAAATTAACACAGACTGCCGTAGCGGTTATATCTTTATTCTGTTTCAAACAAGGTTTCCGCGGTTATCCACGGACAGCATGTCTATCAACGAGCGGCGTATACGGCGGGATTCGCTCTGCGTCAACAGTCCTGTGTGATTTTTACAGAAAAATTATCGCCCCTATCGTATTGAACAATTTTACAGGCTTAGGCAGCCTATTCCAGTACCTTTATTGCACCGCCGATTACACCCTCCGCATCATGGATGCTTTATATGCATAGGAAACATCGTTCATAACTCCCGCCCATCCACGAGGTTGACAAGGTCTTTGCCCAAGAAACCCCATAAGTCTTAAATTCCGCATCCCTCGCTTATGTCTAAGGCAGCATAAACGCGTATACATGCTTGAATAACAAAAAAGCCGCCCTAGTTTCCTAGAGCGGCTTTTGCATTTCATATAGCTGAGAGCTTTACTCTGCGGCGTCGCCGCCTTCAAGTTCGGCTGGGAATTCTTCGAGTTGCGGGGCGTTTGATGCCTTATCCGCCAAGAATTTCTCATCACGATCATTGGCAAGTTTTTGATAAACGCGTAGATTCGACCCTGTACCCGCAGGGATAAGACGTCCAACAATAACATTCTCTTTCAGACCCTCAAGCATGTCTTCCTTACCTTGCACAGAGGCTTCAGTCAGCACGCGCGTTGTCTCTTGGAAAGACGCAGCGGAGATGAAGGAACGCGTTTGTAGTGATGCTTTGGTGATTCCCAAAAGAACAGGACCAGCTTGGGCAGGCCGTGCGTTTTTATCACGCTCAAACAGAGCCGCATTGACTTTATTAAACTCAACCTTATCCATTTGTTCGTTCTTAAGTAAGGTCGTATCGCCTGGATCAGACACTTCAACTTTTTGCAGCATTTGGCGCACGATAACTTCAATATGTTTGTCGTTAATTGGAACACCTTGCAGGCGGTAAACGCCCTGCACTTCATCGACTAGATATTCAGCAAGCGCTTCAACACCCATAATAGATAGGATGTCATGCGGCGCAGGATTGCCGTCAATCAGATAATCACCTTTTTTGACCTTATCCCCATCACTGACAAGCATATGCTTGCCTTTAGCAATAAGGAAAGAAGAAGGTTCTAGTTCTTCATTGTCAGGTAAGATTTGAATTTTGCGCTTATTTTTATAATCACGGGTAAATTCAATTTTCCCATCAATATCCGCGATAACCGCATCGTCTTTTGGACGGCGGGCTTCGAAAAGCTCCGCAACACGCGGTAGACCACCTGTAATATCACGCTGCGTTGCACCACCTTTGGCAATCCGCGCTAAAATAGCACCAGGTTTGACCGTATCACCATCATTGACAGAAAGGATCGCACCGACAGCAAGCATGTAGCGCGCTATATTGCCATTCGCGAGCTTAATCGGCTCACCGTTAGCATCTTCAATAACCGCAACAGGCTGAATATCGCCAGACTTAGATGATGCGCGCCAATCAACGATAACTTTCGAAGAAATACCTGTTTCTTCGTCTGTTTCTTCTTTGGCAGATACACCGTCAACAATGTCAAGCAAACGCACTGTACCAGCAACTTCGGTTAAGATTGGCGTTGCATATGGATCCCATTCAGCCAAACGGTCACCGCGGCGGATTTTAAATCCGTCTTGATAGGTGATGCGAGTACCGTAATCAACCTTATGCGTTTCGAGTTCTTTGCCGTCTGCGTCGACGATCTTGAACTCAAGCTTACGAGATTTAGCAATAAAATTCGTATCTGTTGAAATAACGTCATCACGGTTATATTGAATTGTTCCCTCATTAGACGCTTCAATGACAGACTTATCAGACACAGAAGCGGTACCGCCAATATGGAATGTCCGCATAGTTAGCTGCGTACCCGGCTCACCAATGGACTGCGCGGCAATAACACCGACAGCTTCGCCCATATTCACCTTTGTGCCGCGAGCAAGGTCACGACCATAACAGGTCGCGCAAACACCCGTAACAGTATCGCATGTCAAGGCCGAACGAACCCGCATATTTTGCAAGCCAGACTCGTCAATTTCTAGAGATACATCTTCGTCAATATAAGTATTGGCAGGATACATCATTTCACCGTTGCGCGGATCGTAAATCGCTTCAGCGGTGTTACGGCCAAGAGCGCGTTCACCAAGTGAGACAACAACATCACCGCCGTCAACAACAGGCTTGAGATCAATGCCATTTTCTGTACCGCAATCTTGCTCCGTGATGATGCAGTCTTGAGCCACATCCACAAGACGGCGCGTGAGGTAACCTGAGTTCGCCGTTTTCAGCGCGGTATCGGCAAGACCCTTACGTGCACCATGGGTACTGTTAAAGTAATCCATCACGGTCAGACCTTCTTTAAAGTTCGCCGTAATTGGTGTTTCGATAATTTCGCCTGACGGTTTGGCCATAAGGCCGCGCATACCCGCAAGTTGCTTCATTTGGTTTTTAGAGCCACGAGCGCCCGAGTCGGCCATCATGAAGATCGAGTTGATCATCTTACGTGGACGAGCAGCCTCGTCCATCATCGCATCCGCAACTTTATCGGTACATTTTGACCAAGCATCAACAACTTTGTTATATTTCTCGCCTTTGGTAATAAGGCCATCTGCATATTGCTGTTCAAAGTCAGACACCAAATCCGCTGTTTCATTAACAAGCGTATATTTAGTTTCTGGGATAACCATGTCATCCTTACCAAAAGAGATACCTGCATTACAAGCTTCGCGGAAACCCAGACCCATCATCTTATCAGCAAAAATCACAGTCGCCTTTTGACCCGCATGGCGGTAAACAACGTCAATTAACTTGCCGATCTCTTTTTTGGTCAAAGGTCGGTTAATCACATCATAGCTAATCAAGTGATGGCGAGGTAAAAACTCGCCCAATTTCAAACGACCTGGAGAGGTTTCAGCCACTTCCATTGTCACCGTGCCGTCTTCGGCCGTAACAGGGAAACGTCCTTTAACCTTGGCGTGAATAGACACGAGCTTATTATCAAGTGCGGCCTCAACTTCGGCGATGTTAGCAAACATCATGCCTTCGCCTTTTTCGCCGTCGCGCATGAGCGACATGTAGTAAAGACCTAAGACGATATCTTGCGATGGAACAATAATTGGACGACCATTGGCTGGCGATAGAATGTTGTTCGTAGACATCATTAGCACGCGGGCTTCTAGTTGTGCTTCGATAGAGAGCGGCACATGAACCGCCATTTGGTCACCATCAAAGTCAGCGTTAAAGGCCGCGCAAACCAGCGGATGCAGGCGAATGGCCTTGCCTTCTGTCAGCTTTGGCTCAAACGCTTGGATACCAAGCCTATGGAGCGTTGGCGCGCGGTTAAGCAGCACAGGGTGTTCCCGAATAACTTCGTCGAGAATATCCCAAACTTCGGGACGCTCTTTTTCAACGAGTTTCTTAGACTGCTTAACGGTTCCAGATAATCCTTTGGCATCAAGACGCGCATAAATAAACGGCTTGAACAGCTCCAGCGCCATTTTCTTAGGTAGACCACATTCATGTAGTTTTAGCTCTGGGCCAACCACAATCACGGAACGTCCAGAATAATCAACACGTTTACCAAGCAAGTTTTGACGGAAGCGGCCCTGCTTACCCTTAAGCATATCCGACATAGATTTCAGCGGACGCTTATTGGCACCAGTGATGACACGGCCACGGCGGCCATTGTCAAACAAGGCATCGACAGATTCTTGCAACATGCGCTTTTCGTTACGGATGATGATATCTGGCGCGCGAAGTTCAATTAGGCGCTTTAGGCGGTTATTACGGTTAATCACGCGGCGATAAAGATCGTTCAAGTCAGAGGTCGCGAAACGTCCGCCATCAAGCGGGACAAGCGGGCGAAGCTCTGGCGGGATAACAGGGACGATTGTAAGAACCATCCATTCTGGACGATTTCCAGATGTGATGAAAGCTTCAAGCAGTTTAAGACGCTTGGATAGCTTTTTCAGCTTAAGCTCTGAACCTGTTTCTGTCATATCGAAACGTGTACGCTCGACCTCGGCTTCAAGATCAAGATTTTGTAGCATTTCGCGCACGGCTTCGGCGCCAATACCTGCGGTAAAACTATCTTCGCCAAATTCGGCTTGGGCATCAAGATATTGCTCTTCTGATAAGATTTCGCGCTCACCAAGGGAGGTTAGCCCTGGCTCTGTCACCACATAGCTCTCAAAATAGAGAACCCGTTCGACTTCTTTGAGCGTCATATTGAGCATCGCAGAAATACGTGACGGCAGAGACTTTAAGAACCAGATATGTGCACACGGCGCGGCCAGTTCAATATGGCCCATACGTTCACGGCGCACGCGAGTAACAGTGACTTCAACACCGCATTTCTCGCAGACAACGCCTTTATATTTCATGCGCTTATATTTACCACAGAGACATTCGTAATCTTTGACAGGGCCAAAGATACGCGCACAAAACAGGCCGTCTTTTTCAGGCTTAAACGTACGATAATTTATCGTCTCTGGCTTACGAATTTCACCAAATGACCATGAGAGAATTTTCTCAGGACTAGCCAGTGAAATACGGATACGGTCAAAGGTCGGGCCTTCTTGCGCAGGATTGAAAATATTCATGACCTCTTTGTTCATGGTCTTTTCCTTTATATGGACTTCGGCGCGTCCGCCTCGGTCTTAAAAAATCTTAGCTCAATATGAAAGCCCGAAGGCTCTCATATGAAATTATCCGTTTGTCAGCTCGATGTTCAAACCAAGAGACCTGATCTCTTTGATAAGAACGTTAAAGCTCTCTGGAATACCCGCTTCAAAGGCATCATCACCGCGAACGATTGATTCGTAAACCTTTGTCCGACCAGCCACATCATCGGATTTGACCGTCAGCATTTCTTGCAGCGTATAAGCCGCGCCATAAGCCTCAAGGGCCCAAACTTCCATTTCACCAAAGCGCTGACCACCAAATTGAGCTTTACCGCCCAGTGGTTGCTGCGTGACGAGAGAGTATGGTCCAATGGAACGAGCATGAATTTTATCGTCAACCAAATGGTGCAGCTTGAGCAGATATTTATATCCAACAGTCACAGGGCGCGTAAATTGCTCACCTGTACGGCCATCAAACATAGTCATTTGACCTGAGCTATGAAGTCCTGCTTTCTCAAGCATTTTTACAATATCAGGCTCGCGCGCGCCATCAAAGACAGGCGTCGCAATCGGCACACCGCCTGTTACATTACCCGCAAGCTCGACAATCTCCTCATGTGTTTTCGGGAGAGTTTCCTCTTCGCCGTAAACATGCTGAACAACACCGCGTAGCTCATCTTGATTGCCTTCCGCTCTGTAAGTCTCAAGAGCATCTTCAATCATCTTGCCAACGCCAGCACAGGCCCAACCCAAATGGGTTTCCAGAATCTGTCCGACATTCATTCGCGACGGAACGCCCAGCGGATTTAACACAATATCAACGGCCTGTCCTGTTTCCAAGAACGGCATATCTTCGACAGGGTTAATTTTAGAAATAACCCCTTTGTTACCGTGACGACCCGCCATTTTATCACCGGGCTGCAACTTACGTTTCACCGCAACAAAGACTTTCACCATTTTCATGACGCCAGGTGGGAGTTCATCACCGCGCTGTAGCTTATCAACTTTATCTTCAAAGCGTGCATCCAGACGCGACTTAGAGCTATCATATTGCTCTTTCAGGGCTTCTAGCTCACCAATAGACTTTTCATCGTCAATCCCGATACGCCACCAATCAGACCTCGGGATTTCACCCAAAGTTTCTTCAGTGACTGGGCCTTTACGGAAACCGCGCGGACCAGAGACGGCATTTTTACCCATCAATGTTTTCTTTACAGATGCATAGATAGAGCGTTCTAGAATTGAGAGTTCATCATCACGATCTTTTCCTAGAGATTCTATTTCTTCACGTTCGATTTGCATCGCGCGCTCGTCTTTATCCACACCATGGCGGTTAAAGACCCGAACCTCAACGACTGTGCCAGAAGCTCCAGGCGGTAATTTCAGCGATGTATCCCGAACGTCAGAAGCTTTTTCGCCAAAGATAGCGCGAAGGAGCTTCTCTTCTGGTGTCATTGGGCTCTCGCCTTTTGGCGTCACCTTACCAACAAGAATATCGCCTGAATGCACTTCCGCACCAACAGCGACAATACCTGCTTCATCAAGGTTACGAAGAGCTTCTTCGCCAATATTTGGAATATCGCGCGTAATCTCTTCAGGACCAAGCTTCGTATCGCGGGCCATAACAGAGAATTCTTCAATATGGAGCGATGTATAAACATCATCGCGCACAATACGCTCAGAGATCAAAATTGAATCTTCGAAGTTATATCCATTCCAAGGCATAAATGCGACAAGCACATTCTTACCAAGCGCCAATTCTCCCAAATCCGTTGATGGGCCATCAGCAATAATATCACCTTCGGCAACAATATCCCCTACTTTCACCAATGGGCGCTGGTTAATACAGGTTGATTGGTTAGATCTTTGAAACTTCAAAAGATTGTAAATGTCAACGCCAGAGCGCTTAAGGTCTGTTTCTTTTGTCGCCCGAATAACAATTCTTCGCGCATCAACTTGCTCAACAATTCCTGTACGTTTAGCAGCAACAGTCGCGCCTGAATCAAGAGCTACAACACTTTCCATACCTGTCCCGACTAAGGGCGCCTCGGCCTTTAAAAGCGGCACAGCTTGGCGCATCATGTTTGACCCCATAAGCGCACGGTTCGCATCATCATTTTCCAAGAACGGAATAAGCGCCGCAGCAACTGACACGAGCTGCTTTGGTGACACATCAATGAAGTCCACCTCTGCCTTAGCGATTAAAGTCACATCTCCGTTGACACGGCACGTCACAAAATCGTCTGCTAACTCGCCAGAATCAGTCACCTCAGCATTCGCCTGCGCGACTGTGTAGCGAGCCTCTTCCATAGCGGAGAGATAAACAACCTCTTTTGTAAGCTTACCACTGTTAATTTTACGATATGGGCTTTCGATAAAGCCATATTTATTAACACGCGCATGTGTCGCCAATGAGTTAATCAAACCAATATTTGGTCCCTCTGGCGTTTCAATCGGACAAATACGTCCGTAATGCGTTGGATGCACATCCCGAACTTCGAAGCCCGCACGTTCCCGCGTAAGACCACCAGGTCCAAGCGCTGATAGACGGCGCTTATGGGTAATCTCTGAGAGCGGGTTGGTTTGGTCCATGAACTGTGACAATTGCGAGGAGCCAAAGAATTCACGAACAACTGCTGCAGCAGGTTTAGCATTAATCAAATCATGCGGCATAACTGTTTCAATATCAACAGACTGCATACGCTCTTTAATCGCGCGCTCCATGCGCAGAAGGCCAATACGGTATTGATTCTGCATCAATTCACCAACAGAACGTACGCGGCGATTGCCTAAATTATCAATATCATCAATCGCGCCGATGCCGTCTTTAAGCTTCACAAGCGTGTCAACAACAGCCAAAATATCTTCATTGCGTAGAACACGAACTTCGTCCGAACAATCCAGCTCCATACGCAGGTTCATCTTCACGCGCCCAACAGCGGAGAGATCATAACGCTCTTGATCAAAGAACAAGGAGTTAAATAGATCTTCCGCAGCCTCAGTCGTTGGCGGCTCACCTGGGCGCATAACGCGGTAAATATCCACAAGCGCGCCTTCGCGGCTATCATTTTTATCTGCTGCTAACGTGTTCCGAATATACGGACCGACATTAACGTGATCAATATTGAGAACTGCGATTTCGGTAATCCCCGCCTCATTGATTTCTTCCATAATTTCAGGAGATAGCTCATCACCCGCTTCAGAGTAAATTTGGCCAGTTGTTGTATTCACAACATCTTCAGCAACAAAGCGCTCAGCCATCTCTTCATCGTTAATGAGAACAGATTTTAGTCCCTCATCCGCCAAGCGCGTTGCACCGCGTTTTGTGAGTTTCCGGCCAGCAGGAGCTACAACTTCGCCCGTTTTCGCATCCACGATATCCCGAAGCAGTTTTGCGCCGCGATATTCATCAGCTATAAATGGACGCGTCCATCCATTTTTCTTCTTGTCACGTTTAAATTCAATCGCAGAGTAATATTCGGACAAAATCTCTTCGCGGGTCATACCCAGAGCGTAGAGAATCGTCGTTGCAGGTAATTTACGGCGACGGTCAATACGAGCATATAGAATATCTTTGGCATCAAATTCAAAATCAAGCCAAGAGCCGCGATAAGGAATAATCCGCGCTGAGAATAAGAATTTACCAGAACTGTGGCCCTTGCCTTTATCATGATCAAAGAACACACCCGGTGAGCGATGCATTTGCGATACGATAACGCGCTCAGTGCCATTAACAATGAAGGTACCTTTTTCCGTCATAAGTGGAATATCACCCATATAGACATCTTGTTCTTTGATGTCTTTGACCGATTTCGCACCTGTATCATCGTCAATATCAAACACAACAAGACGCATTTTGACTTTGAGCGGCGCTGCGTAGGTAATATCGCGCTGCTGACACTCTTCTTCGTCAAATTTTGGCGTTTCAAATACAAATGAAACATATTCCAGAACGGCCCGATCCGAGAAATCTCGCACAGGGAAAACGGAATTAAACACACCGTTCATACCATCATCCGCAAGACGGTCGGATGGATCTATGTTTTTTTGTAAAAATTGATCATAAGAACTTTTCTGAACCTCAATGAGGTTTGGCATGCGCACCACTTCTGGGATACGGCCAAAGCTTTTACGAATACGTTTCTTGCCGGTAAAACTAAGCGACATCAAAGACACCTTTTTCTTAAAACTATAAAGCTGCAGTCTCTATAGTTTGTTTATTTCTTAGGGATTTTAGACTGCCCCAGCAGCTCGGCATCTGTTTTATCTCGGCGTGCCATGCGAGAACTATTTTATTATCTGGCGAAACCAAAGTCTCGCCAGATAAAACAATCGTTAGATTACTTAAGCTCAACAGTGGCGCCAGCCGCTTCAAGCTTTTCTTTAATCTCATTAGCTTCTGCTTCAGGAGCAGCTTCTTTAACAGCCTTTGGCGCGCTCTCAACAAGCTCTTTAGCTTCTTTGAGGCCAAGACCTGTAATTGCACGGACTTCTTTAATGACAGCAATTTTATTGCCACCAAATGATGTCATAACAACATCAAAATCAGTCTTAGCTTCAGCTGCACCGCCGCCATCAGCAGCTGGACCAGCAACTGCGACAGCCGCAGCAGCTTTAATGCCATTTTCTTCGAGAATGTCATTGAGTTCTTTTGCTTCGAGAATGGTAAGTCCCATCAACTCATCAGCTAGCTTTTTTACATCAGCCATTTTAGTTTCCTTTTAAAGTTCAGTTCGATTTTTTGCGAGAATGAAAGTGTGTGTATTAAGCCGCCGCTTTTTCTTCGATCACTTTGATCGCGCCAGATAGCGCAGACCCAGGTGACATAAGACGCTGAGCAACTTCGGAGGCTTGACCGATAAGACGGGCAGCAGCCATTCCAATAAGCTCTTCTCGGCTTGGTAATTTCGATAAAGCCTCAACGCCTGCGACGTCAAAAATTTCCTCACCCATGAACCCGCCCAAAATACCAAAAGAGGCATTATCTTTAGCGAATTCAACAGTTACCTTTGGCGCGTCGATCATGCTATCAGCCCAAGCAATTGCTACAGGCCCCTTAAACATGTCTCCAGCTGCTTCGAAAGTACGACCCTTCAAAGCAATTTTTGCCAACCGATTTTTTACAACACGAATTGTTGCACCTTGCTCACGGAGCTTAGCGCGCAATTCTTCCATTTCCGCAACAGTCATGCCCGAATATTCAGCCATAACTACGGATCCGGCACTGTCAAAAATTGTTTCCAATTCTTTTACAGCTTCCGCCTTTTGAGTACGATCCATTTGCGGTCTCCCTGTTATGATCCGCACCCCATGTGCAGATCTTTTCAAGATACCCACCCCGCTTCGCCAATGAAATTGACGCAACCAAGTGAGCAGTGTCTGTCCCCTGCAAGAAAATTCCTGCAAGAAATAACAGGGCTCGAACTGACTTACTCACCTTAGACGATGAGGAAAAATCAGCTTTAGCTCTATCTGCGCCGGTAAAATTAAGCCCGCCATTATGACGAACACCGGTGGTCTTGGACAGACCAAGATTGCCTTTTGGCAATCCTGGTAATTAAAGGCCATTACAGCCCTTAAATTCTTTAATATATGCGCTCGGACTTAACCAGCGACAGCAGATGTGTCAATTCTTACACCCGGGCCCATTGTCGAGCATATCGTGATGCGGCGCATAAATACGCCTTTAGCGCCAGATGGGCGCGCCTTACGAATATCGGTCAAAAATGCATTGACATTTTCTTCAAGATTTTCTTGAGAAAAACTAGCCTTGCCAACGCCGACATGAATAATCCCAGTCTTCTCAACACGGAATTCAACAGCGCCACCCTTGGCATCGCCAACAGCTTTCGCAACATCCATAGTCACAGTTCCGACCTTTGGGTTAGGCATCATACCTTTTGGACCAAGCACCTTACCAAGACGGCCAACAAGTGGCATCATATCTGGCGTAGCGATAACGCGCTCAAACGGCGTATCACCAGCTTGAATTTGCTCCATCAAATCTTCTGCACCAACAACATCAGCGCCAGCCGCACGAGCTTCATCAGCCTTGGCATCTTTTGCAAAAACCGCAACACGAACAGAACGACCCGTACCATTTGGAAGGTTACACACACCGCGAACCATCTGATCTGCGTGACGAGGATCAACACCTAAGTTAATCGCAACTTCGACAGTTTCATCGAATTTTGCTTTAGCATTATCTTTGACGATCTTCACAGCCTCAGAGACACTGAAATCAACATTTTTATCATAGGCTGCAACAGCAGCTTTCATACGTTTACCAGCCATAATCCTACTCCGTTACCTCATAGCCCATAGAACGGGCCGACCCTGCGATGATTTTTGTCGCTTGATCCAGATCATTTGCTGTCAAATCAACCATTTTAGCCTCAGCAATATCGCGGCACTGCGCCATAGTCACAGTCCCACCAACTTCACGCCCAGGGTGATTACCACCTGACGTTTTGCCAGCAGCTTTTTTAAGATAATATGACGCTGGCGGCGTTTTCGTAACAAAGGTGAAAGACTTATCCGCATAAACTGTAATAATCGTCGGAATAGGAATACCCTTTTCCAAAGCTTCAGTCTTCGCGTTAAAGGCTTTTGCAAATTCCATAATATTAACGCCGCGTTGACCCAATGCAGGCCCAAGCGGGGGTGACGGGTTGGCTGAACCTGCCGAAATTGTTAGCTTAATATAGCCACTAATCTTCTTTGCCATGTTCCACTCCTTTATTTATCCTCATATATGAGGCAAGTGTCCTCAACTTAATGAGGGAGGTTAACGCAGACCGCACATGCCGCCTGCAATGTGGTGTTCGTGGTACGAAGCGCGCTGGACTTAGCCGCATCTCCCACAAACGCTTAAACGCAAATTGACAGTCCTAAGACTGCTTTTCAACCTGCGTGTAATCAAGTTCGACAGGAGTTCCCTGCCCAAAAATATTAATCAGCACCTTAAGACGTGCATTTTCCTCATCAACGCTCTCAACTGTCCCGTTAAAGCTTTGAAACGGCCCATCCACGACTTTAATAGTTTCGCCAATATCAAAGGTTATCATAGGCCGCGGGCTGTCAACACCCTCTTGAATTTGACCGACAATGCGCGCCACTTCAGCGTCCGACACAGGTAATTGTTTGCTTGCAGACCCTAGAAAACCTGTCACTTTTGGTGTATTTTTAACCAAGTGATAAGCTGCGTCCGTCAAATCAACTTTCACCAAGACATAGCCCGGAAAAAACTTACGCTTACTTTCAACCTTACGGCCC
The DNA here is from genome assembly GCA_039962885.1 of Litorimonas sp. GTDB lineage: Bacteria > Pseudomonadota > Alphaproteobacteria > Caulobacterales > Maricaulaceae > Litorimonas. The sequence continues at coordinate 891 of JBDVGI010000037.1, read as the reverse complement.
TTACGAACCTCGACAACATCTTCTGTTGGAACCAAGATTTCTTCGAAAAGATGATCAAGCCCTTTTTCCGCAGCTTCGCGCTCGAGTGACTCTTTCACACGATGCTCAAAATTTGAATAAGCTTGAACGATATACCAGCGTGCCGTCATGAGCTAAGCGCCCCCCAAACTAAGAACAAGACGAACAAGGCTCGCCAAAGCCCAATCGACAAAAAAGAAAAACACACCCATAATAACAACAATAATCATAACCAAAATAGTCGTCGTAAATGTTTCGCGCCACGTCGGCCAGACAACCTTACGAGCTTCCTGACGAACCTGCCCTACATATTTAACAGGACCTACCTTTGCCGCAGCCGTATCAGAACCACCTCCAGACGCAGGCGCAGCCATCGCTGCAGCATCCGTTGTTGACTTGCCTTTTTTCGGCTTTCTTATGCGACTTTTAGGCATATATTTCCTGCTGCTGCGCAGCCACTTGCGTTAAACTCGTAAACGCGAGCCAGAAAACTGACCCGCGTTGCTATTTTTTACTCCGCTCAGAGGTGGCAGGGGCAGCAGGACTTGAACCCACGACCCTCGGTTTTGGAAACCGATGCTCTACCAACTGAGCTATACCCCCAAACCTTTGCGGCGACGCGTAGACCTCTAAGTAAGGAGGCCACACATAATTTTAAAGACGTTACTCAATAATCTTTGCAACAACGCCGGCACCGACTGTGCGGCCGCCTTCGCGGATAGCGAAGCGGAGCTTCTCTTCCATTGCGATTGGCACGATCAACTCAACGTTAATCTCGACATTATCACCCGGCATAACCATCTCTGTGCCTTCTTTCAAAGTCACAACGCCCGTCACGTCAGTTGTCCGGAAGTAGAATTGCGGACGGTAATT
>JBDVGI010000036.1:0-5469 GCA_039962885.1 Litorimonas sp. | reverse complement strand
ATTTTTATCACCTCGGCTTTAATGAGCTCGGTTGGGGATGATTTAAACCTGTCCTTGGTGCTCGCTCATGAAATGGCCCATATTATCGCAAAGCATACAGGCCAAACACCAACGGCGCAGCTAGAGCTAGAAGCGGACCGAATGGCGCTTGTTTTGATGCAAAATGCAGGTCTGGACATCGGCAAAGCTATCGGGTTTTGGCGTGACGAGATACATCCACATATAGAGCTACAAAACACATCTGGCACCCATCCAAGTATTAATGAGCGTTATGAAAATTTCCGTAAAGAGCAAGCTCGTATTCAAGCCATTGTCGAGCGCGGCCAAGAGTTGGGTTTCGAATAATCTGCGTTAATTTGCAAGCTAGTCACCCGACCCATAATGGCTAGCGGAGCCTTTATTTTGCTCAGTCTCAGGCTCTTCGCCGTGTTGACGTATCGGAACCCTTAAGGTCATCGGGTCAGATTTCTCGTAATTTAACGTCACCTCAATTTCAGATTGGTCGTCTGGCAAGTTCACGCCGAAAAGCATGAGATGGTAGCTACCAGGTTCAAATTGCACAACATCACCCGTTGCAAGTGCCAGACCTTCAATACGCCGCATACGCATCACGCCATTATCTTCGATATGGTGATGGATTTCCACGGACGCACTATCTGGGCTACTGGCAGATATAAGACGGTCAGCAGCGCCGTGATTTTCAAGTGTGAAAAACCCTGCGGCCACATCACGTCCCGGAAATGGCGGCAGAACATAAGGCGCAGATACAGACACGCCTTGCGTCCTAGCTTCAGCGCTTAGAACTGTTTGCGCCGCGACGCCTGTGTCTTGCCCAGAGCAAGCCGATATGAATCCAGTGATGAGGCTAAGGGCCAATATGGAATGTTTCATAAAATACCTTGTTGGTTACGTTTTACGCGCCGCGAAATCCGATAATCCGCCGTACATCCGCTACAATTGGGTCTGCAATTAACGCAGCTTTTTCACCTGCATCCGTCAATATTCTATCAATTTCAGCAGGGTCTGACAAATATTCATTCATGCGTTGCGTGATCGGCGCCAAGACCTCAACCGCCACATCCGCTAAGGCTTGTTTAAACGGGCCAAATTGCCCGCCTGCGTGACGCGCCAAAACATCTGCCTCTGACATATTCGCAAGCGCGGCATATATCGCCACCAAACCGGCAACATCGGCGCGCTCATCAAGCTCTTCTACGGTTTCAGGCACAGCTCCAGAATCCGTCTTGGCTTTACGGATTTTTTTAGAAATCATATCTGCGCTATCCGTCAAATTCAAACGCGAGCCCTCAGACGGGTCAGATTTTGACATCTTCTTTGTGCCGTCACGCAAGCTCATTACCTTTGCACCTGGACCTTTAATCAAAGGTTCGGGGAGCGGGAAGAAATTTGGCACTCCAAAATCATGGTTGAATTTCTGCGCAATTTGGCGCGAGAGTTCAAGATGTTGCTTTTGGTCTTCCCCGACTGGGACGTGCGTGCCTTTAAAGGCGAGAATATCGGCAGCTTGCAACACGGGATAATCATACAAGCCGACTGACATTTTCTCAGAATTTTTCCCTGCTTTATCTTTGAACTGCGTCATACGATTTAACCAACCAATACGGGCCACACAGTTAAAATACCACGCCAATTCCGTATGGGCACGTACGGAAGACTGATTGTAAATAATCGCCTTTTTTGGATCAACGCCAGAGGCTAAAAACGCGGCGGTAATATGGCGAGTTTGATCTGCGAGTAATTTTGGGTCTTGGGCCACAGTGATGGCGTGCAAATCCACAATACAAAATACGCATTCCATTTCGTCTTGAAGCTGAACAAACTTCTTAAGCGCACCAAGGTAATTCCCAAGGTGCAACGCCCCCGTTGGCTGCACGCCTGAAAAAACACGATTGGGGCCTTGATATGTTTCACTCACGTCACGTCCTGACTTTGAAATACTTAATTTGCAAATGCTTAATTCGCTTTTTTGGAAAGTGCATCGCGTATATCGTGCAAGCCAAAGGCCCGCAAGAGCGAAGCTGCTATCGCGTAAATAATTAAGCCGAACCCGCTAATTCCGATTAAAGATAATAAATCTATTATGATATGTGATTGGGATAAATCTGGGAAAATCGGAAGCGTCGCCCAAAGCGCAAACCCCATCACCGCGCTTGCAAGAACAATCCGAGGGAAACGCGATAAAAGCCTTGCATCCAGTACCAAATCTTTATCACGCAACAAAATAAACCCAAGCCCCGCCACATTAACCCAAGCCGCGATTGTCGTGGCTAGTGCCAGACCTTCAAAGCCAATTTTCCAAAATAAAAACAATCCAAGACTAACATTAATTAACGCCGATAAGCCTGCAAAATACATCGGAGTACGCATGTTCTCGCGCGCAAAAAAAGCGGGAGTGAGAACTTTAATCAAAACAAACGCTGGCAGACCAAGGGCAAAGAACCGTAAAGCCTTAGAGACTTGCTGCGTTGTACTCGCGGTGAAGTCACCGCGTTCAAATAACCCGCTGATTAAAAACTCAGGGATAATGAACAGAGCAAATGCCGCAGGTAGTGTTAAAAAAGCTGCGATTTCCATACCTCTATTCATCGACCTATTCGCGCCCGCTTCGTCGCCGGCGCGTAATCTGCGTGATAGAGCCGGTAGAAGCGCAACGCCCATAGCAATCCCTATCATCCCTAAAGGAAGTTGATACAGACGGTCTGCATATGTGAGCCAGCTAGCAGCGCCTTCTTGTTGGGTCGCTATTCCGTGCGAGACAACAAGATTTATTTGTGTAATTCCTGCGGAAATCAAGCCGGGCACCCCTAGCGTAATCATGCGCCGCACCCCAGGGGTTAAACGCGGCAAGCGGGGCCGTATTCTCACGCCCGCACGCCTGCATCCCCAATAAACAATCATCATTTGCGCGACACCTGAGAGACTAATAGCGGCAGTCAATGCATAACCTGTCTGTCTTTGAGACAGGTCAAATATAGGGGTTATCATCAAAGCCGAGATCATAAATAGATTCAAAATAATTGGTACGCCCGCGGACAGCGCGAAAAAACCACGCGTATTTAACACGCCTGAAAACATCGCAGTCATGGACATAAAGAGCAAATATGGCATAGTGATTTGCGCATAAACCACGGCAAGATCATAGGTTGTTATACCGCTAGCGTTGACGTTTTTATCAAGGCCATTACCAATGATATTTAACGAAAATGGCATGGTTAGCTCAAACGCTATAACAAGACAGGCTACAAAAAAGAATAAAACACTGGCGGTTTCACTCGCAAAGTTATCCGCTGATGCCTCTCCGTCTTGTTCTAAACGTTTCGCGTAAAGCGGAACAAAAGCTGCGTTAAAAGCCCCCTCAGCAAACATACGGCGGAAGACATTCGGGAGTTTAAAGGCTGTAAAAAATGCATCGGAAATAAATCCAGCCCCAAAGAAATTCGCAATTAAAACATCACGGACAAACCCTAAAAGCCGGCTAACCAATGTTAGCGATGCAATAATAGCAGTTGAGCGTAAAAGCCGCATTAGGCTGCGCTCTTTGCGGTTTTATCGACATCAAAAATATCTATGAAACGGGCTTTAAGTTTTTTTCGCCGCGCCGCATTTATAGTCCCGTCCCCATCGCGGGCACGAACATAAAAAGCATCAATAGCTTGCGCTCCAACAACTTCGATATGGGCAGAATAAATATCAATTAATTCCTCGCTCATAAGGCGCGCTAGACTATATAATAAGCCCGGACGATCACGGCCCTTAACCTCTATAATTGTCAAATTCCCAGAGGCTATATCCGAAAATTTAACTTTGGATGCAACAGGAATGGCTCCCGCTCGGCGCGACCTAATGGCCGCAGGAATTGTCAGATTGTCGACCTGCTCTCGTGTTGCGCTCATAGTTCTGTGCCGCAAGGTTTCAATGAGATGCGGGCTATCTTGCCCGTAAGCCTGTCCGTCTCCGCCATGCAGATAAAACACGTTCATTACTTGTCCAGAGTGGGTTGTATGCAAATGCGCCCCCGATATAGACGCTCCGCAGCTGGAAATTGCTTTCGTTAAATCAGCAAACAACCCAGGCCTACCAGAGGTTAAAATCCAGAGCTCTGTAACATTGCGCATTCGGTTAAGGCGGCTTTGTACGGCGGCTTTACTATTTATGTCTCGACCGGATTTTGTTTGCTTAGAAGAGTTTTTTAAACCAGAGTCTTCTTTTGAACCAGATGCTCTTAAGGCATTTTGTATAATGCCATCAAAAAATCGTGCATGACCAAGTAGGGTCGCCATGTTAAAACTCAACCAATATTGATGTGGCATATCTTGCGTAATCGGTTTTATCGCTTCGACCATTTCAGGGCGGAGTTTTTCAAATAATTGCTCTTGAATGGCATTGGCGCGCGCGGCTGGGGCTAAATCATCTCTGCCTTTTAGGTAATTCGTCGTGGCTGTAAATAAATTCCGGAGTAATGCGCCCTTCCAGTCATTCCAAATACCAGGGCCGACAGATCGTATATCGACAACTGTTAAGGCAAATAACAACTCAAGACGCTCTTGTGATCCCACAAGAGCCGCGAATTCTGCGATAGTCTCAGGGTCAGATATATCGCGGCGTTGGGCCGTTTCGCTCATATCTAAGTGACGACGTACTAGCCATGCACATGTATCCGTTATTTCTTGGGACACCCCCATACGGCGGCAAGCTTTGCGCGCAAGCTGCGCTCCCTCAATACATTGATCACCCTGCCCCTTACCTGTATCATGCAGCAAGCACGTCAACATTATAATCAAGACCTGCACAGAATTAAATCGCTTCACAATATCTGTAATAAGTGGGTTAACGGTTTCAAGACGGCCCTTTCGAAGATTGTCAAAGTTATCAACAAGTCGCAATGTGTGTTCATCAACGGTATAAGCATGGTGCATATTGAATTGTGTGCGCCCGACAATTCCGCCAAACTCGATAAGGTAACGTCCTAAAACTCCCGCCTCATTCATTGCGCGCAAAGTCGCATAAGGAGCTTTGGCTTTCAGTAAAGTTTTTTGGAATAAACGCGAATTATCTGGACTGCGGCGAAAATCAGCATCCATAAGATTTCGACGAAAATCTATTTCCGTAAAAGCGTTCGGATGAATATCAACATTCCGGCGCCCCGCAGTTTCAAATAATTGCATAATGATACTAGGGTCACTTTTAATCATCATAGGGTCAGAAAATGACAACCGCCCATGATCCAACACCAAAGCTTTGTTTCGTAAATTCCGCCGCGAACCCGGAAGTAATGCATCTAAGCCTTTGGGCAACCGAATGGATTTTTGGGCTTCAAGTTTAGCACACGCAATTCGCGTTAACGCCCCAACCTCCTTGGCATTTGTAAAATACTCTCGCATAAATCGTTCAACAGCGATCTCGACAGGGCCAGAGGCTTGCCCCATTTTACGAGCAATAATCACTTGC
>JBDVGI010000035.1:0-4715 GCA_039962885.1 Litorimonas sp. | reverse complement strand
ATAAATTTACACTTAAGGTCTGAGATGCATATATTTGCGCGATGATGCCTATGGCATTGTGCGCATTGTATAAATGAATCTACATCACAGTCTGTTCACATTCAGTGGTTTACATTGCTGAAAAACGAGATATGTAGCGTCATGTTTTTTTTTGGAATTTCCAGTGCAAAATTTCAGCTATTTAATACCCTAATATTGATAGGGTGAAGGATTAAAAATGAGCGATATCCTCAATGCATTTTTAGAGAAGTCTGAAAGCGGCTCTTTGGTCATCGGCATTATCGGTTTAGGCTATGTGGGATTGCCTTTAGCTGAAGCTTATGTCCGTAAAAACGTCAGCGTTATTGGCTATGACATAAACCAATCTCGCGTGAATGAACTCAATAGCGGTAAGTCTGGGATGCAGCATATTGAAGATAGCCGCGTCGCCAATATGGTTGATGGTGGCTTGTTTCGCGCAACGGTAGACGCCGCTGACCTTAAGGAAGCTGATGCTATATTGATAGCCGTACCAACGCCGCTCGATATTCATCATCAACCTGATTTGTCGTATGTTGTAAGTACGTGTGAGCTTTTAAAAGATCATTTGCGCGCGGGCCAGTTAGTCGTGCTTGAATCTACAACATATCCTGGCACGACCGAAGAAATTATGAAGCCCATTTTAGAGCAAAGTGGTTTGGTTGACGGGGTTGATTTTGCTCTAGCCTATTCACCTGAACGCGAAGACCCGGGTAATCCTGATTTTGAAACTGCGACAATTCCAAAAGTTGTTGGGGCCGATACGGAATTTGGCAGAGTCATGGCTAAAGCTGCTTATGATAAAATCGTCAAAACAGTTATGGTGTCCAATGCACGGACAGCGGAAGCCACAAAGCTTGTTGAAAATATTTATCGGTGGATCAACATCGCCACTGTCAATGAGATGAAAGTCATCTTTGAGAAAATGGATATTGATATTTGGGAAGTGATTGATGCGGCGAAAACGAAGCCGTTTGGGTTTCAAGCTTTCTACCCAGGGCCAGGTGTTGGCGGGCATTGTATTCGGATTGACCCCTATTATCTCTCATACAAAGCGCGGGAATATGGTCTTTCGACGCAATTTATTGAGCTGGCGGGAGAAATTAATACGCAAATGCCTAGGCGGATTGTTTCAAGAGTTTTAGAGCTTATGTCGCTTCGTCATCAAAAGGCTTTGGCCGGATCTAATGTGTTGTTATGTGGGTTGGCATATAAGAAAAATATTGATGACTTACGCGAGTCTCCATCATAAGAAGTTATTCATATTTTAAAAGAGCATAAAGCAAACGTATTTTACCATGATCCATTTATTCCGCAAATTCCGCAAACGCGCGGACATCCTGAACTTGGCGGAATGACATCCCAGGATTTAAAATCGTTAGACAAGTATGATGTCGCTATAATTACAACAGACCATACGAATGTCGATTATGAAGCTATATGTAAAGCTGTTCCACTAGTTGTTGACACACGTAACGCCACTGTAGATATTTTTGAAAAATATAAAGACGTCATCGTCAAAGCCTAAAGTAAAGGCTAGCCGTCGATCAAATCTGTTCCATAAGGGATTTCAGTCTGGCGATAATGTCGTCAGACTTCACAAGGTCATATGAAACGCGCCGCTTTTCATGAGTTAGAGATGACAGCTGGGATATAGGACTTTCAGGGTTGAGACCTTTTTTCCAAGGCCCGTCGCCAACCGCAATAATAGGCCGGTTGGCGGATTTATATTCTTCAATTTTACCAGGAATGGCTATCGCCCCTGGCGCTGCAGTTACAATTAAAGCATGGGCTTGGTTTTGAATTAACCGCGTTTCATTATAGTTGAAAATACCTGCGATATGGACGTACGCATGTGCTGGAGATGCTTGAACTTGTAGGATTTCTTCGTCAGTGAGGCGGCCAATTAAATGCAGCTGTAATTTCTCGTTCTGCTCTCTGGCTTTAGTGAAAGCTTCCAAAACAGGTGCAATAGAACGCCCTAAATCGGATAAAGAAAAACTCCCCGTGTGCATGACGTGAATATGATCGGGGTTCAGTGCATAACTAATATCTACAGACTTGGGTTCGGGTGCAAAATTTGGTAGTGTGTGGGCTTCTAATGTTGATAGGCTTTTGACCTCATCTGAATAAGACTGCAAAGTTGTTATGCGAAGGTCGGATTTTTTCAAAATTAGGCGGGCTATTTTTGCCTCTATCCACTTTCGGTACCATTTATGTCGAATGGGATATAACGGGACTTCGAGCCATGAATCGCGAAAATCGGCTATCCAATGACAACCCCATTCTCGCTTTAGTAAAAAGCCTGCTACATGAACGGATTCAGGCGGGCTAGTTGTTATAATACAATCAAATCCTTTTGGGTTAGCCTTTTTTATAGCTTTAACTGCCCTGAGGCTCCACAATATATCTGGATCTGGATACAGCAGGTGCGTTCTTAAGGTGTCCTTCCAAGAAGGCTTAGCTGGCTTTGTAGAGGCTTCGGGCTGCGGATGATGGATGTGAATTGCATGAGGATCCTTTCCAGCATTAGGACATGCAATTGTGACGTGTTCTCCGCTATCCCTAAGGCCTTGTACAAATTCATAAGCGCGGCGGCTACCGCCTGAGACATGAGGTGGATAATGTCTGGATATAAATAAAATGCGCAAGATGTAATAGCTTTGGCTAATTTGTAAGGTGAGCACTTGTAGGGTTATTCGTAAGGTTTAACAAGTTAGCTTAACCCGTAAATTCTTGATCGCACAAAGTTCTCATCATGTTCTGTGATAAAGATATATGCACAGCTCTCACGCGAATTATCCGCTCTTATGTACGATTTGATTTGATATAAGTTGATGTTCTAAGGCTAATCTATATAATGCGCTAGCCAATGTGTGAATGGCGTGGGATGAAGTTCAAGGATGCAGGTGACATGGGTTTAGATAATATGTTTGAGGCTCATGATATGAAAGCTTCAGTTCCAGCACCCTTTAACAATCGGATGATTTTATCGGTTAAAGAAGGCGCTAATTTCCGAGACACGGATTTGATGCCGAATACAGGGTCTGAAAAATTCTTAAAACACTTTGCAGGCGGTCTTTTCACTGTAACTTGTAAAAGTCGCAAGAAGATTAAATTTGTAACACCTAACTTGAAACTAGGCACGAAAACGCCGCCAGAAAAATCTATTTTTTCTAATTCTCTAGCAAAATATAAATATGTTGAAATTGATTATAAAATACAAACGTCTGAAGCTGTAAAACTATCTATAGAGTTGTTTTGGTACTCGAAAAAATCGTTAATTAAAAAAACGCGTTATGATTTGCCGCAACAACCTTTTAATGTGGTGACGCGTAAGCTGGAAATGATAGATATTCCGCCCCTTGCTGAAACAATGGGCGTGTGCGTCTTTCTGTCTGGTGAAGGGAAAGTGAAGGTATCGCATTTTCGGATAAGACGTTCTATGGGTAAGAAAGCCAAATCTGGTCAGAAGAAAAATTCCATAACGACGGCTGTAAAAAGCGGTGATGCCATAAAGACAACCAAACCTAACCAGAAGAAAAATTTTATAGCTACGGCTGTAAAGAGCGATGTTGCCATAAAGACAGCGCCTGTCTTAAGCCATAAGCTTCCTGCAAATTCACACCTTCGTTCAGAGGCAATACCCACGCTGCAAAAAACGCCGCTCCAAACAGAGACTAAAGTTACTGTGAGCAGAGCTGATGATACGCCGCCGCAAATAAAAACACCGTCTAAAAAAACTCATACTCGGAAGAAACTAAAACGCATAAAGGTTCATCCATTAATTACAAAAATATCACAAGATTCCGATGCCTTTATTCGTGATGCAATTCTTTATGGGATCACGGCTCACCCGTCTCTTGCGAATGACCCTTATAAATTACTCATGAATTTGATTAAGGATCGCCGAGAGCATGCTGTTTTAGCTATAATAGAAAAATATAATGATGAATTTGAGGCAAGGGCTCCCCAAATTTACGTGAACGTTTTATATGCGCTTTTTAAAATGCCTGAGGTTATTAATTATTATCAAACATTGCCTGCTAATTTACAGGCGGCCCCTTTTTTCACGCAACGTTACCACACGGCTCTCGCGTGGACTCATCAAAATGAAGCGCTTCACGCCGCGATTTCTCAAGAGCTGCATTACCCAGGATTGCACACTCCATTATTGAAAAATTTCATACGGTATGCCGAATTACTAAATACACGAGAGTTGAAGGTCGTTACGCATATAATTTTAAATAATGCTCCCAAGCTTATAGATTATTTTAGCTTGATGAGTTTTTATGATCTGCTTATCCGGCGAGACCTTTTAGAAACGGCTCAGTTACTGACGGGGCTAATACAAAGTAAGGCTGGTGAAGGTAAGAGGGAAGGCCGTATTAATTATAATTTACTCCTAACGAATGTGGCGTTCCATTGTGAAAATTACACAAAACAATTACATTATCTGAATACAGCTTTGCGCCAATCTAAATTATTGACTCTCAGCCTGAAAGACCCTGCACAACCCGTAAGTGCAGATAATATATTATGTGAAAAAGATGACCTTTACAAAAGCTGTATTACACATGATGGGCCTCTCATTACGGTTATTATGACAACTTGGAACTCTTCTGAAACATTAAGTTATGCGGTGAAGTCTGTATTAGATCAAACGCATAGGAATATTGAACTTATTATTGTTGATG
>JBDVGI010000034.1:0-9939 GCA_039962885.1 Litorimonas sp. | reverse complement strand
CATCAAGTTCTGGGCCGTCTTTAAGGCCAAGTTTCTTAATTAAAAAGTTGTTTTTAACTGTCGCGATTTCAGATGCGTCTGTTGCAGACACAGTTGATGAATCCCGATTGTAGATAGATGGGCCACAGCCAATTGTAACTTTACGAAGAAAGTCCATGTCAGCTGTTACGCCGCATTTTTCTTTCATATCAGCTGCATATTTTTCGATTAGATCGTCACGTTTACTCATGTAATCCTCCGTAGTGAGCTTTTATATACGCAGGTAAGACGCCCCGCGCTTGAGCTATGACTTATGGTAAATGAAACATAAACGCAAGATGAACGGAATTGAGAAAATCGTGTTTATTGGGCTGTTTAGCTGGATTTTAGCGCTACTTATGTATTTGCAGGCATTTGAGCGCGAATTTCTGTCCGTATTGTATCAATCGGTTTGAGGCCTTGCGGGCTTTGGAAATGCCAAAATGTCCAACCATTACAACTAGGTGCGTCACATAGAAGTGCGCCGACTTTGTGTATGGAGCCTTTATGCTCACCCGATATAAGGGAGCCATCTGCACAAATCTTAGCTTGCATGATACCGTTTTTGGAAAATAACGAAGTGCCTGCCTTCAGATATCCGCTTTCAACAAGATTGCCAAATGGCACTTTAGGTTCAGAGCGCTTAGATTTTGTGACGGCGATTTGCTCACCTGTCCCGCGTGTGATTTTCGCGATACGGCGGCGAGCATGGATGATATATTCTTCTTCCATTTCAAAGCCAATAAAGTCACGGCCCAATTTTTTAGCGACAGCACCTGTCGTTCCCGTCCCAAAAAATGGATCTACAATCACATCACCCGGATTTGTTGAGGATAAAATCACACGGTGGAGCAGGCTTTCAGGTTTTTGTGTTGGGTGAACTTTGCCCCCATCGGTTTTTTTAAGCCGCTCACGGCCTGTACAAATTGGCATTGTCCAATCCGACCGCATTTGTATTCCGTCATTCATCATTTTCATGGCATCATAATTAAAGGTTGGTTTGGCATCTTCAGTTTTTGTCGCCCAAATGAGAGTTTCATGGGCATTCGTAAAGCGCGTGCCGCGAAAATTCGGCATTGGGTTGGTTTTACGCCAAATAATATCATTTTGAATCCAAAATTGTTGATCTTGTAAGATTGTTCCAACGCGAAAAATATTATGATAACTGCCGATGACCCAGATTGCGCCATTTGGTTTTAAGATACGCCGCGCAGCTTGCATCCAATCATGCGTGAATAGATCATAGGCATCCATTGTATCAAATTGATCCCATTCTTCGGTGACGCCGTTAACAACGCTATTATCGGGCCGTGATAAATCTCCGCCGAGTTGGAGATTATAAGGTGGATCAGCAAAAACAAGGTCTACGCTTTGCGCAGGCAGAGCGTTCATATTAGCGATACAATCGCCTTGAATGATACGGTTTAAAGGCAGGGAGTCGGCGGGGGTTTCGACAAGACGTAAATGGCTCACTGGGCGGCTCTTTTGTTAAATGTTTCGTTGTAAGAATCCTTGTCGCTGATTTGGTTACTAACTCCTTTATAACTTTGAAATATCCTGCATAAACATTTGATTTACTGTGAATTTTAACAAATTATTAGGGGACGTTAACGCAGGGGCTATATTTGTTAACTATGTTTCTTAAGCTTTGAGTTTTCCCAGATGGTTTTAGATAGGTTTTGGTTTGAAACTCCATCTGTGAATCGGGCTTTTGCCTAACCTTTCAATAGCCTCTTTATGGGCTTTGGTTGGATAGCCTTGATGCTGAGTTAAATTATAGCCTGTAAACCTTATATTAGCGCCACGCATTAACCTGTCGCGAGTGACTTTGGCCACGATTGATGCCGCCGCGATGGATAGGCTTTTGCTGTCGCCCTTGACAATAGTATAGGCATCACAGGGCAGGTTTTTGGGAGCGCGGTTGCCATCTATCAAGGCCATAGCTGGCTTAACGGGAAGGTTTTCAACGGCGCGCCGCATGGCAATCATGCTTGCCCATAGGATGTTAATACGGTCGATTTCTTCGGGTTCACTTATGCCTATTCCAATAATCGCATGAGGTATAAGCGCATTCAGCAGCCGTTCACGGGCCATAGCCGATAAGATCTTACTGTCATTCAGGCCGTCTGGGATATAGTTTTGATCCAAGATAACGGCTGCGGCGACGACAGGGCCAGCCAGTGGCCCTCGCCCAGCCTCGTCTACGCCACAAATTGGCCCTTTTTGGGAATTATCGTGGATTTTCTCAAAGCTTAAATCTGGGTAAGGTTTTGGCATAATACCTGCATTTTTTGATTGTAGGTCTTTCTAGTCGAAAAAAGTCTGTTATAAGGCTTTAAGAAAATTTTAAGGAGTAAACCATGGCTAATTTTCGTTTCGGGGCAACTGCTCTGGGTTTAACATTTGCAGCGGTTGTTGCTGCGCCAACATTTGCACAAGATAAAAGTGCGGACGTAGATGTTCCATCAACAGAAGGTGTTGTGTCTTCAGAGCAGTCTTGTGAGTATGAAGGCGGAACTGTACTTGATTTAGATTCAGGTAAAATCTGCTTCATCGCTCTACGCGGAGCTGATTTTGCGACAAAAACATATGATGGCCAGTCTTTGGGTGTTATTAAATGTTCAGGCAATGGCGCGCATGGCAATGAGCTTGTGCAACCGTCTGGTCAATTTTGCCGTATCTTCCTAGAGCAAAAGAAAGTTGCTCCCTCCCGCGCAGAAGTGGAAGCTGCAACGCGCGCGCAAATTAAAGACGAAGAAAGCTAGATTTTATAACCTAGCTTAATCCAGTTTTAAAGCTCGGCTGAAACGTCGAGCTTTTTTTTTGGCAATGTTCTGTGTTAGGAGAGGCTAACGCGTATTTACTCACCCTTTTGATATTGAAACTCTGTGCTAACAATAATCATTCCCACATTAAATGCTGAGGCGGTCTTGCCGCAACTTCTAGCGTCTATCGAAGATGGTAGAGGTACGGATACACGACTTATCATTAGCGATGGCGGTTCTACGGATAAAACCCTGCAAATTGCAGTACAGTCGGGCGCCGTCATATGCGTTGGCAATGCAGGGCGCGGGGCACAGTTGGCCAGAGGGGCCGATTGGGCATGTGCGTCAGGTAACCCGCCAGAGCATTTTTTATTTTTACACGCTGATTGCGTCTTGCCAAAAAAATGGCATAAATCTGTGCAAGACTTCATTCGAAGGGATGCCAAAAAGACAGGGTATTTTCGCTATAAATCCTGTCAAAACGGGCTGTCGGGATTTATTATTAAGCGCTGGGTTGATTTGCGGTGCTGGGCGTGGCGTTTGCCATATGGCGACCAAGGCCTGCTCATTGCATCCGATGTCTATAAAACGCTCGGTGGCTATGCTGCTGATTATCCGTTATTTGAAGATGTGGAATTTGTTGACCGAATTCGTGCATATGTTGGACGCAAAGGTTTTGGCCCCCTAAAAGCTACATTGCGCACGGATATATCTGATCATCTTTGTGAAGGTGTTTGGCGCAGAGGGTGGCGTAATTTTCACCTGTTGCGGGCTTACCGTGCGGGCACATCTATTGATACGCTATATGAGCGCTATCATATGAAATTATAAAGGACGTTATGACGCCTCGACCCACACTTTATATTTTTGCAAAAGCCCCTGTTATGGGGCGCGCAAAAACGCGGCTCGCGCGAGATATTGGCGTAGTGCAGGCTAAACGGCTTTACCGCGCTATGATGGCGCAAGTTCTGCGCCAAGTTCAAGGCCCGCGCTGGGATACAGTGTTGGCAATTACGCCGCCATCAGCATTAGGAGCTGTACCCGAATGGCAAGGAACCGAACAAATTGCGCAAGTCTCTGGCTCGCTATCCCCGCGGCTGGCGGCTGCGTTTCAAACCAAAGGCCCTGTCATTGTCATTGGCACGGATTGCCCGCAAGTGACCGCGAGTGACATAGCCGCAGGGTTTGAAGCTTTGCGTCACAGCGCAGCTGTCTTTGGCCCAGCAGATGATGGCGGATTTTGGCTGATGGGTGCGAATGCCCCGCTGCGTCCAAGCACCTTTGATCATGTGCGTTGGTCGCATGAGGACACCTTATCGGACATAAAGGCACGAATTGACGGGGACATCGCCGTGCTTAGGACTTTAACGGATGTGGATGACCTTAAGGCTTTGCAGGCGTATCGTCAGTCTCTACTGCCTGTGTCTGTTGAGCATTAACGCGCTTGGCAATCAAGGCTAGAGTGTCATCAATCAAGGACAGGTTGGCGCCTTTACCGCGGCATGGCACAACGGTTTTCGTTTCGGGGTAAGTGGTTTTGACCCACGCTAAAGCTGGCCCCCATGTTTTCAAGTTGGCATCAGCGATGTTTCCAAGGTTTGTACTGCCTGCGCTTCGAATGGCGCAGCCGCCATATAAAATATTGGCAGAGGGCACATAAACAACAAGGTTGTCGAGGGTCTGGCCATGACCTGGGTAGGCCACCTCAACAGGGCCAACACGCGTCCGAGATTTCGGTAACTTTAGGCTCGAGACAGATGTGTTGGGAACGGGATACCCATTTTGAACAGCTAGTTTAGGGGTCTCTGGGTGGGTGAAAACTTTAATGCCTTTACGCTCTGCGACATCAACGCCTGCTATGCGGTTCATATGATGTTGGGTGATAATTAGTTTTGTGACCTCTCTGCCAGTTTGATCTTTGATAGATTCTAGCAGGGATAAGGTCGCCATTTCTCCCCAACTTGTATCAACAAGGATGAGATCATCATTGCTTGCGACAACAAGGCCATTACTTGAAACAGGTGTTTGCCCAGGGAAGGTGTAATTAGTGGTATGTACCCAGACATTATCAGCAATCTTTGCCAAACTTACAGGGTAATCTTTTTTGAGTTGATCTATAAAACTATTATGACTGGGGACAGACGCGCTTTTGTCGCCGCAGCCTGTCAAAGTGAAGGCTGTAGTGAAAGCCGTGAGGGTAAGGCATAGGTTTTTAGGCATGATAGGGTTTAAATCCTTGAAGTGTGTCAATTAGCCAGCAGCACATATATAGAAGTTTGTTCGGGTATGAAAAGAAGATATTGTATAAATTCTGGACTGATTAGATGTGGAGTTTATGCCAGATTTACGAGCCCTAACTGGCCAATGCGGCGCGCAGAGATAATAAATCTCTCCATGCATCTTTTTTCAAATCAGATTGCGTGAGCAGCAGCGATGGGTGGTACATAGGCAGGGCAGGGATGTCTTTTTCGCCAATTTTGATATTTTTCCACTGGCCATGATGTTTCATGATGCTTGTAATATCTGTCAAGGCGCTCATGGGTGTGCTACCTAGCATGAGAATATGAGACGGCTTGGCGAGTTCAATATGCCGCCGCAGAAACGGACGGCACACATCAATCTCAGCAGCTTTCGGTGTGCGGCCTTGAGGCAAACGCCAATTTACGCTCAGCGTTAGATAAACGTCATCATCTGTGAACCCAATCGCGCCAAGCATACGGCTCAACAACGCCCCTTCGCGTCCCATAAAGGGCTCGGCTTTTATATCATCATCATGGCTCGGGGCTTCGCCAATGACCATTAATTTCGCCGCAAGATTGCCGCGAGAGAACACCGCGCCGCGCGCATTATCAGATAGTCGTCCCGCATCAAATTTTTTCACGGCGACTTGCAAACCTTCTAAGGTCTTTGCGGTTTTGGCCGCTTGCGTTGCAGCCTCTATTAGATTGGAAACGCCTTGGGCTGTATCTTTGTGTGTTTGCGTATCAGATGTTCCGCGCGATAAATCTGAGCGGGATGTTGGCGGGTTTAGGCTTTGACGCTTTGTCTCCATAGACGCAGAATTGCCCGCTCGTATAGCACGCGGGGCTGGTTTTATGGCGGGCAACGGCGGGACATCAACGCCGGCGCGCTCATACCAATCTATCAAAGAGCGTAATGCAGATTCCATAATACCATTTTACGACCTTATTTGTGTATTGCGAGTCTTATTCTTGGAGTTTGTTAGTCTTTGTAGATTGCCGAAAAGATGTTCGGAAAACGGTCGGAACATTGGTCTCTATGCATTCAACAATTGCGCCTGCTATATCCTTTTTTGTTGCCTCTTCTATGCCTTGAAGACCAGGGGATGAATTGACTTCGAGAATTTTAGGGCCAGCATCAGATCGTAAAATATCAACGCCTGCGACATCAAGTTGCATGATCTTCGCAGCCTTTATAGCTGCGCGTCTTTCGTCTTTGGTCAAGCGGGTTTTTTTTACGGTTCCGCCTTGATGGACATTTGACCGAAATTCCCCTTTTTGAGCTGTGCGTATCATCGCGCCAACAACTTTGCCTTGGACAACAAAGCAACGCACATCAGACCCGTTGGCCTCTTTGATGAATTCTTGCACAAGAAAATGCGCATTAAGACCGCGAAATGCGTCAATTAAAGCAGACGCAGCACTTCGGGTTTCCGCGAGAACAACGCCCTTGCCTTGTGTGCTTTCTAGCAGTTTAACAACGGCAGGCGCGCCGCCCACAAGTTCTAAAAGCTCCTTGGTGTCTTGACCTGATTTCGCGAATGCCGTGGCGGGCATATCTAGGCCATGTGCTGACAAAATTTGGTGGGCTTGTAATTTATCGCGGGACATACCAATCGGGGCTGATGTGTTGAGGCAATACACGCCCATGCTTTCGAATTGACGCACAACCGCCATTCCGTAAAAAGTAATACTTGACCCGATGCGCGGTATAATGGCGTCATACCGGGGCAGTGCCTTTCCGTTATAATGCACATCTGGTTTATGCGCGTTAATTTCCATGTAGCACCGACTTGTCTCGATGCATTCAATTGTATGGCCGCGGGCTTCGGCGGCCTCTATAATGCGCTGATTGGAGTAATTATATGGCTCCTGCGTGAGGATAGCAATTCGTAGAGGACGGCGCGGAATGGAGCTTTTGGTTTGCCGTTTTTTATAAGGTTTAAAAGAAAGTTGGGGCTGTAAAAAACTTGAAGCTGGCATGACTTGGCAATTATCGCGCAGGGCTGCGCGTCCCAGTAACATTCGATGTTCCATCGCTTCGCGATTTGTCAGGGATATTTCAATCGGCCAGCTTTGGTTGTTGATTTTAATATTCGCCATAATGACATAGCGCAGCTCTGTTTCGCCGTTGGTCCGTGTAAAACTACGACGGTCAATGACATGGGCAGAGCAGATAACATGGACAGACATGTCATCTGGGTCAGGATGCATAATAAAACGGACTTGGGGCTTATCTTCTGTTCCAAACGGTTCAATCGCAACCGCATGTAGCGCCGATGTGCGTGTGCCTGTGTCAATTTTGGCTTTAATCGCGGGTAAGGATAAGCCGGGCAGGCCAACCCATTCTTCCCAGCCTAAGTCCAATATTGCATCATTTTGTGGCGTGTTTGTGTTGGTCATTACGGCTTTTCCTTGAAACTGAGACAAGCAAGTGCTTGTCGCAGAGCGATTTTCTGTTTAGGCATAACCCTATATTATAGTCATAACCATAGCCGCTATGCGGCCGTCGTAACTAGAGTGAGTTATATGCCTGAAAATAGTCAAAGACCAGAGCGCGAGAGCATGGAATACGATATTGTGATTGTCGGCGCGGGGCCAGCGGGTCTGTCTGCGGCAATACGAGCTAAGCAAATCAATGCTGAGCTTAATGTGGTTGTTCTTGAAAAAGGCTCTGAAGTTGGCGCGCATATATTGTCAGGCGCTGTGCTTGACCCAAGCGGCCTCAAAGCGCTTTTCCCAAATTTCGAAGAAATGGGCGCGCCTGTTAAAACGAAAGTTAAATCGGATAAACTTGCCATTTTCGGACCAGCAGGATCCTTAAGCTTGCCCATGTTTATGTTGCCGCCGCTCATGCATAATCACGGCAATTATATTGTTTCTATGGGGAATGTATGCCGCTGGCTTGCAGAACAAGCAGAAAACTTGGGTGTCGAAGTTTTTCCTGGGATGTCCTGTTCTGAACTGGTTTACCGTGAAGATGGCAGCCTTAAGGGTGTTGTTGCGGGCGAATTTGGCCGCAACAAAGACGGGTCTATGGGCGAAAATTACGAAGCTGGAATGGAATTGCACGGCAAATATGTCTTGCTAGCTGAGGGCGCACGCGGATCTTTGTCTAAAGTCGCGATTGCGAAATACGAACTCGATAAAGACGTAGAGCCGCAAAAATTTGGTCTTGGTATGAAAGAAATTTGGGACATTAAGCCCGAAAATCACAATGAAGGGGAAGTCTATCATAGTGCAGGTTGGCCGCTTGGCATGAAACAAGGCGGCGGCTCTTTTTTGTATCACGCCGAGAATAACCAGCTCTTTTTAGGCATGATTGTAGATTTAAATTACAGCAATCCAAATATGTACCCATATGCGGAATTTCAACGCTGGAAACATCATCCGCAAATCGCAAAACTATTAGAGGGCGGTAAGCGCGTAGCTTATGGCGCGCGGGTTGTCACAAAAGGGGGGTACCAATCTATTCCACGGGTCGCCTTTCCAGGCGGGGCGCTATTAGGCTGTAGCGCGGGTCTTGTGAATCTACCGCGTATTAAAGGTAACCATAATGCGATGTTGTCAGGGATTGCCGCAGCGCAAGCGGCGGCTGAGGCTATAAAAGCAGGCCGCGCGGGCGATGAGCTGCAGGCCTATGATGAGGCTTTGCATAACGGGCCAATTGGTGCGGACTTAAAACCTGTGCGCAATGTCGCTCCGCTAAATAGTCGTTTTGGGCCATTTTTGGGCGGCATGTTAATGGGCGGTGTGGATATGTGGATCGCGACGATTGCTAAGGTGAATATTTTTGGCACGCTTAAGCATAAGAAAAATGACGCAAAAGCAACGGGCTTGCTATCTGATCATAAAGACATTGAATATCCCAAACCCGACGGCGTGATTTCCTTTGATCGCCTAACAAATGTAAGCTTCACAGCGACAAACCACGGCGAAGAACAGCCTAGCCATTTGAAACTGGCTGATGACACCATTCCGATTTCTATTAACTTGCCAAATTATGCGGAACCTGCGCAGCGTTATTGTCCTGCAGGGGTCTATGAAGTGCTAACCGATGATGACGGTTCTAATCCGCGCTTTAATGTTAATTCGCAAAACTGCATTCACTGCAAGACATGCGATATTAAAGACCCAAGCGAAAATATTACATGGACGGTGCCAGAGGGCGGGGGCGGGCCAAATTACCCGAATATGTAACGAACCTAATAATACAGCCCCCGAATATGTGATGTATTTAAGTCTTACATAACGCTTGAAACATCATATATTTATAATGATTATAATTTTACGTGATTGAGGTTTTATGAAACTGTCATCTTTGCTTTGCGCTCTCTCTGTTGGTTTTGTTGTTTCCGTGATGCCTCTACAGGCGTTTCCGAAGGAAACAAACTCCGCGATATTAGGAGAATATCTCGCGGGGAGTTATGCGAATTATCTCGAGGATAAATCCACGCGCTCTGAATATTATTCTCGCGCTTTTTATCATGCCGATAAAGATGTCAGACTTGGCCGTCTTGCTATGGTCTCTGCGATTGAGACGGGGGATATGAAATTGGCTGCGTCGCTAGCGAACAAAGTTATTAAAGCGAACAAACAAGAAAGTCTCGCACGGGCAATTTTGGGTGTTGAGGCTTTTAATTCAGGCCGAGCTTCGCGGGCGTCTAAATATTTAGATGGGAATTCCGCAGATGTAACTATGACATTGCTGATGAAACTTGTTGATGGTTGGAACAAAGTTGATCGCGGTGATTATGACGCGGCGCGTGATATATTTTCCAGTTTGGGCGGCGCGAGTTTTTTTGATGCTTATGGCCAATTGCAAGTCGCCAAATTAGAAACGCAGTTAGGGAATTTCGAAGCTGCAGAAACGGCTTTTGCTCGGGTTGAAGAAGTTGAAATTTCCGATGTAGAAA